>CAJUNM010000059.1 GCA_910587805.1 uncultured Christensenellaceae bacterium | reverse complement strand
CTTCGAGCGCGTCGGAGCTTATGCCCGGCAATGTCACCGCGAAAAAGTTTTCGAGATATTGCTGGTGCGCGGCGAACACGGCGGACGGCGGCAACGGTATCGGCTCGCCGTTCTCGTCTTCTTGGTCGGACAGCGATTGGTAAATGTGAAACGGATTTATTCGCCCCGTCGTGGCGTTGCCCACGTCGATGAAACGCCCGCCGACGTTGTTGCATAGGTATTTATACTCATTTTCGGGGTCAAGTATGTAGACTACGGCATTTTCAGAATACAACTGCGATAACAGTGACTTTGCGAAATACGATTTGCCGCTTCCGCTCGTTCCCGCTATAAACATGTTGGCGTTGACGTACTCGCCGCCGCTGTACTCCCATTTGAACGGGTCGAGTATGAACGGGAAGCCGCCGCTCTCGCCGAGCGTCATGCCTTTCGGCTCGATTATGGACGTAAACACGAACGGGAACACCGCCGCAAGGCTTTCGCTGTTAATGCCGCGCATAAGGTTTTTGAGCGGCTCGCGCGCCGTAATACTCCCCGAAATAAATCCGTCGAGCTGCCGAGCGCGGAGCATAGACACCTGAAATCCCGACGAAATAATGTGTTGGCGAACGCGCCGACGAAACGCCGCAGGACTTTCGCCGTCATTGTTGTAGCCCGTTACGGTTAGGACGCAATCAAACAGCATTTCGTTTTCGTTCTGTAACGACTGCAAAAGCGCGCCCATTGTCGAAAGGTGAGTGTCTTGGGCTATAAGCTCGGACGCTTTGGCGGTGTTCTCTCTTGTTCCGATCTCGACGATTGTTTTATCTATACGTTTTGTTGCTTTGTAGCGGTCAACAGGGCGAATACTCATCACCGTTTTTGTGTTCTTGATATTGAAAATATCTGCGCCCCATGCGTTACCGACCGAAATCGGGTAGTCGGCAATCGCGTAAGTGAACGCAAGCTTGCCGTCCGTTTTAAAATCGGCAAAATTGAACTTGACCGACTGCGGGCGTATGTATTCGAGATATTTGTCGGGTGCGACACTCTCAATTTCGCGCTCGTCGAAATCGCGGGTATAGCAATATTTCAAAAACACAGCGACGTCCTTTGCGCCGAGCAAACGCGGGTGTAGTCCGCACGCGGACAAATACCCGCCCACACCGTCCAACAACGTTTCAAGCGATTGCGGCGTCTCCGAGTAAAATACGAGATAATAATACGGGCGATACTGCTTGTTGACGTTGTTCAGCTCGTCGAGCTGGGCGAGCCGAGAACGCAGAACGAGCCGCTTTGCCGCGTCGTCGCCGTTCTCGGCGGCGCAGAGCTTGTCGAACGTGAGCTCGGCGATCTCGTCAAAATTAATCGGGCGGTCTATTTTCACTATCTGCGCACTCTCGCCAAACGACAGGCAGTTAAACGCACGCGACAATGCCGATATTATGTCGTTTTGTTGGTACTCGCTTTTCAAAGCGAACTCGACACTGTCGAGCGCGACAACGCCGCCGACATAATTGCCGTAATCGAGTACGCCGCTATCGAGTATCTTCATGCTCGGCACGAGCGCGGCGACGTTCTTTGCGGCTTGCGACGTGTCCGACGTGTAACGCTTGCGGGAAAACGCATACTTGACGTAATAGCGCAGTTCGGTATACATTTTGCCACCATCGCCGTCGGGCATGAACAACAACACCGCAAGCGGAATCACCGCTAAACACATGTACCACTTGCCCGCTAAATTCGACAGTCCGACGACAGCCACGAGTATGAACAACGCGAACGCTATGCCGAAATCGAATATTGTAAACGATTTCCATATTGTTGCATTGAGCTTGGATTTTTTTGGTATTAAACGCATGGTACGAAATTTCCTTTTATCTGAATTTTGAATAACACAAAGAGAAATGGGGGCTGCGCTGACCACGCCGCCGACGGGCGCGTCGAGCATATAGGGTGGG
>CAJUNM010000058.1 GCA_910587805.1 uncultured Christensenellaceae bacterium | reverse complement strand
GTCGATCGGCTCTGCGGTAGTGCTTACGGACGCATAGTCGGCGGTCTTTCCGTCGCTGCCTTCGTATTTACCCATCCAGCCCTCGGCGTTTTCCGTGCCGCACCAGTGATTCATGAGCAGTCTGCCGGGCGTGGACGGTATCGGATTGCTCTCGCTCGCGGTGACTTTATGTACGGGCTTGCCGTCTACGAACCACGTGATGTAATCTTCCGTCCAACGGAAACCGTAATCGTGATATTCGAGCGATGCGTCGAAACCGAGATCGTACATAAACTCGTGACCGCCCTGTCCGTTTACGAAATAATTGAACTGAACGTGCGTTGTATCCGCGCCCAAAAATTCTATATCTATCTCGTCGTGCGGATTGGGCTCGCCATCGGTCTCCTCGGTCGGACCGGTATAAGTAAAAAACGTACTCGCCGTGCCTACGACTTTTGCCGGTTTCATTCTCACGGAAAAATCGCCGTACGAAAAATGCTGATACGATCTAAGCTCGCCGCCGAGATACGGAACAGTCGCCGTTGCCGAAGCGTCGGAAATCGAAAGTTTTGCCGCACCGTCCGCATAAGTGACGTTTTCCGAGCTCCAAGTCACGTTGAAAACGTCGCCGTTGCACCATCCGTCGGACTCGAAAAACGCATCGGACGCTCCGTCCGAAAAGACGGCGAGCGCGTCGCCTTTCAACGGCTCGTCCTTCAACGGCTTTTGACATGCCGTGAGCGCAAACATGCTGCCCGCCGTAACCGTTGCGGTCAAAACCGCAAGCATCGCTTTTTGACTTTTTTTCATCTTTTTCACTCCTTATAGTTGATCTGCTTACGCAGATTTATAACCTATCCATTTATATTGCGCGACTACGTCGTGACCGGGATATGTAAATTTGCCTATCCAATCTTCGACGCCCTTGCCGTTCCACACATTAGTCATTATCTGCCCCGCGTATTGCGGAATGTCTTTAGTCGCCTTGTGCACGGCTTTTCCGTCAACGTACCAAATTATTGCGTCCTGCGTCCATGAAAACCCGTACTCGTGAAATTCCGTCGACGCATCGTAGCCGAGATTGTAAACAAACTCGTGTCCGCCCGTGCCGTTTGTATAATAATTGAACTGTACTTTCGTCGTATCGTTGCCCAAGAACTCTATATCGATTTCATCCCAACGCGGTTGATTTGTATATGTAAACAGCGACGACACCACGCCCGAACATTTGGCAGCTTTCATGCAAGTAGAAAAATATCCGTAAGAATACTTGCCGTCGGTACGGTATTCGCCGCCCGTGTATTTATAATTGCCGATCGATCTTTCTCTGACGACAACTTGCATTGCGTCGTCTTGCACCCAGATGTTGTCGTACGACCACATGCAATCGAACATTCCGCCGTTTGAATATCCGTTCGCTTTATGAAAACCGCTTGTCGGCTCGCCTTTGGAAAAATCGGCTATCTTATCCGCGTCGGCGGTTATGTAATCGGGCGCGATCGTCTCTCCTATCGGCGGATTTTCGATTTCATCGTCCGGTCCGGTCGGAACGCTCGGCTTGTTTGCCATACATCCGCTCGGAAACGAGAACGCCGCAAGAGCACAAAATATAGAGAATATTCTTGTCGCTTTCATATTGCTATAATAGCAAACATAAATAATGAAATCAATAGTTTTTCCTATATTGTAAAATTTTTACTTATTCTGCTGTAATATCGCCCTGCGGAATAGGTAAAATAATATTCAATCTGAAAATATCATCTGTCACGTTCGCCGTAAGCTCGCCGCCGTACTTTTTGACTATCATGCGCAAACTGCGCATGCCGAACCCGTGATAGTTCCTGTCGTTCTTGGTAGTGAGCGGAAGTCCGTCCTCGAACTTTATTTCGCCGTCGAAATAGTTTTCTTCCTGTACCAAGACTATCCCGCCCTTTTCTTTTACGGTAAGATTTATCACGCGGCGTTCTTGCTTTTCTATGGCGCGCACGGCTTCGAGCGCGTTGTCTATCAAATTTCCGAAAAGGCAATAGAGATCGCCCGATTCCATGAACCCGAGCTTTTCGCCGTCCGTCATGCAAGAAAGCGCTATCTTGTTCTGCTCGCAAAACAAGCTCTTTTCGGTAAGCAGAACGTCCAACAGCCGATTGCCCGTTTTTATCTTGGAATCATAAATGGAAATACTCTCGCGAAGATCGTCCATCGCCTTTTTGGATACGCCGTCGGCTGCGCTCATCGCCTCGAGTTTGTACTTTATGTCGTGGCATTTGATATTTATCAAATCGATCGTGTCCTTCGATATTTCGTATTGCAATTTGCCTTGACGCACTACGTGCTTCAGATAATCCACCTCGCGTTGCAAGCTATGCTCGACTATAGTCTTGGACGCAAACAGCAAAATTACGATGCAGCAAACAGCAGAGAATATATTCCCGGTCTGACGTAGCACGTAATAAATCGGATTGTCGAATCTGTTTTCGCGCCATACGCTCAATTGTGCAAAATACACGTCCTCGAACGAGCACAGTATCACTGTTACCGCAAGCACAATGACTGTGACGGCGAGCATTTTGCGGTCGATAGCATGCGTCTGTACGCGCGTCGTGACGCCGCGTATGAATGCGAACCATACCGCGGTATAGCACGCGGCGTAAAAGACGTAATACGTCAGTCTGTAAAACAGATCGAAATGCTCGCCCCAACCCTCGTATAAATCGAATACTTCGCCGAACGTCCAGAATATCAAAAACAGCTTGTATACGAGGTTTTGCGACGCATACGCCATGCTGCAACAAAACAACACCGTAACGTACGATTCGTCGAAACACAAATACGCAAACACCGTGGCTATGCCGAATAATACGATATAAACCGATATTCGGCCCCAAACCGTATTGCCGAACGCAGCGTAAAACCATGCGACGGGTAAGCCTATCGCCGCATAGGCTATCGAAAGCAGAGATACGCGCAATACGAATCCGTTGCGCCGCTCGAGCTTGCGCAAAAACAAAACCAAAAATATATACAGCTCGACGATAAACTCAAGTATAATAACGCCGTATGTCCATAAAACTTGTAAAAAGGTCACGGTATGCTATAACCCCCCCCGTACCAATTTGCAAGTTCGGTCATGAACGCGCTTTTGCGCGGGCGGCTGATCGCCAACTCGTCGTTGCCGACGCGCACGGTCATGCCGTTTACGCTCTTTATGAATTTGGGATTTACGAGATAACACTGATTGCAACGCAAAAATCCGTACCGCTTAAGCTCGTCTTCCGCTTTTTGCAACACGCCCGTCACCTCGAGTATATCGTCCACGAAATGGTATAAAAGCTTATGACGCACGATCTCGACGTACATCAACTTATCCGTGGATACGCGGCACATACCGCTCGCTATGTTTATGGTTATATCCTGTTCCTCGTTCATGGCATATATGCCGAGCGCTTTGCGGAACTTAAGCGCAAAATCGTAATACTTAACGGGCTTGAGCAAATACGCAACCGCATCGACCTCGTAACCCTTTTGCGCGTACTGTATGAGATTTGTAATGAATACTATCGACACTGTTTTATCGATTCTGCGCAATTCCGCCGCGGCGCTCATGCCGTCCATGTTCGGCATTTGAATATCCATGAAAACTACGGAATAGATCGACTTGTATTCGGCGAGAAAATCGACCGCATTATTAAAACGCTCGACACGGAACTTTTGCCCGTTCTGCTCGGCATAGCGATCGATATAGCCCGTAAGCCGTGCCGCCGCTTCGTCCTCATCTTCCACAATAGCAATGTTTTTCATAAACCCCGCCGTATCGCTGTTATATACATTATACATTAACGCGCGCCGTTTGTCAATACCCACGGCGAAATTTATATTTCAATATACGGAAATTTCGAGCATTAACCAACATAATTCGGCTATAGACTCGATGATTAAGCGACGCGAGCGCAATCGCGTCGGATATTTGCGCGGACAGAACGCCGCGTCGAGTTCGTAACAACGCTATTTGGCGCGGTCAACGCACAAACGCGCATAACGACAGAAATAACGCCGCACAAACTAATTCACAGCATAAAAAAAATTGCGCCGATTATAAATCAACGCAATTCGTTACACACATACCTAAGTGAAAGATTTCAGCAAATCGAATCGATTGAGAACATAAATTTTTGGATCTGCTCTAATTGCAGATTCCTTAAAGGAGGTGATCCAGCCCCACGTTCTCGTAGGGCTACCTTGTTACGAC
>CAJUNM010000057.1 GCA_910587805.1 uncultured Christensenellaceae bacterium | reverse complement strand
TCGATCCCGCCATAATAAGCAGGTTCGGAAACGTGATAAACATACCGTTGCCTACCGAGAGCGAGCGCGCGGAAATGTTCAAAGCAAAACTGAAAATGCTATCCGACTCGGACTCCGCGCAAATGGACTATGCGCAAGCCGCGCATGCGGCGGACGGCTTTTCGGGCAGAGACATAACTCAAGTGACGGGGCGGTTCAAAAGCGCGCTCGCCGCGCGCGACGCAGGCTTTGAAAAAATAGAAAAGCCGCTCGGCGAATATCTCTGCGAGCTTATATCGATTCATAAAAAATCGAAATAGATTCCATGAAAACGTAAGGACGTTGTTTGTATAACAGCGTCCTTTTTCACGCTTAACTTCCTTTTGACATATAATGGAAATGGAAGGTGGCGTATGCAAAAACTTATAATAGACGGCGGCACGCCGCTTTGCGGCGAAGTTACCGTGCAGACGGCGAAGAACGCCGTATTGCCGATAATAGCCGCGTGTATCTTGACGGACGAGCGAGTTGTGCTCGAAAACTGCCCGCACTTGAAGGACATCGACGCGATGCTCGACATTATGCGGCATCTCGGGTGTTATGCCGAGTTTATCGGCGACGATCTACATATTTGCTGTAACGATATAGCGCTCAACGTCATAAATTCGGATCTGACGGGCAAACTGCGCTCGTCGATATTTATCATGGGCGCGATACTGTCGCGTTGCAGGCGCGCTTATATCAGCCACCCGGGCGGGTGCGAGATAGGGTTGAGACCGATCGATCTGCATATCGCGGGCTTGCGCGGTTTGTCCGTCAAGATAGAGGACGACAGCGGAGTTTTGTGTTGCGACGGATCGCAAATGCGCCCGAACGTGATAAATCTCGATTTTGCGTCGGTCGGAGCGACTGAAAATCTAATGATGGCGGGCGCATTGCTCGACGGCGAAACCGTTATAGTAAACGCGGCGCGCGAGCCGGAAATCGTCGATCTTGCCTGCTTTATAAACGCCATGGGCGGACATGTTGCGGGCGCGGGCGAATCCGTTGTGCGCATAGAGGGCGTGCCGCATTTACACGGCTGTACGTACCGTCCGATGCCCGATAGGATATGCGCGGGCACGTATCTCGCCGCAGTCGCGGCGACGGGCGGCGAAGCGGTAATACATAATATCGTTCCCGAGCACATTTTCGGAATAACGGAACGACTGAAAAAAACGGGCGCAAAAATATCTGTCGGAGACGATTCGGTAGGTATCGCGGCGAACGATCGACCGCGCGCATTACATAAACTCGAAACGAATATCTATCCGGCGTTCCCGACCGACATGCAGCCGCAGTTTTGCGCGTTGCTTGCGCGAGCATCGGGCAGTTCCGTCATTGTCGAAAACCTGTTTGAAAACAGATTCGGGTACACGAGCGAACTCAACAAAATGGGCGCGGCAATTACCGTGAAAGATCGGGTCGCCGTAGTGCGCGGAGTAAAAACGCTAAACGGCGCGGTCGTAAAAGCGTGCGATCTGCGCGGCGGCGCGGCGCTCGTTATCGCCGCGCTTTCCGCGGCGGGGCGTTCCGTTGTGCTCGGCGTGGAGCATATCGACCGCGGCTACGAGAGCATAGAAGACGCGTTCTCCGCGCTCGGCGGAAAGATAAGGCGAGAACCGCGCGCAACTTGTTGATAGCTGCGTAACAATACAATTATATCGTAAACACTTGCTTTTTTTCGGCGCATTTGCTATAATTTAGGTATGCGTAACAAGAGACTGATAATTTTATTATCCGTAGTTGTGACCGTCGTGCTTTGCATAGTAGTGTGCGGCGCTACTTTTCTTGTGCGTCATGTCGAGGCGTATAATTACTACGTCGATTCGCCCGATTACGACGATAAGGTGATAGAAGCGAGCGGCATAAAAACGGGTTCGTCTATTTTCTTTGTCGACGAAGCGGGGATAACGCGCAAGATAGAAAGCGCGTTTGCGGACGTCGGAGTTGTAAATATAGAACGAAAGTTCCCCGACAGAGTATCGATAAATTACGTCGTTTACGGCAATCTTTTTCAATTCGCCGGCGGAGACGGGTATTTGCAATGTTATTCGTCGGGCAGGATCTTTTCAAGCTCTGCTACGCCGCAAAGCGGATTTTTCGTAGTCAAGCCGCGCGACAAAGCAAATACCGAAGTCGGTTCGTTCTTCCAAGAACGAACGGGTTACGACATGTCGCTCATCAAGAGTTTTACCGACTATATGCATTCGGCGGGACTTATCGACGCGCAGATCACGGAACGCGTCGCGTTTATGGATTTGACACGCGACGGATATTGCTATATACGCATGCGCAGCGGCTGCTCGATAGAAATAAAAGGCACGGGCGACGAGTTTTCGACTCTGCTCGACGACGGGTGGAGCGTATACGCCGAGGGCAAACCCGATTTTCCAGTAAACCGCGAAACGGGGCTTATACGCGTGTGGATGAACAGATCCGATCCCGATAATCCGACGCCGCGCGTCACGTATTCTCCTACGGACAACGAGGAGTACTACTCGGAACATTACTTGCGCGCATAACGCACGCTTGCGAATTTTTGTTTTTTGCGCTGTAAGTACGGTTTGCTTGACAAACCGCGTCGAAAGCGGATATAATGTAAAAACCACAGTTTGTAAAGAGGTTCGTCTTGAAAAACAGTATTGCCGTAATGGAACTCGGAACGAGCAAGATCGTTGTTTTGATCGGAAGCCGAGGGTTGAACAACTCGATAACCGTTGACGGTATCGGGGTCTGCGACTATGACGGCTTTGCGGACGGCGAATGGATCGCGCCCGAAAAGTTGGGCGTAGCGATTTCGCACGTTCTCGACGGAGCGCGAAGCAGCGCGCGCCGCGATATCGAAAAACTGTATATAGGCGTTCCCGGCGATTTTTTGCGTTGCTATTGCAACGAGGCGAGCATATCGCTCGGTAAAAAACGCAGAGTTGCCGATGCGGACGTGGACATGCTGTTCGAGCAGGCGGAGGATATTATCGCCGAGGGTTACACGCTCGTAAACAAAGCCCCCGTATATTATACGCTCGACAGCGACAGCAAGCTTATTTATCCCGTCGGGCTTGTCGGGTCGCGGCTATCGGGCTGCGCGTCGTTTATGTACGCGGACAACCGCTTTATAGATATGGTTGACAGCGCAGTCAAGTTTGCGGGCATATCCGAAACGGACTATGTTGCTACGGCGTTTGCCGAAACACAATACTTGTTCGACGATTACAGGCGCGATATGGGCACGCTGCTTGCCGACGTAGGCGCGATCGAAACGACCGTAACGTACGGTAAGGGCGACGGCATTTGCTATTGCAACACTTTCGATTGGGGCGGCGATTACATAACGCTCGTATTGCGCGACGCGCTCGGATTGTCGCGCGAGACGGCGGACAAGCTCAAGCAAAAAATCAATCTTTGTCTCGACCCCCAATACGTAATGGAAAGCGACGAGCCGGGGTTTATGCAAACCGAATACACGGTAGAAGAAAACGGCGAGCCGCGCTCGTTCAAAGTCTCGGACGTAAACAATCTTGCCGAGCAAGCCATTAAATACTTCGTCACGTGTTTCGAGCAGAGCATCAAAGATTGCAAGGACATTCCCGACACGATCCCTTTGACGCTCACGGGCGGCGGGCTTAACATACGCGGCGCGACGGAACGTATAAACCTGCGCTTGCACAGGGAGACGGAGTTTGCGCGTCCCAAGCTCCATACGTGGGATAACCCCGCATACTCTGCGGCGATCTCGCTTTTGGATACGGTGCTCGCTGCGGACGAGCCGTCGGGCGGGTTCATGGACAGAATAAAAAAGCTTTTTTCAAAGCGCAAATAATCACCGATTACCGAATTATACGATAAATTTTCAATCACACGGCGACACGGAGGTCACGTCAGATCATGAAGGCATCAGATATGAGAATGCAGGATTTCAATCCGACCGGTGCGGGCAGAGACTCGCTGGTCAAGATAGCCATTATAGGCGTAGGCGGCGGCGGCAGCAATGCGGTCAACAATCTCAAAGACGCAGGCGTATCTCGCGTCACCTTTATGGCGATAAATACGGACAGACAGGCGCTTTGCGAGTCCAAAGCGGATAAGCGCGTGCAGATAGGCTCGGAGCTTACCAAAGGTTTCGGCGCGGGCGCGAAGATGGAAGTGGGCAGACAAGCCGCCGAAGAGTGCAAAGAGACGCTTACCAATCTCATCAAGGACATGGACTTGATATTTATCGCCGCGGGCATGGGCGGCGGCACGGGTACGGGCGCAGCGCCCGTTATCGCGGAGATCGCGCACAATCTCGGCATACTCACCGTGGCGTTTGTCACCACGCCGTTCGCGTACGAGGGCGACAGGCGCATGAGTAACGCTCAGGTCGGAATAGCCAATCTCCGCAAGTACGTCGATTCTTTGCTCATAGTGCCCAATGAAAGATTGAACATGGTCGCAAAGAATCTCAATATGACGCTCGACCGCGCGTTCCAATACGCCGACGACATCTTGCGTCAGAGCGTGCTCGCGCTCACCAATATAATATTGAGCACGGGCAGAATAAACATAGATTTCGCGGATATATGCACTGTGCTCCGCAAGGGCGGCGATACCATTATCGGCATAGGCAGAGCGAGCGGCGCAAACCGCGCAATAGAGGCGGTGCGCAAAGCGGTCAACAATCCCGTGCTCGGCACGTCAATCGAGGGCGCGTCGCAAGTGATCATTTGCATCGAAGGCAACGAGATAAAGATGGACGAGAACAACGATGCGGCA
This sequence comes from uncultured Christensenellaceae bacterium, assembly GCA_910587805.1. Taxonomy (GTDB): domain Bacteria; phylum Bacillota; class Clostridia; order Christensenellales; family Pumilibacteraceae; genus Anaerocaecibacter. The sequence continues at coordinate 307 of CAJUNM010000057.1, read as the reverse complement.
ACGCTTGTACGCGGCGTGTGCGCCCCGGGTGTAAACGTCATTTCCGGTTACAGACCCGATCCCGATCTCAAGGACGAAATGCAAGTAACCGTTATCGCCACGGGTTTCAATAAGCCCGACGAGCAGCAAACGCAGCGCTCGGCAACGCTCGATAAATTGATGCAGCAAGCCCAAGCCGAACAGCGTGCGTCGGGTCAGATAATGCAGCAATCGGCAAGCCAACCGCCGTTCGAGCGGCGCGCGTCGCAACGCCCGCAAAGCGACGGGCAGTTGTCGCTCTTCGATACGGGTAATTACAACGTCCGCA
>CAJUNM010000056.1 GCA_910587805.1 uncultured Christensenellaceae bacterium | reverse complement strand
GGTCAGTGACTGGAGTTCAGACGTGTGCTCTTCCGATCTGAACGCCATCATCTGTACGTTGACCGCAGTCCCCCAAGAATACGGAATATCGTGGTCCATGCGGTAGATGTTTGCACGGGGGTTGTCCCAAGAACGGAAAACGGCTTTGACAGCCTCGAACAACTGCTCTTTCGGATCGTCGGGGAAATCTTTGCCTAACTGTTTTTTGTATTCCGACTTAAACTGATAAGCGAGCGCTTTGAGATCGTCCGCGGTGAGGTCTACGTCGAACTCCACGTGTTTTTCCTCTTTCATCTTGTCGATGAGTGCTTCAAAATATTTTTTGCCGACTTCCATAACGACGTCGGAGAACATTTGGATAAAGCGTCTGTAGCAGTCCCAAGCCCAGCGGGGATTGCCCGATTTTTCGGCTATGGTGTTGACCACTTCCTCGTTGAGACCGAGGTTGAGAATGGTGTCCATCATGCCCGGCATGGACGCGCGCGCGCCCGAACGAACGGAAACGAGAAGCGGATTCTCTTTGTCGCCGAATTTTTTGCCGCAGATCTGCTCCATTTTGCCGATATACTCGAAAATCTCGTTTTGGATACCGTCGTTGATCTTGCGACCGTCTTCGTAATATTGCGTGCAAGCTTCGGTGGAAATGGTAAAGCCTTGAGGAACGGGAAGTCCGATATTGGTCATTTCCGCGAGGTTGGCGCCCTTACCGCCGAGCAACTCTCTCATCTTGGCATTGCCTTCGGTGAAGAGATAGCAATACTTTTTTGCCGATTTTGTCATTACCTGATACTCCTTTCAGATGTGTTAGTCATTAAATATTATACCGCACGAGCATACAAAAAGCAAGCAATTTGACGGCAATAATCGAATATTGCAATTTTGTTTGAGTTATTTTTTTGCAAACATAAAAAGAAAGCCGTGTTAATTGACTTTCGTTGACTTTATTATCATTTAATCGAGAAACGGTATTTTTTCGCTCGATAGCGTAACGCAGGTTTATTTATAAAGATCTATCGAATCGACGCTTTGTATTCCGACGTCGAAGTTGCGCGAAAACTCCGAGCATATATATTTTAGCGCGCGGCGGCTCATATCCGACTCGTTGCGCTTTTCGTAGCCCGTTCTCTGCGCGTAGCCGAGCATCTGCACGGGGCTTGTCGGCTCTCCGCCCGCATACGGATATTCGCGGTAAAAGCCAGATATTTGCAATAATCTCGATATGTAAACCGCCGCTTGATAGTACGGGTCGCCGCTCGTCTCCACCACGCGCTCGAACCGCAAAAACTCCAAAAAAATATCGGTATGCGACTCGTCGTCGCCTATCGCGCACAGCGTAGTTTCCGCCGCGACAGACGCTGCGGTAAATATCTTGAGATCACTCGACAACCCGAATCCGTCTGCTATAAGCATCGGCTCGACGGGCGTTAAAAATGCGCCCTTCCCAGATACGAAGCGCGTATCGAAACATGCGAACGGCTGCGCAAACGGCTTAAGCTTGGCTTTGGCTTTTTTCACTCCGCGCAAAAGCACGCTCACCAAACCGTGTTCGGCGGTGAGCACGCGCGCAAGTCTGTCGTCGTCTCGATAATCGTTTACTTTGAGCACAACGCATTTGTCAGTAAAATCCCGCATATCGTCGGTCTTTCTCCGTTAGTTTTCGGTTATATTTACTCTTCGGTTTTTTTATCGTCGAACTTTTTTGCGTTCCTGTTGCGAACGTACATAGAATAGTACTGCGGTTCGCCGGTCAGACAAAACAGATCCCAAAGTGCTTTTTCGTCGTCCATATCTCACCTCCGAAGTTAGTATGCGATACGACGAGACAATTATTCGCGGTTTCCGACCGTACCGTAATTTCGCGCCGTCAATATCCCACGTCGCGCATAATGCTCGCTTTATCGCGCCATCCCGGTCTGACTTTTACGAACAATTCCAAAAACACTTTATTATCGACGAGCTGCTCTATATCGCGCCGCGCTGCCGCGCCGATACGCTTTATCATTGCGCCGTCGTCGCCTATAACTATTTGTTTATGCGATTTTTTATCGACGATAACGTCCGCGGATATTCGGATCGGCGTTGCGCTTTCGTCTACCGACATCACAGCCACGCCAACGCCGTGCGGTATTTCGTCTTGCAAAAACAGCAACGCTTTTTCTCGGACGATCTCGCCCATTATAAACTTTATCGGTCTGTCGGTGTATTCGTCTTCGGGGAACAAGAAACCGCCGTCTTTACATTCGGACTTAAGCACGGTCTTAAGCAACTCGATATTCCTGCCCGTTTTGCAGCTTGTAGGGATAACTTCCTTAATCGTCCGACCTTCTTTACGCTGCATATACGGGCTTAATATTTCGAGCATCGGGTATATATCTGCATAGCCTTTGAGATCGGTTTTATTCAGAACGACGTACAGCGGCGTTTTGAAAGAAAGTCTGTCCGCGATGAGCTTTTTATCGTCTTCGGTTATGCCTTTAGTGCAATCGAGCACTATCACAACTACGTCCGCATCGCCGCCGAGCGAGCTTTTGACGCTTTTTTCCATGTGCTCGTCGAGCTTGGTGCGAGGTTTGAACATTCCGGGGGTATCCAAGAAAACTATTTGTTTGTTGCCCTCGGTGCAAATACCCGTGATTCGATCGCGCGTAGTCTGCGGCTTCGGCGAGACTATGGACACTTTTTCGCCGACTATAGCGTTGACAATGGAAGATTTACCCGCATTGGGTCTGCCTATGACAGCCACGACAACCGACTTATCCTTAGCGCCGAGTATGAGTTCTTCTTTTTCGCGCATCCGCGCTTTATCGGCATCTGTCATATGATCGTAGCCGAGGATATGCAAAAGCCCGTGCACGAAAAGATAATTGATCTCACGTTCGCCCGTGCCGTATTCTTTTGCCTGTCGTTCAGCCGCATCGCGGTTTATTGCGATCTCGCCGAGCACTACCGCCTTTTGCATCGGATCGTAATCGTCCGGATAACTCGATCTGTCGAACACGAGTTCCGAACACGTATCGATATCGAGCGCGGGATAGCTTAAAACGTCGGTCGCTTTATCCACGCCGCGCGTATCGTTGTTGAGTTCTTTCATTTGCGCGTCGTCTATTATCTCAACGTCTACCGACACGTCGCCTTTCAGCCCGAGAACGTCATAGGCGATATTGCCGAGCCGCAAAAACGCGCTCGATGCGTCACCCGTCAGCTTTAACATTACGTACCCTTCCCGTTATTGTATTTGATGCGCTTATGGAACAATCCGCCGAACGCGCCGACTATCGCCATGCGTACCGCATTGAGATCTTGCATGGTTATTGCGCAGTTATCGAACTGTCCGAGCTTGAGCCGCTCGTCAATCATATATTTGAGAAGCTTGTCCACCTTTTCGCCGTCGGGCTTGTCCATCGCGCGGATAGCCGCTTCTGCGGAATCGCATATCATGATTATCGCGCCGATCTTGCCCGTGGGGATCTCGCCGTGATAGCGATACTCGTTTATATCGACGTCGCTGTCAGTCAACGACTTGGCTTTATTGTAAAAATACGATATAGGCAGCGTGCCGTGATGCTCGATCGTTATACGCGCAACTTCTTCGGGCACGCGATATTTTTTGCACAGTTCGTAACCGTCTACCGTATGTTGACGAATGATCTCCGCAGACACCTCGGGCAGTATTTCGTCGTGCGGATTGTATCCGCCCTGATTTTCGGTAAAGTACGTCGGATTATTGAGTTTGCCGACGTCGTGGTAATACGCGCAAGTGCGCGCCAGAACAGGGTCTTCGCCTATCGCGTTCGCACATATCTCTGCGAAGTTAGCCACAGCCAAGCAGTGGTTGAACGTGCCGGGGGCTTCGACGCTCAAACGCTTTATGAGCGGCGCGTTGTGGTTTGTAAGTTCTACGAGCTTGTAGTCCGTGGTAATATTGAACACTGCTTCGATCACAGGCTCTATAACGCCCGTCAACAGCACTTGCGCCGCAGCCGCGATACCTATATACATGATATTATCGGTAAACAGAGTAACGTCGAGAGAATAAACGCTCAACAGCACGAAATATATGCCTATGATCGTCACGCCCGTTACGAACGCGCGAACTACTGAAAACAAGCGCGTAAGCGCGGACGGGAACGAATAGATCGCTATAGCGCCGCTCAGCAACCCCGCTATCACTGTAAACGCCATAGCAGGATACTCGCTCTTATCGAGCACGTCCAAAAGCAAGAACGACGAGATAAGACAAGTAAATACGTTGAGAACAAACGCATCGCGTTTTTTGGAAAACGGCAACGCGATCATGCCCGTCAATGCGACAAACATCAAGTACGGACTTACATACGCGAAGTATATATTAGCCGTAATGACAATGCCGAAAACGGTCATAATTGCGCCCGCTTCTTTAAGACTGTAAAGAAGTTCCTTGCGCGATACCACCGTATAAATATAAAGCGCGACGAGCAGCCCGAGCAATACGAAAGCATACAGCAAATGCGTTGCGGTATTATTTTCCGTATTCGACAAAAAATGCACACGCAATAAGAGCGCTATGTAGATAACGGCAAAAACTACGGCAAAAATACCCGCAAGCCAAAAGTACGCGCTTTTAGGCGGCGCTGTTCCTTGCGTTTTGATCTGTTTTTCCGTTTGATTTTCCATAAGTACGATCTTGACCTCCGCTTGAGTTCGGTTAACTCGGTCTGTTGATTTTCTTTGAATATTCGTCGTAAGCTTTCACTATGCGTTGAACGAGATCGTGACGTACCACGTCTTTGCCGTCCAACCGAACGAATGCTATGCCGTCCACGCCCTTTAATACTTGTTCGGCGTTGACAAGCCCCGAAGGCTCGCCTTTCAAATCGATCTGCGTTATGTCGCCCGTTACGATTGCGCGGCTTCCTTCACCGAACCGCGTCAAAAACATTTTCATTTGCTCTGGCGTGGTGTTTTGCGCCTCGTCGAGAATAATAAACGCGCGTTTGAGCGTGCGTCCGCGCATGTAGGCAAGCGGCGCGATCTCTACCGTGCCGCGTTCTATGAGCTTTGTGTAGTCCGCGCCGAACATTTCGCCGAGCGCGTCGTACAGCGGGCGCAAATACGGATCGACTTTCATTTGCAGATCGCCTGGCAAGAACCCGAGTTTTTCGCCTGCCTCTATAGCGGGACGAGTCAAAATTATTCTGTCAACCGCGCCGCGCTTGACCGCCTCTACCGCGAGCGCAACGGCGAGATAAGTTTTACCCGTGCCGGCAGGTCCGACAGCAAACGTGAGCGGGCATTTTTTCACCGCATCGGTAAACTTTTTTTGATTGAGCGTTTTGGCGAATATCTTTTGCCCGCGCGCAGTGACCGCAACAGGCTCTGCGAGCTTGTCCGCTCCGTCGGGATCGACGCGCAATATATCGAAATACCGCCCGACCGCCGAAGGATCTATCTGCTCGCCTCTTGCGCAAGCTTTTGCGAGCTTGTCGAGAAGCAGGTCCGCAAGTTCGATGTTTTGCCCCGTTATCTCAACGCCGTCGGCAAGCACTCGCACAGATACGCCGCAAAGCGATTCCACGACCTTGAGATTGGCGTCGTACGCGCCGAACACCGCGCGCAGTTCGTTGTTTTCGTAAGTTTTTTTCATTGTCCTCCGATCGTACCTTGATCCGCAAAAGCTATTCCACTCCGCGCGATATGAGCGCTTCGCCGCTCAAAAACACGTGAACGGTATAAAGTCCGAACGATGATTCGCTGACCGTAAACGAGCTTTTGAAATCACCCGTAAATTTCAGTTCCTCGGCTTTCTCGGCTGCAAAGCTTTCCGCTTTCTGCGCTACGTCGCAAGGCGTTTCGACGGGTTCGGTTTCGTAATACCGATAATTCGTGACGGACAGCGGTATCAACATATCGTATTTTGCCGATGTTGTCTCGCTTTCATACGACGTATACGGGCTTGCCGTCTTTCCGAACGTATACCCGAACAGTCCGAAACTCGTTTTTTTGCACGATCTGCCCGTTCGCTTATACTCGATCTCGGTATTGCCGAGCTTGGCGGTAAACACCGCCGACACGTTACCGTAAACGTCCGCATCGCAATCCGCAACCCCTATGACTTCGCCGGACGTAGAATAAATGCTTCCGTCCGCCAAAACCGTATTTTTCGCGATCACGTCGCCTACGCTTACACGCGCCGTGCCTTTGCGCACAACCACGCGCGTAACCGTCGCGTCGTAATCGGACACATACGAAGAGTACGTTTTATGCTCGTCGGTATTTTCCGCTTCGAGCACGTATACGTAAAGCGTTGTGCCGCGCACGCGTGCCGACGCATCAGCCACGCCGTCCAACCGATTG
>CAJUNM010000055.1 GCA_910587805.1 uncultured Christensenellaceae bacterium | reverse complement strand
TTGAAAGTATAACTCTTAATAATTTAGTTTTTTAATTCCCTATGGGAAGTGCGCCTTTTTGCGACGGCGTTTGAACGACGACAACAGCCGCTATGCAACCTCTTCGGAGCGCGCAAGCGGCTACCTTTTTTATATTATATTCGCTTTGCCACTGCGCGTAAAAATTCTTCGGACGTAAGACTCTCGGGCGTTATTCCGTCGCGATGGAACATGGGCGCGAGATCGCCCGTCATTTGCCCGTTTTCTATCGTATCGAGCGTTGCGCGCTCGAGTTTTTGTGCAAAACCGATAAGCTCGGCGTTGCTTTCCGTCATGCCGCGCCGCGCGAGCGCGCCCGTCCAAGCGAATATCGTCGCTACGGGATTTGTCGATGTTTTTTCGCCCTTGAGATATCTGTAATAGTGCCGAGTGACAGTGCCGTGCGCAGCCTCGTACTCATAATTGCCGTCCGGCGAAACGAGCACGCTCGTCATCATGGCGAGACTGCCGTACGCTGTCGCGACCATATCGCTCATAACGTCGCCGTCGTAATTTTTGAGCGCCCATATAAATCCGCCGTTGCTGCGAATGACGCGCGCGACCGAATCGTCTATGAGCGAGTATTCGTAATTCAAACCGAGCGCGCAAAACTTCGTTTTGTACTCCGTCTCGTAAATATCCGAAAAAATATCCTTAAACCTACGATCGTATATTTTGCTTATAGTATCTTTGGTTCCGAACCAAACGTCCTGCTTTGTGTCGAGCGCATAATTAAAGCACGAGCGCGCAAAACTCGCTATCGAATCGTCGCGGTTGTGCACGCCTTGTATAACGCCGCCGCAATCGGAAAAATCGTATATCTTTTTGCTCTCGCGCCTGCCGTCGGGATAGCGCACCTCGAGCGCGCACTCCGCGCCCTTGTCCACTTTTATCTCGCTGTTTTTGTAAACGTCGCCGTATGCGTGACGCGCTATCGTTATGGGTTTTGTCCAGCCCTGAACGTACGGGGTTATGCCTTTTACCTGTATAGGCGCGCGGAACACCGTGCCGTCGAGTATAGCTCTTATCGTGCCGTTCGGCGACAGCCACATCTGCGAAAGATTGTACTCGTCGACGCGTTGAGCATTGGGCGTTATGGTCGCGCACTTGACGCCGACGCCGTATTTTTTTACGGCGTTCGCCGCATCGACAGTCACTCGATCGCCCGTCTTTTCGCGATTGGGCAAGCCGAGATCGTAAAACTCCGTGTTAAGCTCCACGTGCGGCTCGAGCAATATATCTTTTATCATATCCCAAAGCACGCGCGTCATCTCGTCGCCCTGCATTTCGACTATAGGCGTTTTATACGTTATTTTTTTCATTTACGATCGATTCCTTATTTATTGTTTCCGCCGTTCAGTTTTTCAACTTGTCGAGCAACGAATTTATTATCTTAGGGTTGGCTTTCCCGCCCGACGCACGCATGATCTGTCCGACAAAGTATCCGCGAAGTTTGTCGTTGCCTGCGATAAAGTCCGCCGTCTGCTTGGGATTGTCCGCGACTACCCTATCGAATACCGCCTTGATCTCGCCTTCGTCGTTGGATTGCAACAGTCCTTTTTCCGCGGCAATAGCGCGCGGCGCGACGTTTGTTCCCCATACGAACGACAAAAGCTGTTTTGCCGCGAGATTGTTCAGTTCGTCCGCCGCCGACATTTTCAGTATTTCGGCGAGCTGTTCGGCGGAAACTTTAAGCTCGACGTCTTCCGAACTTTGCGACTTTGCGAGCCGCAAAACCTCGCTCATGATAAAGTTGGACGCTTTTTTGGCGTCCGCACCGAGTTTTACAACGCCGTCGAAAAGATCGGAAACGTCCTTGTCTTCCGTGAGCACGCGCGCGTCGTAATCGGGCAAACCGAGTTTTTCGGTATAACGCGCTATCCGCGCGTCTTTAAGCTCCGGTATGGTATCCGCTATTCTTTTTATATCGGCTGCGCTCATGACCACGGGCAGAAGATCGGGTTCCGGAAAATATCTGTAATCGTGCGCATCCTCTTTCGAGCGCATGGCATAGCCTATCCCCTTGTTATCGTCGAAACGCCGAGTTTCCTGTTCCACGACCCCGCCGCTTTCCAACAAGTCGATCTGACGTCTCGTCTCGAAAGCGATCGAGCGCGCGACCGAACGGAACGAATTGAGATTTTTCGTCTCGGTGCGCGTTCCGAGTTTTTCTCCGTTTTCGCTTTCGGATACCGAAAGATTGACGTCGCAACGCAGCGAGCCTTCCTGCATTTTCACATCGGATACGCCCGTGTACTTGAGCACGCTCTTAAGCTCGGTCAAAAACGCAACGACTTCCTCGGCGGAATGCATGTCAGGCTCTGTAACTATCTCTATGAGCGGCACGCCGCAACGGTTGTAATCCACGCGCGAAATACCGCCGTCGTGAACGAGCTTGCCCGCGTCTTCTTCGAGATGTATACGATTGAGCCGCACGCGCTTTTTCTCGCCGTCAAGCTCGAACTCTACGTACCCGCCTATACAAAGCGGCAGATCGTATTGACTTGTCTGCCACGCCTTGGGCAGATCGGGATAAAAATAATTCTTTCTGTCCCACTTGGAAAACTCGCTTATCTTGCAATGCAGCGCAAGCCCCGCCTTTACCGCAAATTCCACGGCTTTGCGATTGTGCGCGGGCAGCGTCCCGGGAAATCCGGAACACACGGGACAGCAATGCGTGTTCGCATCGCCGCCGAACTCGTTTTTGCAACCGCAAAACAATTTCGTTTCGGTCTTGAGCTCGCAATGTACTTCACAGCCTATCGTAGGTTTAAGCATATTACCGAATCTCCTTTGCGAATTTTTCGAGAGCCTTGCCCGTATTCAATATACTCCTTTCGCCGAACGCCTTGCCGATCAATTGCACGCCGACGGGCAGCCCGTCGCTCGTTCCGAACGGCACGCTTACCGCGGGTAGACCGCAAATATTGACGGGAACGGTGTAAATGTCCGATAGATACACCTTTGCGGGGTCGGACTGTTCGCCGAAACAAGGCGCAACGGTCGGCGCGGTCGGGCTGAGTATGCAGTCGCATTCCGACAGTATTGCGTCAAACTCGCGTTTTATGACGGTGCGTAACTTCGACGCGCGCAAATAGTATGCGTCGTAATATCCGCTCGACAGCACGTAATTGCCGAGCATGATGCGCCGCTTGACTTCCGCGCCGAAAAACTCGGTGCGCGACTTTTTGTAAAGCTCGTTGACGTCTTTGTAGTCCTTAGCGCGGTTGCCGTACTTAACGCCGTCGAAACGCGCGAGATTGCTCGACGCCTCGGCGGACGAGAGCACATAATACACCGCAAGCGCGGCGTCGAAAGACTTTACCGACACGCGCTTTATCTTTGCGCCCATGCTCTCGAGCGCGGTTATCGCCTCGTTCGCTCTTTGCAGAACGCCTTTGTCCGCGCACGACGCGAACTCGTCCGCAACGCCGATCGTAATACCGTCGACATTGCCGTCGAGCGCGCCGAATTTACCCACATACTCCGCGCTCGTGCTGTCGAACGGGTCTTTGCCGACGATCGCCTCGAGCATGACGAGCGCGTCGTCGCAGCTTTTCGAGAGCACGCCTATTTGATCGAGCGATGATGCGAATGCGACAAGCCCGTTTCGGCTCACCGCCGAATACGTCGGTTTAAGCCCTACCACGCCGCAATACGACGCGGGCTGACGTATCGAACCGCCCGTGTCGCTGCCGAGACTCGCAAACGCCTGATCGGCGGCGACACAGTTAGCCGAACCGCCCGAGCTTCCCCCCGGCACTCTGTTTTCGTCGCGAACGTTTTTGACCGCGCCGAAAGCGGAGTTCTCGTTTGTACTGCCCATGGCAAACTCGTCCATATTCGTCTTGCCGAGAACGATCGCGCCCGCGTCTTTGAGCTTTTTAACGACCGTAGCGTCGTACGGCGGCACGTAATCGGACAAAAACCTGCTCGCGCACGTGGTGCGAACGCCTTGCGTCGAGATATTGTCCTTGATCGCGATCGGCACGCCGAGCAGCTTGCCTTTCGCGCCGCGCGCTCTCGCCTCGTCTGCTTTTTTCGCGCTGTCGAGCGCGAGCTTATCGCAGACCGTGACAAAATTGTTCAGTCGTTCGGTGTTTTTTATTCTGTCCAAGCACGCCTCGGTAGCTTGTACGGAAGTTAATTCGCCGCTCTCGAGTTTTTCCGAAAGCTCGCATAATGTCAAATTTGTTATTTCCATCGCCGCCCCCTATTCAACGACCCGAGGCACAACGTACGCCCCGTCCTCGCTCTGCGGCGCGTTTTCGAGCAACGCATCTACGGGATATGACGGCGCGACAATATCGTCGCGCAATACGTTCACGGCGGACAATATATGCGCCGTCGGCGGCACGTCGGATACGTCGAAACGGTCGAGCGCCTCGAAGGTGTCGAGCATTTTCTGCAAGTGTTTTTTGTGCGCTTGTTTTTCCTCGTCGGAAAGCTCGAGCGCGGCAAGCGACGCGATGTGTTCCACGTCGTTATCGTCGATCGTTTTTTTCACGGCAAAACCTCGATATATTTATACCGTATTATTTTATCATTGCGCAAGCAATTTGTCAATCGCGCGGCGGCGTATACGCATGTTTTTATATTGCAATTCGCGCTAAAACCGACGTATGCTCGCAAAAGGTCTTGACTTTGTATATATTGTGTTATATAATAGATAGGTTGGATTTTTCCGACCGTCATTTTACAAAAAAATTTATATAAACTTTGGAGGTTTTTTATGGTAAAGATGACAATCGACGGCAACACCGCGGCATCGCACGTGGCGTATGCTTTTTCGGAGGTCGCGGCGATTTACCCTATTACGCCGTCCTCGCCCATGGCGGAGTACGCCGACGAATGGGCAACCGGCGGACGTAAAAACATGTTCGGGCAAGAGCTGCGCATTGCGGAAATGCAGTCCGAAGGCGGCGCGGCGGGCGCGGTCCACGGCTCGCTCGTAGCGGGCGCGCTCACCACCACGTACACCGCGAGTCAAGGTTTGCTGCTCATGATCCCGAATATGTACAAAATATCGGGCGAGCTGCTGCCGTCCGTGTTCCACGTAAGCGCACGCGCGCTTGCGGCGCACGCGCTCAATATTTTCGGCGATCACTCCGACGTTATGGCGTGCCGTCAAACGGGCTTTGCGATGCTCGCGTCCAACTCCGTGCAAGAAGCTATGGACTTGGCGCTCGTCGCGCATCTTTCCACGCTCAAGGCAAAAGTGCCGTTCCTTCACTTCTTCGACGGATTCCGCACCAGCCACGAAATAGACAAGATCGACGGCATCGAGTATGACGAAATGAAGAAACTCGCCGAAAAAACGGGTTGCTTCGACGCCATACGCGAATTCAAACAGCGCGCGCTCAATCCCGATCATCCCCACCAAAAAGGCACGGCGCAAAACGCCGACATCTATTTCCAGAACCGCGAGGCGGCAAACTCTTACTATCTCGCAACGCCCGACATCGTTCAGTCGATGATGGACGAAGTATCGGCGCTCACCGGCAGAGAGTACAAGCTGTTCCAATACTACGGCGCGCCCGATGCGGAAAACGTTATAGTCATGATGGGTTCGGGCTGCGAAGCCGCGGAAGAGACCGTCGACTATCTCGCCAAGCAAGGCAAAAAAGTCGGTCTTTTGAAAGTGCGCTTGTACCGTCCTTTCTCGGTATCGCATTTTACCGCCGCGCTCCCCGCGTCCGTAAAGCGCATTGCCGTGCTCGACCGCACCAAAGAACCCGGATCGCTCGGCGAACCTTTGTATCTCGATATTTGCGCGGCTCTCACCGAGTGCGGCAGAAACAATATCAAAGTGATCGGCGGCAGATACGGCTTGGGCTCCAAAGAGTTCAATCCGTCCATGGTCAACGCCGTATACAAAAATCTCGATGCGAAAGAGCCTAAAAATCACTTTACGATCGGTATCAACGACGACGTGACCAACACCTCGCTCGACTTCTCGGAATTCGTCAACGCCTCGCCCGCAGGCACGGTGCGCTGCAAGTTCTACGGTCTCGGCAGCGACGGCACGGTTGGCGCAAACAAGAACTCGATCAAGATTATCGGCGATCACACGAACAAGTACGCGCAAGGCTACTTCTTCTACGACTCCAAAAAATCGGGCGGTCTCACCATTTCGCACCTGCGTTTCGGCGACGTACCCATAAAATCCACATATCTCATCGACCAAGCGGACTTCGTGGCTTGCCACAATCCCGCATACGTCACACACTACAACATGGTCGACGACATCAAGGACGGCGGCGTGTTCCTGCTCAACTGCCACTGGACGCCCGAGCAGCTCAACGACGAACTGCCCGCAGCCATGAAACAGACCATAGCCAAAAAACACCTGCGTTTCTACACGATCAACGCGCTTAAGATAGTCAACGAGATCGGCGCGCGCAAAGGCGTAAACACCGTTTGCCAAGCCGCGTTCTTCAAGCTTGCCGACATTATCCCCTACGACGAAGCGGCGGGCTACATGAAACAGATGATCAAAAAGGCGTACGGCAAAAAAGGCGACGACGTTGTAAATATGAACTACGCTTGCGTAGACAAAGCCATTGACGGACTCGTCGAGATCAAAGTTCCCGCGGATTGGGCGACGGCTACTACCGGCGCGGTAGCGGCGGACGTAGGCGGCGACGATTACTTCAAGAACGTGATCAATCCGATACTTCGTCAAGAAGGCGACAAGCTCCCCGTCTCCGCTTTCGCGCCCGACGGTTCGGTACCGAGCGGCACGACCAAGTACGAAAAGCGCGGCGTCGCGCCCACCGTACCGCAATGGATCTCGTCCAACTGCATACAATGCAATCAGTGCTCGCTCGTCTGCCCGCACGCATGCTTGCGTCCCGTGCTTGCCACCAAAGCTCAAGCGGACAAAGCCCCCGCAAGCTTCGTAACGGTCGATGCGGCAGCACAGCTCAAAGATACCGGCTACAAGTATCGCATACAGGTCTCGCCGCTCGACTGCACGGGCTGCGGCTCTTGCGCGAACGTCTGCCCCGCCAAGGAAAAGGCGCTCGTAATGAAACCGCTCGACGAGATCGTCGTTGCGGAATCGGCGAACTACGACTACTCGCAAAAGCTCCCGTACGCGGACGTTGCCGACAAGGTAAAGCCCGAAACCGTCAAGGGCAGCCAATTCAAGCAACCGTTGTTCGAGTTCTCGGGCGCGTGCGCGGGCTGCGGCGAAACCCCGTACATCAAGCTCATCACCCAGCTTTTCGGCGATCGCATGATCGTTGCAAACGCAACGGGCTGCTCGTCCATCTACGGCGGATCCGCTCCCACCTGCCCTTACACCAAAAACGCCGAAGGCAAAGGTCCGGCATGGGCTAACTCGCTGTTCGAGGACAATGCGGAATACGGCTACGGCATGAAACTCGCATATAACGCGCGCGTGACCGAACTCATTTCGCACGTTAAAGCCGCTATCGAACTCGGCGCAAAGGAGATCGGAAGAGCACACGTCTGA
>CAJUNM010000054.1 GCA_910587805.1 uncultured Christensenellaceae bacterium | reverse complement strand
TCCCTACACGACGCTCTTCCGATCTGTGACGGCGACGCCGCGGAAACGGTAATATACACGCCGTCGCCCGTTACGGTGCGTTTGCCCGCAGATAAGATAGCTGCGATCAAAGCGGTGGATGCGTTCTGTGAAAACTATGTAAAAAAGAACGGCGGGTATGTTGACTATGTACACGGCGAAAGCGGATTGAAACGCGACGGATTTTGCGGCATAATGCTGCATTCGGTAAAAAAATCCGAGCTGTTCGATTACGTGATAGCAAACGGCGTTTTGCCGAAAAAAACGTTTTCGCTAGGCGAGGCGGAAGAAAAACGCTTTTACATAGAAGCGAGAAAGATAAAATAATAAAACACCGTTAGATCAAATCTCGAATACATTATATATGACCGGAGTAAAAATGAAGGCAATAAAGTTTGGCGGAACGTCCATGTCAACCGCGGCAAGCATCGATCAAGTAATAAATATAATACGCTCCGACCCCGAAAGGCGGTTTGTTGTGGTTTCCGCACCGGGCAAGACAGACGGCGAGAGTAAAGTCACCGATATGCTCATATCGGTTTTTAATGCGGGACAAGACCGCATAAACGCATTTTCGCATGTGACCGCAAGATTCGATAAACTGCGTAGCGAGCTGGGCTTGCCCGACGGATTTTTCGATTCCGATTTTGCGGAGATAATCGAGCGACTTCCCGATGCGGGTTACGATTACATCGTTTCGCGCGGGGAATATCTATGCGCGAAATTGCTCGCCGCGCTTTTGGATTACGAATTTATCGACAGCGCGTCGCTTATCAAGTTCCGCGGCGGCGCGTACGACGATTCGTATACGTCGAGCGTGTGCAAACTCGGGCTTCAAAATAAACGCAACGCCGTTATCCCCGGGTTTTACGGCAGCGATAATAACGGCAATATAGTGGCTTTTTCGCGCGGCGGGTCGGACGTATCGGGTGCGATAGTCGCGCGCGCCGTCGGTGCGGACGTTTACGAAAACTTTACCGACGTGGACGGTTTCATGACGTGCGATCCGCGTATCGTTCCGCATGCGTCGGTGATAGACGTGCTCACGTATAAAGAACTACGCGAGTTGTCTTACATGGGCGCGAACGTTTTGCACCCCGAATCTATATTTCCCGTGCGCAAGGCGAATATCCCGATCCATATACGCAATACTTTCAATCCGTCGGCGACGGGTACTATGATAGTGCCCACCGACGACTATCTCGCCGGCAAGTACGAGCGCATCAATAAGCGTCCCATCACAGCAATAGCCGGTAAAAAGAATTTTTATTCGCTGTATATAGATAAGTCGATGATGAACTCCGAAATAGGCTTTGTGCGCAGAGTTCTGTCGTGTTTCGAGCGGTTGGAGATCGCCGTAGAACATATCCCGAGCGGCATCGACTCGATGACCGTTGTTTTTTCGGCGGTTGACAGAGATACGGCAAACGCGTTGATGGCGTCGATACAGGCGGACGTAAAACCCGACCATATGCACTTGTCTACCGATATTTCGCTTATCGCGATAGTCGGTCACGGTATGGTCAGCCGCCCGGGTACGGCGGCGCGCGCAATAAGTCGGTTATCGAATGCCGGAATAAACCTTCGCATGATCGATCAGGGTGCGTCGGAGATAAATATCATACTCGGCGTGTCCGACAGCGATTTCGAGCGCGCTCTCGTCGCACTTAACGGGGAGTTTGAAGTATAACACATATTTCGATGTATTAAACTTTGCTTGGACAAGCGGAATGACGAGAACTATACTTATAGCGGACGACGATCCTTATATCAGAGAAATGTTGCGCGAAACGCTTACGGCGGCAGGGTATTCGGTCGTTTTGGCGGATTCGGGCAGTGCGGCTGTCGACGCATACGTTGCGGACAAGCCCGATTTGATATTGCTCGATCTTATGATGCCCGATTTGAGCGGCGAGCGCGCTTTGCCGTACTTCGACGGAACGCCCGTAATAGTGATAAGCGCAAAGACCGACGTGACCGATAAAGTTGAACTGCTGCACGGCGGCGCGGTCGATTACGTTACAAAACCGTTCGACGTGCGCGAGCTTATCGCGCGCATAGAACTTCGGCTTGCCGAGCGGTTCTGCGGTGACGACGCCGAGTATAACGGACTTAAGCTCGACTCCGAGCGGGTGGCGCATTGCGGCGAGCGCAGCGTGCGGCTTACGCGCACCGAATATGCTATATTGAAACTGTTTTTGCAAAACCCGAATAAAGTGTTTTCCAAATCTCAAATTTTGGACAAAATATCGTCGAACACGCCCGATTGCACTGACGGTTCGCTCAAAGTCCACGTCGGTAATTTGCGAAGTAAGCTTCGCGAACTGTGCGGGCGCGAATTTCTCGTATCGGTATGGGGAATAGGGTTTAAGCTCGGCGACAGATAAATCTTTACTATTTCTTTACTGTTTTTTAAGAGTTTTCTTAATTTTCGAGCTGTATCATATAAGCATGACTTGCGGAAATAATAATCGGCGCCGATACCGCAATCGAAGGAGATGCTTATTTATGAAAAATGTACTTACGACCGACGCGCTTTGTAAAAGCTACGGCAGTTTCAAAGCGTTGAGCGGCTTGACGATGCGCGTTCCGCGCGGCTCTATATATGGGCTTGTCGGGCGAAACGGTGCGGGAAAAACAACTTTGATCCGCATAATCTGCGGATTGCAAACGCCCGATTCGGGCGAGTATTGCATATACGGCGAAAAGAACAAGTCAAAGTCGATAATGTTCTCGCGCCGAAGAATGGGCGCGGTAGTGGAAACACCGTCCGTATACGGCGACATGACGGCGTATCAGAATTTGATGTATCAAGCGAAGATATTGGGTCTGCCGTCGTACGACGGACTGAATGAAATTTTGGAACTCGTCAATCTTGCCGATACGGGCAAGAAGACCGCCAAAAACTTTTCGTTGGGTATGCGTCAAAGATTGGGCATAGCGGTCGCGCTCGTCGGCAGTCCCGATTTTCTCGTGCTCGACGAGCCTATAAACGGGCTTGATCCTCAAGGCATAATCGAAGTGCGAGAGCTTATTCTCAAGCTCAACCGCGAACGCGGCGTGACCGTGCTTGTATCCAGCCATATCCTCGACGAACTGTCCAAGCTCGCCACGCATTACGGGTTTGTAAACGGCGGACGCATCATCAAAGAAATAAGTGCGGAAGAGCTTGCCAAAGACTGCGGCAAATGCGTGCAAGTGACGGTAACGGACGTGAAGGCGCTCGTGCGCGTGCTCGAAAGCATGAATATGGATTACGCCGTAACCGGCGATAATAACGCGAACATATATGCCGAACCGGAGTTTTCGTCGCTTGTTTCCGCGCTTGCCGAACAGAACTGCAAAATTTTGAAAATGACGGAACGCGAAGAAAGCTTGGAGAGCTACTACGTAAATCTTTTGGGAGGCGGAGAAAATGCTTAAACTATTGAACGCTTCCTTTTACAGACTGTTTCGCAATAAAACGTTTTGGATATGTTTCGGCATATCGTCGGCGCTTGCCGTTATAAATACCGTATGCGCGTGCATAACGCACTGCGTCGGGATAAAGACCGATCCCGTAAACGGTGGGGTGCCGCTTGAAATGCATTATTTCACTTATCACTATGTAGTGAGTATTCTGACCGCGGTTTTTGCGAGTTTGTTTATAGGCTCCGAATATTCAGACGGCACTGTACGAAACAAACTGATAGTCGGCAAGCAGAGATACTCCGTGTATCTGTCGTATTTTATCGTTGTGCTTGCGGCGTGCATGATCATGGCTGCGGTTTGGATAGTCGTCGGGCTTTTGGGTATGCCGGTTATGGGTAATTTCGTCACGGGCGTGAACGTGCTCGCTTGCATAGGGATAGGCGTATTGGCATTAACTGCGCTTTGCGCAATATATACGTTTATCGGTATGCTTATATCTAATCGTGCGGTGTCCGCCGTTGTGATGTTATTGACGGTTGTGGTTACGGTGATAGCCGCAATGTGGTGTTTTGCTGTTTTGTCTGAGCCGCCCGAATATATGTCTTGGGAACTTGTAAACGGAGAAATGCAACAGATTTGTATCCCGAACAAATCGTACCCTACGGGAGCATACCGCGGATTTTTGGAGTTTATAACCGACTTTTTGTCTATGGGACAGTTTTTGGCGGTGCCAAATCTCGCACGTCCGATAAATATGGTTGCGTATTCCGCGGTGATAACGGTCGTTTTTACGGTTTCGGGCGCGCTCGCATTTTCGCATAAACACATAAAGTAGGAGATGATACAATGATAGTTTGTTTGTCCGTCGCGGTCGCGGTATTGACCGCAGTCGTTGCCGTGCTTATAGTAAAGATTTGCGTGATGCGCAAAAGCATGGGCGAGATCGCGCGCGGTTTCGGTCAAAAGCTCGCGGCGGACACAAACACGTTGATCGACGTTACGTCGCGAGACAAAGCGGTATGCGCGCTCGCATCGCGAGTCAATGCCGAACTTTTCAAACTCAACGAACTGCGCGGTAAGTACGAACGCGGCGACAACGAGCTTAAAACCGCGGTAACGAACATCGCGCACGATCTGCGCACGCCGCTCACTGCGATCTGCGGATATTTGGATCTGCTCGAAACGCGCGAAAAGAGCGCCGACGTGGCGAGGTATATTTCCGTCATAGCTAACCGTACCGAAAAACTGAAATCGCTCGCCGACGAACTGTTTGCGTACTCTGCGTCAGCAACCGCGCCGCAAAATATCGAAACGGTGTGCGTCAACGACGTCTTGGAAGAATGCGTGGCGGATTGGTGCGGCGCGCTTTCCGAGCGCGGAATAACGCCCGATATAGCAATATGCGCCGATAAAGTAGTGCGCGCCGTAGATCGCTCCGCGCTTGTGCGCGTGTTTTTCAATTTATTGAGCAACGCCGTAAAATACAGCGACGGCGATCTTCGCATAGAACTTTGTTCGGACGGCGCTGTCTCGTTTTCAAACCGCGCGGAAAAATTATCCGCCGTGCAAGCGGGCAGGCTGTTCGATAGGTTTTACACTGTAGACGAGTCGCGCGGCTCTACGGGGCTCGGCTTGTCGATCGCCAAAACGCTTACCGAAAAAATCGGAGGACGCATAGACGCCGAATATATAGGCGGCAGTCTGTGCGTTCGCGTTCGGTTGTAGTTGCGGATTATATTATAAAATTTTGTAACTATTTGCAAAATCAAGGCGTTTCGCGCTTGACAGCGACGCGGCGCGTATGTTATAATTTTTATTGAACCGCACGGAAAGGGTTTTAATGACGTATGTCAACCCCTACGGCGAATACTTAACGGAGGTTATGCTTATATGTTTGCTATTATCGAAACGGGCGGCAAGCAGTACCGCGTAAACGTCGGCGACGTTCTCGATGTGGAACGTCTCGAGGTCGAAGAGGGCGCTACTGTCGAACTCAAGGCTCTTATGACGGGCGAGGGCGAAAAGATCGCCGTCGGCAACGAGGTTTCCGCGAAGGTCACCGCAAAGGTCGTCAAGCAGCTTAAGGGCGCTAAGGTAATCGTATACAAGTACAAGGCGAAAAAGAACGTGCGCAAAAAGCAGGGACATCGTCAATTGTATACGCGTATAAAGATCGAAAGCATCGCATGACGCGGGTATCCTTCCTTTACGAAAACGGGGCGATAACGCGCGTGCGCGCAGACGGGCACAGCGGATACGATGACGGCAACGACATTGTGTGCGCGGCAGTCTCGACGCTCGTGCAAACGGCGTACCTCGCGTTAAAGGATATAGGAGTTAAAACCGAGTACATTCGCGACGACGGCAGGTTCGAGTTTTCCATCGAATGTTCAAAAGATACGCGGCACGACGCGGACGTGATCCTTCGGGCAATGACCGTAGGTTTGCGTGACTTACAGAGCGGGTATCCGCAAAATATTAAATTGGAGGTTTGAAATGTTTATAGATATTCAGTTGTTCGCTCACAAAAAGGGCGGCGGTTCAACCAAAAACGGCAGAGACTCCAACGCTCAGCGTTTGGGCGTAAAGCGTTCGGACGGACAGTTCGTGTTGGCGGGCAATATTCTCGTTCGTCAGCGCGGCACGAAATTCCATCCCGGCGAGAACGTCGGTCTCGGCGGTGACGATACGCTTTTCGCGCTCGTCGACGGCAAAGTCAAGTTTGAAAGCAAGGGCGACCGCAAACAGGTAAGCGTTTACCCCGTTGCTTAAATACCTAAAAACCGAAAAAGGGCTTTGCCCTTTTTTTCGTTAGCGCGTAATCGCGAAAGAGGCAAGATATGTATAAGGCAGAGATCGATAAAATAATCGTTGATAAATCCGATCTCGACGTTGCGGCAACGATCGAGTGCGGACAGTTTTTTCGTTACGAAAAAACGCAGAACGGCTATAAAGTCAAATCGGGCGCGCATGTATGCGACGTGTACGAGCTTGACGACGTTACGGTAATAGAAACGGAAGCAGTAGATTATTTCGTGGATTTTTTCAGCCTCGATCGCGATATCGTTCGCATAAAACGCACTCTTTCGCGTTATCCCGAACTGAACAAAGCGCTTGAAAAGTGCGGCAGCTTGCGCATATTGCATCAGCCGTTGTTCGAGACCATAGTGTCTTTTATCATTTCCGCAAACAACAACATTCCGCGTATAAAGACGATAATAAACCGTATGTGCGCTTTGTTCGGCGATGTTTTTCCCACGCCCGATAAGCTCGCGGCGCTTTCGGAGCGCGAGCTGAACGCGATAGGCTGCGGCTACCGTTCTCCGTACATACTCAAAAGTTCGATCATATGCCGCGATACCGATATACTCAAAAGATTGCCCGCGGCAGATACCAAGACCGCGCAAAAGCTTCTTATCGAGCTACCGGGGGTCGGGCAGAAAATCGCGGACTGCGTTGCGCTCTTTGCGCTCGGGCGCAACGAGGTTTTTCCCGTGGATACGTGGATGCTCAAAACCCAGCGGCGCGGGTCCGAAACCGAAACGCAAGTGCGCGAACGCTTGATGAGCGCGTACGGCGAGTATGCCGGATACGCTCAGCAATTTTTATATTATTACAGCGCGATATTGAAGGAGGCTTGATTTGAGCATAGGCGAAAGTATAGTCGCGCTTTGCGAAAACAGCAATATTCTCGTGGTCGTGCTCTGGATAACGGGTTTGATCTTGTTTGCGGTCGAATTTTTTCAGCCTATGCGCGGTATATCGTACGCACTCGGCATACTGTTGACCGTAGCGGCGTTTGTTATCCGCATGATAATAGGCTCTCCGGGCGAGGCGTTCGTTTTTGTTTGGGTAACCGCTGTTTTGATGTTCGTACTTCATTCCGTGGCGCTGTTCACAAAAAAACGAGATTGGTTGCGCGTGTCTAAAATGAAACGCGTAGGCGAACGCAGCAAACGCTACGGCTCGCTCGTCGGCAGTGCGGGCGTGGCGATCACTCCGATCGATTTGTCCGGCAACGTTACTGTAAACGACGTGAATCTCGCGGTATACAGCGAAAAGCCTATACCTCAGGGCGCAAGCGTGCGTATCGTGCGCGTCGATCCCGATAAGATAATAGTGGAGCGTATAGAAAACGACGATACGTGACAGACGGCGCGTTTTTTGTAGCCTCGTTACAATCATAATTCGTACGACGCGGTCATAATAATATGACATGAGCTTTGTAAACAAATGTTCAAAAACGTTGGGCGGTTTGCACGAACTTAAATTTCAGGTCGTGCTGTTCGGCAGGGACGCGGTATATTTGGAATGCGTCAAGCCGCTCAAGCTCGACGCCGACGAAATGATATTTCGCGCGAGCGGCGGCATGATCACGCTTACGGGCAGCGGTCTTTCAGTTATGGATATGTCCGATAAATGCGTGAGCATATCGGGCAAAGTGGATAATATTGCGGTGAGCGATCTATGAAAGAATCGATGACCGAAAAAAAAGCCGAGAGAGCAAGGCGCGAATCGGAAAGGAAAAGGGAAGCTGCGGACAGAAAACGCGAAAAAACATTGCGCGAGCATGCTACCGCGCGCGAGCGCGAACTCGAGTCTAAACGTAAAGCGGAACTCGAGCGTCAAATAGCGGCGGAACGGAAAATCGAGCTTGATCGACAAAAACTCGAACGTAAAAAAGCGAAGGCGGAACAGCTCGCTCGGCTTGCCGCAGAAAAAGCGCGGATCGAAAAACTCAAAGCGGAAAGCCGAGAGTTAAAGCGCAAAGCGCGCGCGGAGCTGTACAAAAAATTGCGGCGCAAACTGTCAAACAGCAAGCTCGGGTTCGATTACGAAAATTTCGGAATGACGCCGCGCATAGAACTGACCGCAACGGGAGACCCCGGCGCGGTGTCGCAAAAGCTTTCGGCGGCGGGGATCAAACTGACCGATTTCCGCGCGGTCGGCGGAAAAATGCGGTTCAAAATACGAAAAAAAGAGTTGCGCAAAGCAATTGCATTATTGGACGGAATATGTTATAATTATGAGACAGGCGATTCGTACGGCTTAGGGCGCGCAGCTGCTTTTTGGCTGGCGCGTGCGGGGCTTGTTTTGGGCGCAGTAGCCGCATCTGTCTGTACGTACCTTTCATATTCTTATATTTGGCGTATAGACGTTTCGGGAAACGATAAGCTGTCGTCGGTCACGGTCGAGCGCGCGTTAAAATCGGCGGG
>CAJUNM010000053.1 GCA_910587805.1 uncultured Christensenellaceae bacterium | reverse complement strand
ACTCGCCGCCGCTATACTCCCATTTGAACGGATCGAGTATGAACGGGAATCCGCCGCTCTCGCCGAGCGTCATACCTTTCGGCTCTATTATGGACGTGAACACGAACGGGAACACTGCCGCAAGGCTCTCGCTGTTTATTCCGCGCATAAGGTTTTTTAGCGGCTCTCGCGCGGTTATACTCCCCGAAATAAACCCGTCGAGCTGTCGCGCGCGGAGCATAGACACCTTAAACCCCGACGAAACAATGCGTTGACGAACGCGCCGACGGAACGCGGCAGGGCTTTCGCCGTCGTTGTTATAGCCCGTTACGGTTAAGACGCAATCAAAAAGTCCTTCGTTTTCGTTTTGCAGCGACTGCAAAAGCGCGCCCATTGTCGAAATGTGAGTGTCTTGGGCTATAAGCTCGGACGCTTTGGCGGTGTTCTCTCTTGTTCCGATCTCGACGATAGTTTTATCTATACGCTTTGTCGCTTTGTGACGGTCAACAGGTCGTATACTCATCACTGTTTTTGTGTTCTCGATATTGAATAGTTCCGCGCCCCACGCGTTGCCGACCGAAAGCGGGTAGTCGGAAATCGCGTAAGTAAACGCAAACTTGCCGTCCGCTTGAAAGTCGGCAAAATTGAACTTGACCGACTGCGGACGTATGTATTCGAGATATTTATCGGGCGCGACGTTCTCCATTTCGCGCTCGTCGAAATCGCGGGTGTAGCAATATTTCAAAAATACCGCAACGTCTTTCGCGTCAAGCATGCGCGGGTGCAGCCCGCACGCGGACAGATGTCCGCCCACGCCGTCCAAAAGCGTTTCGAGCGTTTGCGCCGTCATCGAGTAAAACACGAGATAATAATACGGGCGGTACTGCTTGTTGACGTTGTTCAGCTCGTCGAGCTGTCCGAGCCGAGAACGCAGGACGAGCCGTTTTGCCGCGTCGTCGCCGATCTCGGCGGCGCGGAGCTTGTCGAACGTAAGCTCGGCGATCTCGTCAAAGTTTATAGGGCGGTCGATTTTCACGATCTGCGCGGATTCGCCAAACGACAGGCAGTTAAACACCCGCGACAATGCCGAAATTATGTCGTTTTGTTGGTACTCGCTTTTGAGTGCGAACTCGATACTGTCGAGCGCGACCACGCCGCCGACGTATTCGCCGTAATCGAGCATGCCGCTATCGAGTATTTTCATGCTCGGCACGAGCGCGGCGACGTTCCGTGTTGAGCGCGGCGCGTCCGCCGTGTAACGCTTGCGTGAGAAAATGTGACGCACGATAAAGCCGATTTCGGAGTAAGCTCGTCCGTCATCGGACGGAAAGAACAGCACGACGCACAGCGGCACATATACGAGCAAAATATACCATTTGCCGTTAAGGTTGGACATAACGATGACGACGGCGAGTAGAAAGAGCGCGAATATGAGCAGAATATCGACAAGCGTAAACGATTTCCATATTGTGGAGTTGAGCTTGGATTTTTTGGGGATTAAACGCATGATACGAAATTTCCTTTTATCTAAATTTTGAATAACACAAAGAGAAACGGGGGGGCTGCGCCGACCACGCCGCCGACGTGCGCGCCGAGCAGATAGGGCGTGAGTGTAAATTTAACGCAAGAGTGCGATTAGCGGCTACGCCGCAGAGAATAACACAAAGAGAAAGAACGCCGAGCATATACCGCTTTGTATGTAATTACCGTTATACGTTATCTTGTTTAGTACAGCTAAACACAACTCTTTTTTGTGTAATACTCTCGTTATATAATTTATTTTATATAGGGGGTCATTTTTGCACACACATGGGTTCAAAAATGCACACACCTAATTAAAAAATTAAAGCCGCAGTCTTTCGGTGGATTTTTTGCGCTTTCCGTGACGATTGCGCTTACGCCTTTTGCCGTTTTTATAGGTGGGGTCATTTTTGCACACACCTAAAATTTGCCCGCAAACAGGGGTATTTGGCGCGGCGGGTTCATTCGACTGCTTGTCCGACAAAGCCGTTTCCGTGCCGTCTGCGGCTAATTCTGCCCGTTTTTCGGCGATTTCGTCCGCGTCGGTCAAATATATGCGTCTGCGGTATATTTCGCGCGTTGAGCCTTTATACTCCATTTCTACCCGAAGCGCGTTTGCGCTTGCAAGCTCTCTGATCCAACGCCTAACGCTGTCTTCCGACGTGTGAAGTAGCTCGGCAAAGAACGTCGCGGGTTTACTGCAAAAGCCGTCGGTCGGCGTAGCCGCCACAATCTCGGCATACAGCAGTTTTGCCTGCACCGACAGCTCGGACATGGCGAGAATATGCGTCGGAATAACTGCGTAAAGAGCTTGCGTTTTCGGAACGTCTAACAGCATAGGCAATTCGAGCATGCGAATAAGCCGTCTTGCTATTTCTTTTGTGCCGTTCTTATACTCGTAACGCATGGCGATATATCGCTCGGCTTCGAGTTCGCGCAAAAGCCGTTTTACAGTCGGCTCGGACACGTCAAGCGTGTCGGCTATGTATTTATTGGACGCGTAAGCCGCACCGTCCGCGACAGCGAGCGACGTAAGCAATGCGTACAATATTACCGAACGCGCCGTGAGCTTCGGATTATACCGCACTGCACTTGGCAGAATTGCGAAAAAATTAGGCGTGTCAATCATTTGTCATCTCGCTTTTTATCTTTAACGTGTTTCACTGCATACGGGCTTACGCCGAACGCGGCGGCAATGTCGTCCGCGCGTTTAGTCGCATGGCTCTCTTTATCTAATTGCGTGCCGTACTCCATGCTTACTTTACTGCCGACGGTTTGTCCGAGCTTCTGCGCGCCGCCGAGCAATCCGCGATCCAACCCGCTTTTTTGTGCCGTTTTGCTGCCCGCGAGCTTGCTGCCGAGTTTGCTCGTACTGCTTGCGATTGCGCCGCCGAGCGTGTTGCCGCCTGTGGTTTTGTCTTGCCCGAACCAGCCCGAACTGCCGCCAAAGTTTTTTAATGCTTGTTGAGTTTTAGACACGCCACGTCCGACCGCGCTCGATTTATACGCTTGACCGCCTATCGCGCCGCCGAGCGTATTTGCCAAGCCGCCGCCGACCGCGCCGAGAACGCCCGCAGCGCCTTTAAGCAACCCGCCGACCCGTTGACCGTTTGCATTACGATGACCGAAAAGCCCGCGCCCGACGGCTTTGCTCATGCCCATGCCCGTCATTGCGCCGCCCATGAGCGTGCGTGCGCTCTGCGCCATTTCGCGGCTTTCTTCCGCGCTCGCGCCTATGATACGCGCAAGCAGCAACTGACCGCCGCTAATTGTGAGCGCGCCGCCGCAGATTAGGAATATGCGGAATACGCTATTGGCGAGCGTGCCGTAACCCATGAGCGCAATTTTGGTGATTTCTCCTGCGACGAGCATAAACACGCAAATTGCGAAAACCGAGCCGTAAGCGAGTACGACCTTACTAATGACTGTTTCGCGCCATAACTTGAACTTTGCGCCGTCATCGAGCGGAATTGTCGCGGTAATAAGCGGCAACGTCAAAAACAAGATCACCAGGTCGTATATGCGTTTTACAAGACCGAGTAATGTAGAACACAAGGCAATAAGCACTATAATACCGCAAAGGAACGCCAAGACGAAATTAAACGAGTCAAGCTGAATTTTGCCGCTTTTTTCCAAATCGTCTTCGTCTTCAAAGCAAGGCAACAGCTTATATGTATCATAAACCCCGTAAATGGTATCTGCGGTTTCGCGGGCGAAATTAAGATCGGACGCGGTATTGCCCGGCACCCAACCCGACGATACGACGGGAGTCAATGCCTTTGTATTGAGCGCGTAATATTCGCCGTCGGCGGCAAGGTACGCGCGCGAGAATAAGTTTTCAACGACGATTGGCGACGGGGCTTCGCCGTTTGTTATAACGCGCTCCCAATATTTTTTATCTTCGGACGCTTTGACGTGAATCCATGCTTGCTCGAAAGGCAGTTCTTTCGCTTCGCCGAAGTTTTTATCTCCCCATACGAGTACGCCGCCGCTCCCGCGCGGCTTATTGAATTTAACTAAGCCCGTCAGTTTTCCGTCTGCATTGTAGTATGATGCATTTACTGCGCCCGGCGTGGAAAAATAACTATATTGCGACATGGGGTTGAAGCCGTTGTAATCGTACAGATACATCATGCTGTCAGTAGCCGTACCGTCCGGCGCGTATGCTTTACGCAGTTTTTGCACGTTCCAATAATCGAGTGCGTTTGTATTTTCCACGCATGCGTCGAACACAGACTGTGCGATCGTCGTATCGTTCACGTTCATTGTTTTATAAAGCGTAGCAAGCATTACGTCGGACGCTGAAATACCCACAATCATTATGACGGCGATCGAAAGAGAGATCACTACCGATCCAACGCCTTGCCCGACGGTCTTTGCGTGGCTCTTGTGTTCGCCGCCTTTCATATTGACTATTGATTTGACGATCGCTGCGATCATGCATACGGCAAGCACGGCAATAGAACATACTATTATGCCGAAAAACACTTGATACAGCGTCGATTGCCCGAAAAAGTAATCCATTAGCGTTACTTCTTCGCCATTGGCATTGACGCGATCTATGCCCGCGAGCGATTTAAAGACGTCGAATATGGTATCTATGAGCTCGAACAACCAAAGTACGAGCGACATAAACAGTTTTTTGAAAAAAATACCCATAGCCGAATACTCCTTATTGACAGAGTTTTTTGTTTGTGTTATAATTCAAGAAAAAAAGGAAGCAAGAAAAATGAAAAAAACTTACAGCAAGATTTTGTCCGTCGTTCTCGCTTTGTGTTGCTTTTTGCCCGTTATTTGTCTGATAGGCTGTACCGATAAGAATAAACCTCGTGTACTTAATGAAACGGAGCGGGCGGTAGTAGGCGATTGGGGCAATAGCCCGAACTCGACCGTAAAGTCACGCACATTTTTTGATAACGGCGATTATCAAGAATATTTTGATGTTGACGGCGAGCTTGTGCCTGGCGCGAAAAAGCCGTTAAAATTTAAATCGGGAACACGATATACCGACGAAGAATACGGCGTGTATACGGAAATTTTAAGAGTTCATAGTGACGGCACAAGCGAGCGTGTTGGCTACTTTTACGACGCATACCCTGATATGATTTCTGTATATGTACTTAACAGCACTTCGCACACTCCCGAGTGGGTAATCGAAATTAGCGGCGGCTATTTTCGGATCGGCTGATAATTACATTTACACCTAAAAGGAGATATTATCGAAATGGAAAAGCGCCAAAAAAACGAAACGCCGCAGAACAATGAACTGCCTAAACTCCAATCGTCGCCGTCGCTTGACGATATTTTAGCGAGCTGGGACGACGGTACAAACGGTGAGCCGCTCGAAGAGTTCGAGATCATCGAGTAGATTTTATAGCCCGACAGTCCGTCGGGTTTTTTCGTGCCGTTTTACGGCGGCTCGAGCTTAGGCGCTTCTTTGCTAAGCTCGAATAAAACGCATGCCTTATTGTCCGACACGCGACGTTGCTGTACTTTGAAATTCCCGCAATAGCCGCACGGCTTGTTGTAAAAAGTTTCGCATGTGGGCAAGTAAAATCTACACTCGATACAGCAATGCGCAATTGTGTTTGTCATAATTACAGTCTCCTTGTTTTTGTGCGCCAAACACATATCGACGAATTGCGATATTCTTTGGCGACGTTCATTGCGCAACTCCTTTTTGTGCTTTTTGCTTCAAGCATTCTTCAAGGTCGCGTATAAAGAAATCGGGATCAAAATACCTAAACAGCGATTCGACGTTCCTATGTACGAACTCGGTATCGAGTCCGAGCTTTTCACAGTACGCGGTAATGCGGTCATCGGCGAGACTCCACTGCTCGGCGGCTGCCGCGCGGCGGCGTATAGCGTTTTTAATGTGTTGGGGCAGTTTATTGGTAGCGCGTGCGTCTGTTTTGATATTCATGTTACTCAATAGCCACCCGCCCATGTAGTCAATGCGCCTATCGCCATTGGTGCGCCGACGGCAACTGCAAAAATTACGAATATACCGACTACAAAGCTAATGATCGCTGATTTTGCGGATTTCTTTTTTGTTTCGTCGCCGCCCGCAACCCAAAATTTCCAACCGAGATATATAGCCCATAGCAAAGTAAGTCCGCCCGCGATCGAAAGACACGGTGTCCACATTTGACCTATAAGGTCTTTGGCAGCAGCCGAAATTTCATCAAAGCTCTCTGCGGAAATAAAGCCTATATTCATGATCAACTCCTAATGATTAAATATTTCGGCGGTTTAACGTCGCGCCGACCGACAAAACGTCGTATATACGGTTTCTAACAGAATTTTGCAGCCAAAAACTGCGCGAATCGGGAGCTTTAACGCTCGTTTTTACCATTGCGTTAAATGAGCGCGTTCTACGGCGCAGCCACAGGCTGTTTCCCATCGCTTTCTCGTTCACGGCGAGCGCGAACGGTATTTTCTCTTTGTGTTTTTCATACAAACTCCTTTATTTCATGCGCGGCTTGCGCCTTGCGCGAATTACGAGTATAACGCCGACGAGCAATAGCACCGCTCCGACGCAAATAGCAATGATCGCCCAAGTGTTAAGACGATAGGGAATATCGAACTCATAAACGGCGACGTTGCCGAGTTCGTCCGTCACGGTCAATACATAATGCCCGTTCTCGGTAAGCGTCTTGCCGACGGTGCAATTTATTTCGCCACCGTCCTTTGTGAGCTTTATTGTGACGTTTTCTTTATTCACGGCGGTAATCTTAACGGCGTACCCGTCCTTTGTAATAGTAACTACGGGCGGGGTGCAGTCGGTAGATAGCGTCAGCTCGAACGGCACGCCGCCGCAATCGAGCGTAACGACGTACACACCCGACTGCTCGAACGACAGGCGGTCGCTGTCGTTCACGGCGAACGACGCGCCGTCTTTTGTGACCGACACTATGCGCGTACCGACAGGGAGTTGCTGTTTGACAGTTTGCATGCGGCTCGGCAGTATTACGAAAACACAAGAAACGGAATTGCCGAGCGCGTCGGTGAGCGTCAGCTCGTAAACGCCGTTGTCGGTAAACCGTGTCGGCGTATCGATGACAACACCGTCCTTTTTAGTAATTACGGTCAGCGGCTCGTCGGTATCCAGCGTGACGGGTTTGGTCGTTACCGCGCCGTTCGGCACGGACAACGTGTAGTCTACGGTCAAATCAATGGTGAACGATACCGTAACGGTATTGCCCGCGTAATCACGAGCAACTATGTAATAGCTTCCTGCGTTCGAGAACGTCGCGCCGCTTTCTATGTCCTTAATCTTGTTGCCGAGCCTGTCCGCAAGGTAAAGATAATCGTACCCGTCGGCAGTAACCGAAACGTCGGACTTTGCCGCGCCGCCGTTTTCTACGCCCGACAGCTCTATCGTCGGCGGGGTGAAATCGAGTACGATTATGAGCTTAACGGTGTTGCGGTAGTTATCGGTAACGGTAATCTCGTATCTGCCCGCTTGCGTGAGCGTGCCGCCGTTCTCTATTGTGTAGTTATCTGCGTTTACAACGTCGAACACTTGCGTCGGCTCGTTGACGGTGATCGTGATCGGCGCGTTGGCGTACAGCACGCCGTCTGTTTCGTTGTATTTGCCGCCGACGGTGTAATCGACCGCGTTATCTAACAGCACGGTAAATTCGAGTTTATTGCCCACGTCGTCGGTTAGCATAAAGTAGTACAACGTTCCTTGCGATAATACGGCGTTCATATTGTACTTGACCGCGCCGATCTGTCCGCTGCGCGCGGTATAGTAACGCATGGACACGCCCGTTTCTTGCCATTTAATCGAGAACGATTTGTTTGTCGCGCCGTCGGGTTCAATGACGTTGCCGTCGCTGTCGGTAATCTCGAACACGGGCAATATCGTGTCAATTTCAAACGTATACTCGACGAACAGCGACAAGTCTTGTGAGTTGTGCAGGAATACAAGATACTCGAACGACGTATCGTCGTCGGCGGTAATGTTGTACGTCGTTTGCGACGCGCCCGTTTGTACGGAGTAGCCCGTGAACGGTCGGCGTTCGCCGTTGGGGTGCAACGTATAGAATTCCGCGACGTCACCGCTGTCGAACGTAAACGAAACGTTTTTGTTCGTGCGTCCGCCGTCTTTGACGCCCGCGAGCTTGCCGCTCGGCAAGCCTTTCAAAAAGAATATGGGCGTAAGCTCCACCGTGCGGCGGTAGTTGTCCGTCACCGTTGCGCCGTACTTGCCGCCGACGGTGAGTGTGTACGACAACGTTGCGGCTGTGATCGGAACGCCCGCACCGTCCGTATCGAGCACGGTTTTAGATCCGTCATACTCGATTTTATAAAGCGTAATGCTTGTGATGACGTTGTAGCGGTCGGACGTCACAAAAGAAATCTTGCAATCGGGCTTGTCCGCCGCGAGCGAGCTGTGCGTCATTGTGGGCGCATTGCCCGCTATAAACACATCGAACATAAGCGCGTTAAGCGAACGGTCGAATATTGTTATCGTATACTTGCCGCTCGTAAATTCTTCCGATCCGAGAAAAGGTAGCTCGTCGGCTTGCGTGTAATATTTTGTCGTGTTGCCTTTTTCGAGTTTGAGCGTTACAAAGCTGTCGGCGTTATCTAACAGGGCGTTGAAATCGAGCGACAGGAAATACAGCGTTTCGTTCTGCGTGTAGTCATAATTCA
>CAJUNM010000052.1 GCA_910587805.1 uncultured Christensenellaceae bacterium | reverse complement strand
GACTCTTTTGCGAAGGCTGTGTTTTCAGTTTATAGAAAGAAATTAAATATTTATCATCTTATGAGATTATCATATGAGTTGAATTGTACAATAGATAGTTTTTTACCGAATTTGGAAGACTATAAAAATAAATATACTACTGATGATGAATATGTTTGCTTTTTGAAATCTATTGAGGAGGATAATTTATAATGGCAACAAAAGAACAAGAATTGATAAATTATTTTAGGCAAATAAAAAACAGAGGGTGGTTTGAAACTAAGCGTCATGGAGATCAATGTTTAGGTAATACATTTGAAGATTTAATAGGAAAACCAGAGGATAATAAATCAGAGGCGGATTATTATGGTATTGAATTAAAAGCGCATAGGAGTATAACGAAATCTATGATTTCTTTATTTTCAAAAGCGCCATCATATCCAAGAAAGGTAAATACGCACTTAAGAGAAACATATGGAGTTATAGATGAAAAATATGAAAAAAAAGTATTAAATACAACTGTTAGTGGTTTACGCGATAATTCACATAGAGGGGGCTATAGTTTTAAAGTTATTGTAAATAAAAATCTTGAAAGAATATATTTGCAAATAAGAAACATAGCGACAAAAGAAATTATTGACGATGAAGTATATTGGACGTTTAGTGTCCTTAATAAAGCTTTAGAAAAAAAGTTATCTAAAATAGCAATACTATATGGTGATGAAAAGTACGAAGATGGAAAACATTATATTCGATATACTGAAATGCGCATTATTGAAAATCTCACGCTTGAGAAGTTGATTAAAAGCATAGAGGATGGGAAATTATTAATTGATATAAGAATAGGTGTATATGCAAGTGGTAAAAATGAGGGGAAAACACACGATCACGGTACCGCGTTTAGAATGCATTTAAATGATTTATTAAATTTATATGGTACAGTGAAAATCATAGATTGAAATAGCAATAAGAAATTAATGGTAAATACAAAGCGTCGAAAATTGCTATTATGTACTGTTAGTAACTTGTTTGTATCGCGGTTGATTCGGAAGGGAGCGAGTGCACAAAAATAACGGATACCCCATTGGGGTATCCGTTATTTTTGTGGCACCGCCACCGGGAATCGAACCCGGGTCTTCGGCGTGAGAGGCCAACGTCCTAACCTCTAGACTATAGCGGCACAGCCGATCAAGTCGACAGCTTTGATATTATAGCATATGCGCGGCGATTTTGCAACCGTTTTTCGCTTATTCGGCAAATATTTTTTGTTCCGGCATAATTGCCGCATATACCGCATAATGTAGGTATTAAAATTAAATCGAAAAAATCGAAAAATTTTCAAATAAGTATTGAAATATTTTTTTATATATGATATAATGTATCTATACAATCACTAAAAGAATCGGCGGCATGAAAATGATATAATTCGATTGAATAAATGGTTGTAACTTACAAGCTATTCGGGAGGATGTTAAGAGAATATGCAAAAAAAATGCGTAGCAATGTTGCTCGCGGGCGGTCAGGGAACGAGACTGTACGCGCTCACGACGAAGCTTGCAAAACCTGCGGTTTCGTTCGGATCGAAGTATCGTATAATCGATTTCCCTCTGTCTAACTGCGCCAATTCGGGTATCGATACCGTAGGCGTGCTCACACAGTATCAGCCGATGCTGCTCAACGAGTATCTCGGCAACGGCGAACCTTGGAATCTCGACCGTTCGCACGGCGGACTTCACGTGTTGCCGCCTTATCTTGCAAAGAGCGGCGGCGAGTGGTACAAAGGCACGGCGAACGCCATTTATCAAAACGCGGCGTTTTTGAACGCATACAAAGCGGAAAACGTTTTGATCTTGTCCGGCGATCATATTTATAAAATGGATTACTCGCAAATGCTCGAGTACCACATATCCAAGAATGCGGACTGCACTATAGCCGTGATCGACGTGCCGATCGAGGAAGCGCCGAGATTCGGTATAATGTCGTTCGACGACGACGGGCGTATTACCGATTTCGCGGAAAAGCCCAAAAAGCCGAAGAGCAATCACGCATCAATGGGCATATACATTTTCCGCAGAGACGTACTGCTCGACGAGTTGTCCGCGGAAGAGCGCAATCCAGATTCGTCGTTCGATTTCGGTAAAGACGTTATACCGTCCATGATAAAGGGCGGACGTGCCATGTATGCGTACAAGTTCACAGGTTATTGGAAAGACGTAGGCACGTTGCGCTCGCTTTGGGAAGCGAACATGGATATACTGTCGGGCGTGCTCAATCTGTCCGACGGGTTCAAGATATTCTCGCGCAACAAGGCATATCCGCCTTCGTTCATGGGCAGCGACGCGCGTGTCGAAAATACCGTAATGACCGCGGGCTGCGAAGTTTACGGCGACGTTAAAAACTGCGTGCTCAGCGAGGGCGTTATAATCGAAGAGGGCGCAAAGGTGACCGATTCCGTCATCATGCGCGATACGGTCATAGGAAAAAATAGCGTCGTGTCGTACTCCGTCATAGACGAAGGCGTACAGATCGGCGCGGGCTGCAAGATCGGCGGAGCGACCGACGCGCAAAAAGATCCCACGCTTATCGGCAGGGACAAGCATATCCCCGATAAATCGGTTATCGGCGCAGGGGAGGTGATCGAATAATGCGTACAATGGGATTGATTTTTACAAGCATACACGAGCGTAACGTGCCGGAGCTTACGGCGGCGCGTTCGATAGCATCTGTGCCGTTCGGCGGCAGATACAGGCTCATTGATTTTTTATTGTCTGACATGGTCGCGGCAAACGTTTCCACAGTCGGGATAATAACAAAGTACAATTTCCAATCGCTCATGGATCATGTGGGGAGCGGAAAAAATTGGGATCTTGCGCGCAAGAACGGCGGCATAGTATTTTTGCCTCCGTACGGCGGCGATTCGAGAATGCTCTACACTTCGCGGCTCGACGCGATAAAGAGCGTTTTGATATTCTTGAAAAACTGTACGGAAGACATAATCATTATGAGCGATTGCGATTTTGCCTGTGCGTTCAATATGAGCAAAGCCGTGGATTATTTCGTGGAGAAAAACTCGGATATAACCGTGATATACCGCGAAAAAGTGCCCGACGGCGACGAGATCAAACACCGCAACGCTATAGTGACCGACAAGAATATGAACGTCGTTGACATAGTGCCCGCGCAACAGAACAACGGCGCGAATAAACTCATGACTAACATGTTGATCATGCGTCGCGACTTCTTGATCAAGCTTATCGAGCGTTGCGCCGCAGTCGGCATGAAAAGTTTTTCGCGCGACGTTTTACCGTTTGCCATTCGCGAATACCGCGTGTCGGCATACGGAATCGACGGGTTCTTTGCGTCGATCGAATCGTTGCAAGCGTACTTCCGTTACTCTATGCAACTCACGGATAAGACCGTGCGCGACTCGCTGTTCAAGTCCGTCGAGGTGTATACCAAAGTGCGTGATTCCGTGCCGTGCAGAATGGGCGACGGCGCGCATGTCAATAATTCGATAGTTGCAGACGGCTGCGTTATCGAAGGTACCGTAGAAAACTCGATATTGTTCCGCGGCGTCAAGATAGGCAAGGGCGCGGTTATAAAGAACTCGGTCATATTCCAAGACGCGGACATAGGAGAGCGTTGCAAACTCGGATATTGCATCGCCGATAAAAAGACGGTTATAAAGCCCGGAAAAAATCTTTCGGGCTGCGAAACGCTCCCGTACTTTATCCCTAAGGATACGGTGCTGTAGCGAGAGCCGACGCAAACTTAAAGTGTAAGAATAATACATATTCGGAGGGACATTCAATGGCTAAATCACAAGCCGCATCGAAAAAAACGGAAAAGTCGGAAAAACCCGAAGTTACGGAAAAACCGAAAAAAGCGGTAAATACCGAAACTTCGTCAAAGCAGAACAAACAGACGCCTAAAAAGAATACGACGGCAACCGCCGCGGCGAAAAAAACGGAAGTCGTTAAGCCCCAAAGCGAAACTGCCAAACAACCTAAAAAACAGCCCGCACCCAAAAAGCAAGCTGTATTAGCTGAAACCCCCGCAGCTGACGTTGCGAAACCGCAGCCTCGCAAAAAGAAGCTGTCGGTCTTGTTCGTGACAGCCGAGGCGTTCCCGTTTGCGGGGACGGGCGGATTGGGCGAGGTCGCCGGTTCGCTTCCCAAAGCGCTTAACGGCGTCGGTGCGGACGTGCGCGTCATCATGCCGCTGTACGGATCTGTTTCGCAAAAATACCGCAGCGCAATGACGTTCGTGTCGTATATCCGCGTAGCGGTCGGCTGGCGTAATCAGTATTGCGGATTGTTGAAACTCGAAAACGACGGAGTGGTCACGTACTTTATCGACAACGAGTATTATTTTAAGCGCGACACCATATACGGTCAGTTCGACGACGGCGAACGCTTTGCATTCTTTGCGCGCGCGGTGCTCGACGTTATGCCGTTGTTGGATTTCAAGCCCGATATCATACACAGCAACGACCACGCTACCGCGCTCGTTCCGCTGTATTATGCGACCGAATACTACGGACAGTATGGGTACGGCGGCATAAAGAATGTGTTTACGATACACAACCTCGAGTATCAAGGCTGCTATCCGCCGTTTATTCTCGGCGACGTGTTCGGTATAGACGAGAAAAACCGCGGCTTGATCGACTTTAATAATCGGCTCAATTGCATAAAAGGCGCTATCGAGACGGCGGATTCGGTCACTACCGTTTCGCCCACGTATGCGCGCGAGATATTGATCCCCGAACGTTCGTGCGGACTTTCGGGCATACTCGAACGCAATAAGCAGAAGTTGTGCGGAATATTAAACGGTATAAACGTCGACGAATACAATCCCGAAACAAGCCCGTCGATTGCAAAAAATTTCACATCGACCGATATGTCGGGCAAAAACGACTGCCGTCTCGCACTCAAACGTGAAATGGGTTTGCCCGAGTCGGACAGACCGACGATCGCCGTCATTTCGCGGCTTGCGACGCATAAGGGTTTAGACCTTGTTAAAGGCTTGCTCGAGCGCGGCGGCGGAGCGTTCAACGACTGCGATCTCGTTATACTCGGCACCGGCGAGCGGTACTTGGAAGATTTCTTCGTGCATTGCGCATACACCATGCCGAACGTGCGCGCGCGTATAACGTTCGATAAGAACCTTGCGCAGCGCATATATTCGGGCGCGGATATGTTCCTTATGCCGTCGGGTGCAGAGCCTTGCGGACTGTCGCAAATGATGGCGTGCAGATACGGCACGATCCCTATAGTGCGCAAAACGGGCGGGCTTGCCGATTCCATACAGGATTGCAGAGCGGGCGAGCATATCGGCAACGGGTTCGTGTTCGAGCCGTATACCGTGGAGGCTCTCGACGAGACGATCCGAGCAGCGGTGGGTAAGTACTACGACCGTTCGGCATGGCAGTCGCTTGCGGAACGCGCAATGAACTGCGATTTTTCATGGAAGGTGTCCGCAAAGGAATATATGAAACTTTACGAGAGAGTATTAAGCAAATGATTCAATAACATAAACCGCCGTCACGCAAAATTACGCGACGGCGGTTTATTATTGTCGGTTTATTTGTGTGCTTTCCATTTACATTCGGTTATTTGAAAATCCGTAAATACCGCATCGAACGAGGAGTCTTCGGGGCTGCAAGCGTATATGCCGAAATGGATTCTTCCGTTGCCTTTCGATAGGTGGCATATGCGCATTTGCTTAAAAAGCACTCCGTCGAACGAGCTTTCTATGCAATAATCCGATCCGCGTCTGCTCAGTCTGTACCAAACCGAGTTTATTTTCGCGTCGACGTCGGTCGTAGCCCAATCCGAATAGCCGTTGTTCGTTACGACGCTGCCCAAGCGTTGGAACTCGGCATTTTCATGCTCTACGGACGCTTTAAGCCAATTGTCGCCGTCGATATAGATTATTATTCCGCACTGATCGAAACGGCGTTTACCGTTGAATTCGGTTTTAACGGTGAACGAAAAATATTTCTCGTCAGTTTCGACCTGCAATATCGGCGCGTTATCGTTGCGAAAACCGTAATACGTGCGTTGCCAAAGATCGGTATGCGGTTCGGTTACGATAGTGATTGTATCTTCTGACAGAGTATACTTTTTCGGCGCGTTTGTCCACTTATAATTCTTAAAATCGAACATGATTTTCTCCGTAACAAGTTTTTATTTTTGTATAAAATACCATGCCTTGGCGTAAAAGTCAAGCAAATCTATATTTATTCGTTGCTTAAAACGGTTGACAAATATATCCGCGCATGATAAAATAATAAAGCCTTGGGGGTATAGCTCAGTTGGTAGAGCGCTTGAATGGCATTCAAGAGGTCAGCGGTTCGAACCCGCTTATCTCCACCACAAAGCAAAATTTCGACAAAGAAGTCCTTTTCGGGACTTCTTTGCCATTTAAGGAGAAGTTATGAAGATCAAAAGAACAATCGCGATAATATTCGCTGTTGCGGCGGCGTCATGCGTGTTTGCGCTTGCGGCGTGCAATCCGCCCAAAGAACCTACATATTACGTTTCGTATAAAGTTACGTTCGATACAGACGGCGGCAGCATTGTGGAATTGCAGAACGTGGGCAATGGCGAAACTGCGAGTAAGCCGACCGACCCGACAAAAAACGGGTTCGTGTTCGACGGGTGGACGCTCGACGGTACGGACTATGATTTTTCGTCGCCTGTCACGAAAGACGTCACGCTTGTTGCGCGTTGGGCAAGCAAAACGGCGTTGCTCGACGCTGCGTTTACCAAAGATTACGTCAATTATACTCTCGAGCGCACCGTATACGAGCTTGAATATCCCGAGCTTATAGACACGTACGTTTTTAAGCGTACCGCAACTGCGGCGTATCACGTGGTGCACACGGGGGGGGGTATTGATAAGGACGAATACGTGATGGAACTCGATGCAGACGGCACGGCGACCAAAGGGTATTTCTACAACAGCGCCGAACAAAAATGGAAAAAGAGTTCTTTGACGAGTTTCGGCACGGTCACTTTCGCCGTTGATTTTTCTAATTTCGTCGGCGATGATTTTACCGTAGACGGTGACAAATTCTTATTGAAAGAGGAACATAACGGCGCGGCTGCTATGCAGTTTTTCGGTTGGACGTCCGACGTGAGCGACGTTTGGCTGACCGTCAAGGACGGATACGTGGAAAAGATCGGCTGCTTGACGAGCGGAGATACTTTGGTAGTCGATCAAACTATCTCGGCTATAGGCAATACTCGAGTGGAAGTTCCCACTGTGCTTGCGGAGATAAATATAACTTCGACCGATAAAACGGTTTTCGAGGGCGAGGCTGTGGATGTTAAATCGATGTTTACCGTAACCGAGGACGGGCAAAGCGTCGCCGTCACCGACGATATGCTGGACTTGAACGGTCTTAACGCCGCAAACCCCGTAAAAGGCGCGTATACCGTTACGCTTACTTACGTCTCGACGGATAATCAAACCGTGAACAAAACCGCAACGGTCACCGTATCGGAAAGAAAAGAGGAGACATTTGCGGAAATATTTGCCAAAGATTATTCCAATGTGACTGTAATGAAAGGCAGTGTGAGTTATAGGTGCGACGGAAACATTATCGCGGCAGCGAATAACATGTATTATGTTATCACGGACGACGAGTATCCTACGCAATATAATGCCAATACCAACGTCAGCAAAGCAAATAATAAAACGGCTATACCGCGTATAGATTTATTGACATTGCAAAATTCGAGTATATTCGTATACGACGAAACAAAGCAGGCTTATATTGCGCAAAAATCCGATGACGCCGACAAAAATGCCGCGATTATGAGCGCGATCGTAAAAACAATAGGTTCGTTCTTGTTTCAAGAAACCGAAGACTATTCGATTGCGTTAAAAATCAGCGGCGGCTATTTAAGCGAACTGACATACAGCTATTCTTATAAGTTGACCGCCTCGTCTAAAAACCCCACGGCAAAAACAGATGTTTATGTTCTTTCGGACATAGGAACGACCGATCTCGGCGTAATTCCCGAAGGCGTGCTCGAGCTTGCCGGCAGAACGCAAACTGCCGCAATGTCGGCAAAATCGTATGCGTTGCCCGTAAGACGCGAGGATAACAGAATATAATATCCGAAAAGCCCGCACGCAATTGCGGGTTTTTTATTTGACGTGAGTATATAAAAAGTATATACTTAAGATATGAACGTAAAAGACGTGATCGAAGTGGAAATCGGTTCGAGCGGAATGGACGGCGAAGGCGTGGCTCGCGTGGACGGCAAGGTCGTCTTTATTCCGTATACGCTCGAGGGCGAACGCGTGCGCGCCGTCGTAAAGACCGTAAAGAAAAACTTTTGCACTGCGCAAGCGATAAAGATATTGCAAGCGTCTCGGCATCGCGTCGAGCCGTCTTGTCCGCATTATTATAAGTGCGGCGGGTGCGATACGATGCACTTTTCTGCGGAGTACCGCAAAAATATGCTCGTCGACGATCTTCGCAATAATCTTAAAAAAATCGCCGATTTATCGGCGGACGATATTCCGTTCGTCGAGTGCGAACGCCCGACGCGCAATAAAACAGCCATGCCGTTCGGACTTCGCGGCGGTAAGGTCGTGCTCGGAATGTACTCCAAAAACACGCACGATATAGTGCCTGTAGAATGTTCCGCCGCGGGTGGGCTTGCGCGAAATATAGGCAAGATCGTGTGCGATTTAGCAAACGAAAAAAAGCTTTCCGTATACGACGGAGCGAGCGGACGCGGGCTTTTGCGCCATCTCGTGGTGCGCGTAATAGGCGAACGTGCGCAAGCCGTGTTGGTTGTCAACTGCGCGCGTTTCGCGGACGAGAGTGTGCTCAAAGCCCTTTGCGCGCGTATTCCGCACGGAGTCGACTTTTTTATATGTTTTAACACGGCTAAAAACAATGTGATCATGAGCGATCGCATAACCAAAATAAAGGGCGACGACAGACTCGAAGTCAACGTTATGGGCGTTGTTGCCGAGCTTTCTCCGCTGTCGTTTTTTCAGGTGAACGACGAGATCAGAGACAAACTTTACGAGCGCGCGATAGGACACGTGCTATCCGAAAATCTTATCGATCTTTACAGCGGAATAGGTATAACGAGCAATCTCGCGGCGAAAAAATGCAAGCGCGTGACGGCGGTGGAGTGCGTACCGCAAGCGGTGCGCGACGCCGATCGCACGGCGGAGCTTAACGGTAATT
Source organism: uncultured Christensenellaceae bacterium (assembly GCA_910587805.1). Taxonomy (GTDB): domain Bacteria; phylum Bacillota; class Clostridia; order Christensenellales; family Pumilibacteraceae; genus Anaerocaecibacter. The sequence continues at coordinate 323 of CAJUNM010000052.1, read as the reverse complement.
CGCATAAAATATTAAATCTGTGCGGCGACGTCGAGGATGTTATAGACGGCTTGGACGGCGGAGACTGCGACGTTTTGATAGATCCGCCGCGTAAAGGCTGCGGCGTTGCGGTAATGGCGGCGGTCGCGAAAAAAGCCCCGAACCGAATTATTTACATATCGTGCAATCACGCCACGATGTGCCGCGACATAAAACCGCTGACAGATACGGGCAAATATAAAGTCGTCGATTGCGCGGTTTTCGATATGTTTTGCAACACGCACCATACCGAGACACTGGTCGTTCTTTCCAAAAAAATTCCCGACAGTCATATCAACATCGAT
>CAJUNM010000051.1 GCA_910587805.1 uncultured Christensenellaceae bacterium | reverse complement strand
GTTTATCAAAACAGCCGTTTATTGTCAAGAAAATAGGCGACGTGCGTATAATTTTAGTCTTGACAAACGCGCCGAAAAGTAGTATAATAATAAGTAATGACGAATGAAAAAAAAGAATCGGCGACGCGCTATCATAAAAAAACGATGCTCGCCGCCGCAGACAGGCTTTTGACCGAACACGGCTACGACGGTATGAACATGAATATGCTCTCCAAAGAGGCGGGCTATTCCAAGGCTACCGTTTACGTGTATTTCGAGAGTAAGGACGAGATCGTGCGCGCGCTTTGCATAGAGCGGCTCAAGGTGGTAAAGAGCGAACTTGCGGTCATTGCCAAAGCGGACATGAGCGCGGACGAGAAATTCGCGGAGATAAAGGGAGTGTTCGACGAGCTGTCGTCCGAGGATAAGGTGTATTTCGATTTTATCTGCGAGCGCGGCGTAGGCGCGAGCACGGAGCGCGAGATCGAGCTGAAGTCGCTTATAGACGATATTATCGACGGGCTTACGGCGATAGCCGACAGACAGACGCTCGCGGAAAAATGGTACTCGTATTACGGAAGAAAAAAGACGGCTGCGTTGTTCGGATATTAAGAATTCGGAATTTAGAATTAAGAATTGACCGCTTCGCGGCATTAAGGTCGAGATTATAAAAAGGCGGAGCGACGGCAAAGTTAATTACGAATTACGCATTATTTTCGGAGTGATCATGAGTCTTATCGAATTCAAAAACGTAAGTAAAATCTATAAACTCGGCGAGGTGGAGATACCCGCGTTGTCCGGCGTCGATTTTACGGTCGAGGAGGGAGAATTTGTGGTGGTGCTCGGCGCGTCGGGCGCGGGCAAGTCCACCATTCTCAATATTTTGGGCGGTATGGACAGCGCGTCCGGCGGTCAGGTCATGGTCGCGGGCGAGGATATAACGCAGTACAATCAGAAAAAACTCACCATGTACAGGCGCGAAAAGGTGGGGTTTGTTTTTCAGTTCTACAATCTTATAACGAATCTCAACGCGCTCGAAAACGTGGAGTTTGCGGCGTCGGTCGCGCCAAACCATCTCGATCCTGCGGAAACGCTCGACGCAGTCGGCTTGTCCGATCGCGCGGCAAATTTTCCGAGCCAGCTTTCGGGCGGAGAACAGCAACGCGTGGCGATCGCGCGTGCGGTGGCGAAAAATCCGTTGCTTTTGCTGTGCGACGAGCCGACGGGCGCGCTCGATTACAAAACGGGCAAAATGGTGCTTAAACTGCTCGAGGACGTCAACATACGATACAAAAAAACGGTAGTGCTTATCACGCACAACAGCGCGATAGCGCCCATGGCGGATAAGGTCATACATGTAAAGAGCGGCAAGGCGGAAAGCATAGTGCGCAACGAAACGCGCGTCGCTATTGACGCTATCGAATGGTAGCGGAACAATAAAATTGCGTCGAGGTGATCGCATAAAAGCACGGGATATAAATTACATAATGAAAAAGACGTTCCGCGATATTCGCGAAACAATCGGCAGTTTTATCTCGATCTTGATCATTATTTTTATCGGGTGTTTTTTCTTTGCGGGAATAACCGACGGCATAACAGCCATTACGGCGCAAGTGAACGATTATTACGACGAGTGTTTGCTCGCAGACGCGCGCGCCGAGTATATGTACGTCAATTCCGCGGCTGTCGATAAGATCGCCGAGAGCGAGGGCGTGGACGCCGTAGCGGGATACGATACTTTCCATACTCGCGTATACCTCGGCGGTACTACGTCGATAGAGAGCCGTTTCGACGCGACGATAACGACGCTCACGCAAGGCATAGACGAGCCGTGGATCCTCGACGACGGGATGTTGCCGCGCGAGGGAATGTACGAGATAATTTTGGATAAGGTGTTTTGCGACGAGCACGGAATAAAGCTCGGCGATACGGTGCGTATCGAATTTAACGTGTTATCAAAAATAACAGTCGGCATGAACCCGACGCCGCAGTATACGCCCGAGTACGAACTCGAGAGCCGTAACTTTACGGTGTGCGGCATTTACCATTCGCCGGACGTAATATACAAAGTCAATATCTTGAATACCGCCGCGCAGCCTGCCGAGTTTGCTATGGGATACATCGATTACGGCGCGGTCAAGTCGTATAAGAGCGATACCAACGTGTATTTCGAGGGAATGCCTTTCCCTATATTCAGCTATAAAAACGTGCCGGACGGGATCAATCTTTACACGGGCGTCAAGGCGCGAGGAAACGCCGATTTTGAAAAGCTGTTCGCCGAATATTCGGTTGCCGACGAGAATACGCTCGGCGAGATTTTCCACGATCCGAGCATGCCCGCAGGCATGTATATGTACACGCTCGAGCGCAAAAATTTTCCGTCTGTCGCGGCGTTCACGGGTATAAACGACACGCTGTCGGCGATCGCCGCGGTTTTGCCGTGGCTGTTTTTCGGCGTGGCGGCGGCTATAACGGTAATTTCGCTGTCCAAAACCGTTGAAAGTCAGCGCATGCAGATAGGCATCATGCAAGCGCTCGGAGTATCCAAAGGCAACGTGTATTTTTCGTATATTTTCTACGCGCTGTTTGCGAGCGTTATAGGCGCGTTTTTGGGCGGACTTGTAGGCATGTTTTCCGTTCCCGTTTTGCTCGACGTTATTTATGCGTTTCAGTTTTCGATGCCGCCCACGACTGCGCATATGAGCGGATTGTTCTTGCTGCTCGGAGTGCTCATAAGCGCGGCGCTTGCGAGTCTGTCCGCATTTATTTCGTGTTTCAGAACGCTCCGCGCCGTGCCCGCGCAAGCAATGCGGCAAAAACCGCCGAAAAATACCAAACGCATACTCGTAGAGCGCTGGAAACGGCTGTGGAGCAGGCTCGGCTTCGGCGCTAAAATGAACTTGCGCAATATGTTTTTGCACAAAATGAAAATATTCCTCTCGTCGGTCGGCATTATCGGATGCTTGGCGTTACTGCTCGCGCTCATCGGATTGAAAGATAACATGGCATTTTCGTTCAAAAGTTACGACGCGTCGTCCGACTACGATCTTACCATCGTTACGGACATAGCGATCGACATCGACAACGAGGAAGTGTACGAGCATATAGCCGATGCGTCGGGCGAGGAGTATATGCACAACCTCACGTTTGTGCCCGATTTTTCGGGGCGATTCGAGTTCGACGGCAAGACGTCCGATCTTACCGTCATGGCTCTGCCCACGTATGCCGACGAAAAGAAATACAAGTATGCCGACGCCGATTGCATCAAGCTGTATACCGATCTCGGCGGCAAGAACAGATTGCTGTTCGAGTCCGATACATTCGTCATACCCGAAATGCTCGCGAAAAAACTCGGGTGCAAAGCGGGCGACACGGTTAAGGTGAGCGGGTACTCGCTCGACAACAGAAGCGTAGAGTTCGAGATAACCGTGACTGCGGTCGTGTGCGAGTATTTCGAGCAGAAGGCGTATTGCTCGTACGACGTTTTTGTTAACAACGACGTCGGCTTGTACGCCGATACGTCGTACGCAACGTTTCTGCCCGGAGCCGATCGCGATGCGGCGATCGCCGCGCTTAAAAGCTACGATGCGGTGCGCGGTGTGAAAACGTTTCGCGAGAGCTATGAGGCGCTTGAAAAGCAAATGTCTTTGCTCGATATAGTCGTGGTCATATTCGTCGTGGGCGCGGCGGCGCTCGCAATTGCGGTCATATATAATATAACCGCCACCAACCTCAAAGAGCGCACACGCGAAATCGCCACGCTCATGGTCCTCGGCTATAAGCGCAACGAGACCGCGAACATGGTGATCGTGGAAAATATGGTCATAACCGCAATAGGCTGTGCGGTGGGTCTGCCGCTCGGCTACGGCTTGCTGTATTGGCTGTGCACGATAACAGCGTCGTTCAACGTGTTTATATCGAGCTTTTTTTCATGGTACGTAGCTATCGGCTGTATGCTGTTGACGTTCGTTTTCAGCCTGATAGCAACTATGCTGTTGAACACTCGGCTCAAAAAGATTTCCATGGTCGAGGCGCTCAAGAGCGTGGAATGATGAAATTAAGAATTTAGAATTAAGAATTACGGGTGCGGCTTCGCCGCATTAAAGAAGAGATCCTTCGTATTCGCTCAGTTGTGCAAAAACGGTTTCATGTCGTCGACGTTTTTTTGCTGTATCCACAAAAACTTATAGCCGATGTTTTTAACGTCGTCGTCCACGTCGTAAAAGTCCGCGAGCTTGCTCGTACATTCCGTAATGCCTTTGGTCGTGCCGTCGATTATCATTTTTGCGACCTCGCTTTCGGGAGTTTCGTCGTTTATCTTCATGTCGATCATCATGCCCGCCATAAAGCTCGGTATTTTACCGACGGACTTTACGTCGGCGTCGCGCTCGTCGAGCTTGCGTTTTATCTGCATGCAAATTCCCGAATAGTCGAATATATCGCGTTCCACCGCGTCGCGCATCGTGCCCGCGCCGATATTGTTATTCACGTGTTCGAGCGTGTCTCTGCCCATCTGTGCGGATTGGTGTAGTTGCTGTAAAAACTCGATTTCGCGTTCGCGTATGGTTTGCTGTTCTTTATTCATGGTGTCCTCCGTGTACGTTTATTGTTTGATTAAATGCGGATTTTATACCGACAACGCTTACAAAGCAGGAAATTTAACGTTAAAAATTCAAATTGTGCAAAAAATCGTGTCAAAAGTATAGATTTTTATCTAAATGTATGGTATAATATGTTATGTATGACGTGCAACACGTCGTTTTACTGTTATAATAAAAAAATTTGCGGAGAGGTGTTTATGCTTGAGATTTTCAATAAACTGTTTACTGAGTATATAAAGCTTGCGCCCGAGTATTGGGCTATAGTGTTTTTGAGCGTGATTTTGCTCACGTTTTTTATCACGCTTGTAGTATCGCTCGTTACGGGCAGATTCAACGAGATAAGGTTCATGATGGCGAAGGCTGTGTCCGCGCCGAACACCGTCGTTGCGCTCATGAAAAAAATGCCCGTATCTATAAAGAAGCAGTACAAGCTGGCGCGCACTACCGATAAAGAGCCGAGCGCGTACGTTACCGAGCATGCGATGGTAACGGTGCCGTTCCGCAGCGCGCTTATAAACAAGTTTTGGTTGGTAACGCTTGTTGCGACTATCAGTTGCACGGTCCTCGCGTATTTTATCATTCCGCTTGCGGCGTCGACGGTCAAACCGATCGAGGGCGCGAGCGCGGAGGAGATCGTTCGGCTTGAAAAAACGCTCGCATTGGCAGGGTATGCTATTCCCGCCATAGTGATGCTTTTCGGCAGCGTGCTTACTCTTATCGCGGGTATTATCGGCAAAGCGGCGTATTCCGGTGCGATCAAACTTTATGCAAAGTTCGTTCCCGTGCTCGACGGCGATTCCAAATCGCGCGGTCAGACGCAAGAGCAACTGCAAATGCAAATGCCCAATACCATAGACAATTTATACGGACTCGGCGGCGAACCTGTGCAGTTCGATGCGCAGCAGCAACCGCAGCAGTACGAGGAAACGCAGCCCATATTCACCGAGCAGCAGCCGGTGTACGATCCTAAGCAAGACTATTTCGAGCCTGTTCAGGAAACTCCTATAACGACCGAACCGCCGCGTCAGTCCGATGAAGAAATACGCCGCAGGGAGCGTGAGGAACGCGATGCGGCGAGAAAAGCCGCGGCTCAGGCTTATGCCGCCGAACAATCGGCCGCAAGACGCGCCGCCGCAGAACAAGCGGTAAAGGCGAGGACGGAATCGCGTCAAGCCGCCGCAAGCACGGGGTCGACTACAGTTGACGACGTTATCGCGAGAATAGAGCAGATAGACAGAGAGGGCGCGCCGAGAGAGACGATGCGCGAGGTTGCGGCGTTATTGCAAAAGGAACGCGCAAAGCCCGAGAACAAAAATCCCGAGCAGCAAAAGAAGCTCAACGACGCATTGAGCAAGCTTCTCAAAGCAATGTCCGCTGCGAGCCGTAAGTAAATAAAAGCATTAAAAATGCGATCGAGATATGCTCGGTCGCATTTTTTCGGCTTGACAAGTATATATAAAGTATAGTATAATGTATACGTGACAGATTACGAGATTGCGCTCGAAAAACACCGATTTAAGTATAAAAAGGCGTTAGGGCAGAACTTCATATTCGACGACGACTTGCTCGACGGCATAGCCGAAGCGGGCGGTGCGGACGGTGAGACCGTTGTAGAGATCGGCGCGGGCGCGGGTACGCTCACGCGCGCGATTGCGCGCCGTGCGAAGAACGTGTGCGCATTCGAGATAGACGAAACGCTTTTTCCCGTGCTCGATGACGTGCTCGGCGGGCTTGACAACGTGCGGCTTTTCAGTAACGATGTGACCGAACTCGGCATAGAAACCGTCGATATGCTTATAGGCGAGCCGTACAGAGTGATAGCCAATCTGCCGTATTACATAACAACGCCGCTGATCATGCTGTTTTTGCAATCGACCGAATGCAAGTCGATAACGTGTCTTGTTCAAAAAGAAGTTGCCGAGCGCATATGCGCGACCGACGGCGGAGATTTCGGCGCATTGTCGGCAGTGGTTCAGGCGGTTGCCGAGCCTAAGCTCGTGCGCATTGTCAAGGCTTGGGAATTCAACCCGATGCCCGAGGTGGACAGCGCGGTGATCAGGCTTGATAAGCGAAACGGCGCGGCGCTCGACGATAAGCTCAATGATTTTATCAAGCTGTGCTTTGCGCAAAAACGTAAAACTCTCGTGAACAATCTTACTTCGGCGGGCATAAACAAATCCGACGTGCAGTCGGCGCTCGAAAAGCTCGGCTTTGCGGCTACGGCGCGTTCGGAACAGCTCGGCGCGGCTAAATTGCAAGAGCTTGGGCGGTTGCTCGGCAAAATATAAATCAGTCAATATTATTACGGCGTAAAGCCAAAAGGAGTATATATGCAAACTTACGGTATCGAAAAATACGGTATAGTAAACCCCAAAAAGGTGGATCGCAACCACAGCCCCGCGGTGCTCACCGAGGAAGCGCTTAAGACCGAGCCGTGCAAGCTCATGGATACGGGCGCGTTGCTCGTCGAGACGGGCGCGTATACGGGAAGATCGCCCAAGGACAGATTCATCGTCGACGAGGCGGGCGTATCCGAAAAGATAGGCTGGGGCAGTGAAAATAAAAAATTCCCGCTCGATAAGTTCGAGCTTATTTACAAAAAGGCTGTCGAATATCTTTCGGGCAAAAACGTGTATTTGTTCGACGGGTTTGCCGGCGCAGACCCTAAGTATCGCGTTTCCGTTCGCGTTATAAACGAACTCGCGTCCGAAAATCTTTTCATGCACAACATGCTCATACGTCCTACGGACGCCGAGCTCAAGAATTTCAAAGAGGATTACATACTTATCGCCGCGCCCGGGCTTAAACTCGACCCCAAAGAGTGCGGTACAAACAGCGAGGCTGCGATCCTGCTGTGTCTCAGCAAAAAGGTCATACTCGTCGTCGGTTCGCAGTATGCCGGCGAAATGAAAAAGTCGGTGTTCTCGCTCATGAACTACTTGTTGCCGCAAAAGGGCGTGCTCGGCATGCACTGCTCGGCTAATATGGCTCTCGACGATTCAGGCGATACTGCGTTGTTCTTCGGGCTTTCGGGCACGGGCAAGACTACGCTGTCCGCAGACCCCAAGCGCGGGCTCATCGGCGACGACGAGCACGGCTGGTCGGACGACGGCATATTCAATATCGAGGGCGGCTGCTATGCTAAGTGCATCGATCTTTCCAAAGAGCATGAACCCGAGATATACGGCGCGATCAAGTTCGGCTCGCTCGTCGAGAACGTAGTTGTGGACGATGCCACGCGCGCGCCCGATTATAGAGACCGTTCGCTTACCGAAAATACGCGCGTTTCGTACCCTATCGATTACATACCGAATAAAGTAGTGCCGTCGGTAGGCAAGCATCCCAAGACCGTTATATTCCTTACCGCGGATGCGTTCGGCGTTTTGCCGCCCGTGGCGAAACTCACCAAAGAACAGGCTATGTTCTATTTCGTGTCCGGATATACGAGCAAAGTGGCGGGCACGGAGCGCGGAATCACCGATCCAGTCAGCACGTTCTCCACTTGCTTCGGCGCGCCGTTCATGCCGCTGCCCTCGAGCGTGTACGCGACGCTGCTCGGCGAAAAGATCGAAAAGCACGGTTCCGACGTGTACCTTATAAATACCGGTTGGACGGGCGGAGCGTACGGCGTAGGTAAGCGTATGAGCTTGCCCGCCACGCGCGCGATCGTTTCCGCCGCGCTTGACGGTTCGCTTGCCGACGTCGAGTACGAGACCGAACCGTTCTTCGGTTTGGCGATTCCCAAGACCTGCCCGAACGTGGACAGCAATATCCTCAATCCGAAAAACGTTTGGAAGGATAAGAAGGAATACGACCGTCTCGCCAAAAAGCTCGCCAAAGATTTTGCCGAGAACATCAAGAAGTACGATCTCGATGCGGCTGTCGTAAATGCCGGACCTAAAGCGTAATCCAAGTAATAAAATAATCGGTGTAAAGGGTTTGCAAACATGCGTTTGCAAACCCTTTTTAATGTTGTAAATCCGAGTATTACCGCACGATAATTCCGCATTACGAGCGGGGGAGACTGACGGCGGATTAATATTATGCCAACGGCGATTCGACGGGCATATTTGTATGTTTGCACGATCACCGATCGTATCGCAAACATTGCGTATTATATAGGATAGAGAAATCGAAGCGTCGCATTGTATTCGGCTGTCTTTGGTTCAAGAGGCATTAAGTATTTCCGATTGTAATACCCGAAGAGTTCGTTACGGTCGGGTGCATACGACGACGAGCGAGTGTGCGTGCGGCGAGTCGTGCATTGTTAGGTTTCCGCGCGGACGCGGGGGAATAAGCCGATCCGTTCGACGTTATGTATAGCAACAAAAAATCCCATCGAATGCGCACTTCTCATAGGGATTAAATACTAAATTTTTCAGTGTTTTACTTTCAAGCGAGGACAAAAGCTCTCGAACGATATGTTAGAGAGCTTTTTACTACAAACTATTTAGAATGACAAATTGAAGTTTATTCGACAAAATCGGCTGTGTCAACGCTTCCACGGACGCTTTCGAGCAAGCCAACCATTAGTTTGCCAATATTCATAGTCAAGTCCTGCGACACCGTTTTTTTGTACTTGCTTTTGTATAAAGCGACATATCATAAACTTTATTTTCATTGCAATCTTCGTGTGGGCAGGCTTTGCATAATTTATCCTTGCAAATTTGCGGGCAAGGCTATTGATTTTTCTTGTCAGACTTTTCCGCTTCTTTACGGGCAGCTTATCCCATATCAGGTTACTCATAAGCGCACTATTGAATACTCCGATTTTAGAAATACCCCACCACGATAGGCTGTGTTTTATATCTTGTGCCGTCGATTTTGCGCCGGCGCCGAGACATTGAGTAATAATGACTGCACGCTTACCGAACATTTCGGGCGCGGGTCTATGCGGCATCCACCGATATGCGAAATGATCTAACAATGATTTCATTGCGCCCGTTACGTGCATAACGTATGCTGGCGACGTCATAACAATCAAATCGGATTCGATAATGGACTTTTCTATTTCGTTTATGTAAGCAAAATCTTTACAATTTTGTTCGCCTTTCATAAAGCAACTTGTACAGCCTATACAAAAAGACGGGCAATCTTTCGGAAGATAAAACTCAACCACGTTCGCGCTCGGAAAGTTTTGCAAAAAAATTTCCTTTAGGCGATACGTAACGCCATTTTTCTCCGTTCCGTTTATTACCGTTATTTTCATTTAATCTCCGCTAAATTACTGTTTATCGTACAATTATTATATCACGAAAAATGAAAGAACGC
>CAJUNM010000050.1:9607-10162 GCA_910587805.1 uncultured Christensenellaceae bacterium | reverse complement strand
CTGCGGCGGCATTTTTTGCTGGTTAAGACGGTAAGCACCAAAGCGAACAACAAAATTTTAAGGCGCACCACGCGCAAAGGAGAAAATCACTATGAAGAAAACAGTTATCTATGCAAGGTATTCGCCAGGCTCAAAGCAGACCTACCAATCTATCGAAGGACAACTTGCAGAATGTTACGCCTATGCTCAAAGAAACGATTTGACTATCGTCCACGAGTACATAGACGAACACTTGACGGGTACGAGCGACAAGCGCGACCAATTTTTGCAAATGATTGAGGACAGCCGCAAGAAAAGTTTTCAGTATGTGCTTGTCTATCAATTAGACCGTTTCGCCCGTAATCGGTACGACAGCGCAACATACAAAGCCAAGTTAAAGAAAAACGGCGTTCGCGTACTCTCGGCAAAAGAGAATATCACGGACGACGCGAGCGGTATTTTAATCGAGGGCGTTTTAGAGAGTATGGCAGAATACTATTCTGCCGAGCTGTCGCAAAAGGTTAAGCGCGGTATTGCTATGTCGGCGGCAAAATGTAAATTTTTCGGCTTACTTCG
>CAJUNM010000050.1:0-9597 GCA_910587805.1 uncultured Christensenellaceae bacterium | reverse complement strand
TGAAAGTATGGCGGAATATTACAGCGCGGAATTGTCGCAGAAGATAAAGCGCGGTATAGCAATATCAGCCTCGAAATGTAAGTTTTTCGGCGGGAGCGTTCCGCTCGGTTACAAAGTGAGCGAGGACAAAAGTTTTATCGTCAACGAGGACACCGCGCCCATTGTCAGAAAACTGTTTGAAATGTTTGTCGCGGGCTACAATTACGCCGATTTAATACGCTATATGAACGAGCGCGGAATACCCACCGCAACGGGCGGCAAGTGGAACAAAAGCAGTTTTCACCGCATTTTCAGCAACCGCAGATATTTAGGCAAGTACATTTTTCACGACGAGGAAATCGACGGCGGTATGCCGCAACTAATCGACGACGAACTTTTTGCAGAGGCGCAAAAGGTGTTAGCGAAATATGCCGCCGCGCCCTCTCGCGGCAAAGCAAAGGTCGAATATCTTTTGTCGGAAAAATTGCTATGCGGCAAGTGTGCGCACAAAATGACGGGTATATCGTCAACAAGCAAAAGCGGCAAAATACACCATTATTACAAGTGCGTAGGCACGACAAAAGGCATATGCGACAAACGGACAGTCCGCAAGCAGTTTATTGAGGACGAAATTGTTTACGCCATTGTAGGCAACGGCACGGAGCAAAACCCGCACGGCGTTTTGACCGACGAATTTATAGATATGGTCGCGGCAGAAACCTATATGTTGATACAAGCGGAGCGCAACGACAGCGAGATAAAGCGGCTTGAAAGTCTGGTTGCGGACAATCAAAAAGCAATCAACAACCTTATGCAAGCGTTAATGCTGGGCAAAATTGCCGATACGATTTTGGCTCAAATTGAAAAGTTAGAGAGCGAGAACAAGGAACTGAACGACACCATAGAGAGCGAAAAGGCGTTGCAAATCAACTACACCTATGCGGACATTCGCAAGTGGTTACAGCATTTTAGAACGCTGGACTATTCAAAGACCAAAAACCGCAAAGACCTAATCGACACGTTTATTTATCGGGTATTGCTTTACGACGATAAAATGAAAGTCATTTTCAATCTGAAAGGCGGGCAGAAAAACGAGTTACTTTTGAACTTGATTTTCCCCGATTACCCCGACGGAAACGGCGGCGAGGACGAAAACGGCACAAAAGAAAAAGAGGTCGAAAATTCAACCTCTAATTCCGACGTAAACGCAGGGTGTGCGTATACGTCTCGTGTGGTGGAGATGATGGGAATCGAACCCATTTCCGACACGGTAATGCGAGGACGTCTACAGGTTTAGTCTGTCGTTCGGCGTCCGCGCACAAGCCACGGCAAACAGAGGCTTATGCGTGCAAGGTCTGATACGTTACGGCGGGCGACCGAGCCGCCGCAACGGAGCCTATCGTTTAATGAAGCCCGTTATCTGCCTATAGGTAACAGGACGGACTTGCAACTTTAGTTAAGCTGCGAATGCCATTGCGCCGGACGCAGCGGGAGCCGCGAACTCGATCACTTTGGCGTTTTCGTTTTTGTTGGCAATTAAAGCCTTTTGCGTTTTTAGGTAGCCGACCCTACCACCTGCTTTCCTTCGCACAAGCTCGCACCGTCGAAGCCTGTACATCCCCATGTCCGCATATTATATATCATACGCAAATTTTTTGCAAGTACTTTTTTGTTTTTTTAACGTGAATTTAATTTTCGCGTTTTCGATCGGCTATTCGATCGCGCGAAGTATCGCGGGCAGTTCGCTCGGAGCGTCGATTATATAGTCCGGTTCGAGCGTTTGCAAAAACGCTTTATCCCGAAAGCCCCAAGACACCGCCACGACCGGCAACCCCGCATTCTTTGCCGTGGCTATATCCGTTTCTCCGTCCCCGACATAAACCGCATCGCGCGGATCGGCGCGAAGTGCGGCGAGTGCGGCGTTCACTCCGTCGCACGAAGGCTTCGGACGTATCGCCTCGCTTATACCCACCGCAAAATCTATACTCGGAAAAAACAATCCGCGCAGCTCTTTTACCGCTTCGTCGACTTTATTCGTAACCACTGCGGTTTTTATTCCCGCCGACTTAAGCTCCGTCAACAACTCGCTCACTCCGTCGTAGAGCCGCGTTTTTTCCGCGCCGTGCGCTTTGTAATATTCCAAACACAGTTCGTAACATTTTTCGCTCTGCGCGTTTTCTTCCCGTAACTCCGACGTTTTGCCGTTAGACACCGAGAACGCGAGTGCACGGTCCGTCAGCTTTCTTATCCCGTTGCCGACGAATTTCCGCACTACGCTCCTATCCAAGCCTTTGAACCCGAGCTTTCCGAGCGCAAAATCGACCGCCGCGGCGAGATCGTCGAGCGTGTTAAGCAACGTTCCGTCGAGATCGAATATAACAGTGTTTTTCATTTCGCACCCGCGAGTTTCAGCAGTTTTTGGGCGACCGACGGCGCGCCGTCCTTTGCCCAAACGCTTTTTATGCCGAACGCCTTAGCTCCGGCTATATCGGTCTTGAGTTCGTCGCCTACCATGACCGCCGTCTTTTTCTCTATGTCGTATTTATCGAAAAGCATTTTGAAAAACTTCGGATCGGGCTTTTTACAACCGCACTCGGAACTCAACAATATACCGTCGAACTTCTCGGTAAACCTCAATTCGTCGAGTTCGCCGCGCGTCGTCACCGCTTGCGCGTTGCTCAATATGTACAGCTTTGCGCCGGTCGCTTTGAGCGCGGCTATCAGCTTGACCGTGCCGTCGAACAATTCGTTTTTAAGCGTAAACGCGCGCTTTGCGCACAGCACGGCTTCCTCCGCCGTTTCCGCCGAAAACTCACCGCCGAGATTTTCCGCCATTCTTTGAAACACTTTGATAACGTCCGCCTCTGGATATGCGAAATCGCCTTGAGCTTTTAGTTCGTCGAGCTGTTCGCGCCAAAACACGTCGAACCAATCGCGCAAGCTTTCCCAATCCGTCTCGAGTCCGCGCTCGCGGAAAAACTCGACGACGGGCTGCCACGACGATCGACTCCGATAATCCGTTTCGGTCTTTACAAGCGTATTGTATAAATCGAACACAAATGTTTTCATGATTGTATTATACACTGCATTCGATATAAAATCAAATATTTTAACGCCGAATATGCGATCAATAAGCCTTATCGAAATATTTTTGCGCCGAATATACCGAAAACAGTCTATTCAAACTCATATTCGATCGTTCGCACGACTATCTTGCGAACTGCGCGTTATACAGTTCGGCGTACGCGCCGCCTCGGCTCAACAGTTCGGCGTGCGAGCCGCGTTCTATGATCTTACCCTTATCCATGACGAGAATGACGTCCGCGCTCTCGATAGTGGAAAGTCTGTGCGCAACAACAAACGCCGTTTTCTTCTTGCCGTTTTCGGGACGCAAAAGCTTATCGAACGCCGCTTGCACGCGCTTTTCGGTGCGCGTGTCGATATTGCTCGTCGCCTCGTCGAGTATCATCATAGGCGGATCGGTGAGCATTATTCGCGCTATATTTATGAGCTGCTTTTGTCCTTGAGAAATACCGTCGCCGTCGTCTATTACAGTGTCGTAGCCGTTAGGCAAACGCTCGATGAACCCGTCTATATCGGCGGCGTGCGCCGCGGCTTTTACCTCGTCGTCGGTAGCGTCGGGCTTGCCGTACGCAATGTTGTCGCGCACGGTGCCTTTGAATATCCAACTATCCTGCAATACCATGCCGAAACTCTTGCGAACGCTGCTGCGGCTCAATCCGTCGGCATTGTCGCCGTCGAACAAAATCCCGCCCGAATCGGGGTCGTAGAACCGCATCAATAAGTTTATCAACGTCGTTTTTCCGCAACCCGTGCGTCCTACTATCGCGACCATAGCGCCCGATTCCACGGAGAGATCGAGCCCTTGAATGAGCGGACGATCGGGGTCGTAAGAAAAGCTCAAGTTGTCGAGCGCGACCGCACCGTGCGGAACGAGCGTGCGACCGCTGTCGTCCTGCGGCGTTACATCCGTGAGATCGAGTATGCGCTGCGCTGCGGCGAGCGCGGTTTGGAACTCGGTTATCACGCCCGTTATCTCATTGAGCGGGCGCGCGAACTGATTGGCGAAAAGCAGCAATGCCGTTATGTCGCCGACGTTCATCGACCCGTCTATGACGTATATCGTGCCCATGATAGCCGCAACCGCATACACGAGCGAATTGATCAGACGCGTCGACGGATTAACGAGCGACGAATAGAACGTCGCCTTGAACCCGCACCGATTGAGCGCTTTATTTGTAACGTCGAAGTTTTTTTCGGCGCGTTCGGCATATCCGTAAGCCGCGACGAGCGCGCGGTTGTTTACGGTTTCGGCGCTCTTTTGATAAAGCTCGCCGCGGACGGCGGTCTGTTCCGTAAAGTATTTATGCGTGCCGCGCGCCACAAAGAACGACACCAACAGCGACAGCGGCGTAAGCGCGGCGACCGCAATAGCGATCCAAAGATTTATGCGTATCATCAGCACGAGCGTACCCGCTATGGTTACTACGCCCGTAAAAATCTGCGTCGCGCCTTGAACTATACCGTCCGAGATCTGATCGGCGTCGACTGATATACGCGCGGAAAGATCGCCGTGCGCATGCGAATCTATATACGCGATCGGCGCGCCGATCATCGCTTTGAATCCGTCGCGGCGCGCGTCGCGCACGGTAAGATGCGCGGCACGCTGTGCGCAAAGGTTCATGAGCCACTGGAACAGCATGACCGCGGCTATTATCACGGCAAGCGCGCAGATGTATGCGGTGAGTTTTACAAAATCCACGCCGTCAGCGCCGAGCGCGGTGCAGTTGACCGCCTCGCCTATCACGACGGGCGTCAATATCTGACCTACCGACGACACAGCCGCGCAAAAAAACGCCGCTGCCACGAGCCACGCATGCGGTCTGAGATATTTCATGAGCCGTCCTATAGTCGAACGCTTTTTGTTTACTGAACGCTTACTCATCATTCGGCTTGCTGCGACGCGCAGAACTCGGCGTACAGCGGACACTCCTTTTTAAGCTCGGCATGCGTGCCGTAGCCTACTATCTTGCCGCCGTCGAGAACGAGAATACTATCGCAGCCCGACACGGCGGATATGCGTTGCGACACATACAGCTTTGCGCCCGATACGGCGCGCATTGCGTTTATAAACTCGCGCTCGGTCTTATAATCGAGCGCGGACGTGCAATCGTCGAACAGATACAGAATATTGTCTCGGCAAAGCGCACGAGCTATGGATACGCGCTGACGCTGTCCGCCCGACAGATTTTTACCGTCGGCGGCAATCTCGCCGTCCAGACCTTTGCTTTTCAAAAGCTCGCCCGCTTGCGCAGTTTCGAGCGCCCAAACTTCGCGCTCGGCAGTGACCGACTCGTCGGCTATGCGCAAGTTGCCGTCGAGCGTTCCGCATAACGTAGCGGCGCGCTGCGGCACGAACCCGATGTTCTTGCGCAGTTCCGCTATTTTATAGTCGTTCGCTTTCTTACCGCAAAAATACACTTCGCCCTCCGCAGGATCGTAAAACCTCTCTGCGAGCGCGACGAGCGTGCTTTTACCGCTGCCCGTGCCGCCGATTATGCCCAACGTTTTGCCGTAATCGAGCGAGAACGAAATATTCCTCACGTCGTAATCACCGTCGTATGCGAAAGACACGTTGTCGAAACGCAGCACTTCGCCGCCTTTTTCGGTATCGAAATCCACGGCTTTTTCGCCGTCCTCGGGTATCGGGGTATCCAATATTTCGTTCACGCGCGACGCGCAGGCAGCCGAACGCGTGAATATAGTAAACACGTTGCCTACGGTTATTATTATAAAAAACGCTTGCGTCAGATAGTTGATAAGCGCGACGAGCTGACCTTGGCTCAAGCTTCCGCCGTCTATCTTGACGCCGCCGAACCACAGCACCGCTATGATCGAAAGATTGACTACGGCAAACGTCAAAGGATTGAGCAATGCGGAAATACGCGCCGCGACGATATTAGTTTTTGCCGTAACGTCGGCGGCGTTTTTGAACTCGCCAACCGTGTCGTCCTGTTTGGAAAACGCGCGGATAACGCGCGCGCCCGATAGCGACTGCATGGCTTGACGCGAAAGTTCGTCGAGGTTTTTCTGCGCTTTTTTCACGCGCGGCAGCGTGAGTTTAAGCACGCACGAAATGACCGCCGCAAGCACGACAGTCATTGCCAAAAACGTCATAGACAGTATCGGGTCTATGATCACGCTCATAATAAACGCGCCGACGAGAACGAACGGTATGCGCAGAACGAGCCGCAAAAACATATTAAGCGCGCTTTGACAATTCATAACGTCGCCTGTCAGCCGCGTGACTATCGACGCCGAGCCGAACCTATCGCTCACCGAAACGGGCAATGCGTTTATATGCCTGAAGGTTGCCGCGCGCAGTTTTGTACCGAACCCGAGCGCGACTTTGGACGCCAGAAACTGTCCCGTCACAGAGATCGCGAACCCGACGACTGCGAGCACGGCTATGACCGAACAATACGTTATCACGTATTGTTTATCGCCGGACGCTATACCTACGTCTATTACGTTTGATATTATCATGGGCACGGCAAGTTCCATTATCGCTTCGATAAGTTTGCATATCGGCGCAATTATCGCAGACGCAGTGTGCCCCTTTATAAATCGTATGAGTTTGAACATTAAATAATAATGCTCCATATCGCAAGCACGGCAGAAGATGCGTACGTCGAACCCGCCGAGCCTATCATCCAAAACACAAATAAAAACCAAAGCATATACAAAAGCGCAGCCAAAACGCTAAGCGCCAAATACACCGACGAAATAATCACACCCGCCAGCGCAAGACCGCGATTGGGCGCGCCGCTCTTTGCTTTTTTAAGCCCGATCACGGAAAACACCAAACCCAGAATCGGCATCATAAACGCCATGATAAACCCGACGACAGCCATATCGTTAGTTGCGGGCGGAGCGGGCGCGATCGGAGCTTGAACGTGCACGGGCTGAACATAGACGGTACGCTGCACCGTCTCTTGAGCGACGGCAGGCTCTGTCTTCTGCGCAGGTTCTTTCATAAGTTCATCGCAGTCTACTTGCGCGCCGCACGCACGACAAAATTGCGCGCCCTGTTCTATTATGCTACCGCAATTTTTGCAATACATTTCAACCTACCTTAAATTATCGAGAATAAGACGTTATAGCCGCCGTTTATAATCCCGCCTATAATATCTCTCCAAATAGCCATAAAATACGGCATTATCGAAATCGAGACGATCGCATTGAACACCATGCCCAATACCGATATAACTATGCCCGCAATGGCAAGTCCTTTCCCCGTGCCGTCGCATTCATTGGACTTTTTCAGTCCCAATATTGAACAAATAAGTCCGGCAAGCGGGATAAAAAACGAAAGAACAAAACCTGCCGTTGCCATACCGTTCGTTTTAGGCACGGGCGCAGACACGGGTTTAGGCGCGGTATTCGGCGTCGAAGTATACGAAGTCGGCGGCGTATCGAACGGGTCGGCGCTTTGCGCGGGCTTATCGGTTGCTTTGCCGCAATGCGGACAAAACGCCGAGCCTTGTTGTATTTCGTTGCCGCAATACTTACAAAACATAATGACCTCCGTTTGCATTGCTTATATATATTATATACTTGCGTTGTCAATAAGTCAAGATTTTTGTGAAAATCTCATATTAGAATATGATTAGAAGTACATAACCGTTATTGACATCTTTATCGGCATATGTTAAAATATAAATACAAACGAAAAACGTGTTGTTTCATTGACTATTCAACCTTAATTCCAAATACTTAATTCCGCATTAAATCGAGGGGTATCATGGACGAACAAATCGAAAAGAACTCGAAACAGCCGAACGTCGAAATAGATCCGACCGTGTGGCAACGGCTTAAGTATCCGATATTGTCAGTTATAATGGATGCGGCATGCCCGGCGTGCATCGGGCTTATTTATCTGTCCTCGCTTTTCATGTGGGCGAATTTATCACTGCTTTTTATCGGAATTTTTATGATAGGCGCGTTTATCACGCCGCTTGCGGGCATACTGTTAGGCATAATGAGCCTGAGTATGCACAAAACAGTCGGCAAAACGGGGATCGCACTCGGAATAATTGCGATAGCGTTGCCCGTAATAGCGATCATTGTGATAGCGACGCTGTTTTCCACCGGCGTAATGGTCATAAGGTTTATGTAGGCGACGAAATGGAAAAAGAAAAGTTCAACCGAATTTTCGACATAACCTTACGCGCGGTTTTATCGGCAGCGATCGCGGGCGGCGGCGTTTATATACTTTGCGCATACGGGTACTTTTCCGAACTTAGGTATATAGACAACGCGATCGGCGTTATACCGTTCGCGCTTGTCATCGTATTTATATCGTCGAGCCTTGCCGTTACTTGGATGAGGCACAAAGCGCAGTTCGCCGCGCTGTCGGCAACGCTGTGCTTTTTCGCGGTGTTTTCGGTCGCGATTGTGCCTAACGCACTGCGCGGCAATTGGTTCCCGTTTGCCAAGCCGTATCCGAAAACGGGCGCGAATACCGACGTTTCGGCATACGCGCCGTTCTCGCCGAACACGCTCGCGGTCAAGCTCGACGAGCCGAGCGAGCTTATTCTCGACGGCGATCTGCCCGTGCTCGACGGCGCGCTCGCGCTCTATCCCGTATATTCCGCGATAGCGCAAACGGCGTATTCCGAAACCGCTTTTAAGCAAGCGCCCGAAAGCGTGACTTTTACCGACACGTTGCAAGCATACGACGGAATAATATCGGGCGAGCGCGACGTTATATTCGTAGCGGGCGCGGCTCAGAGCCAAATGCAAAAAGCAAAAGAGCACGGCGCGGAACTCGTTTTCACACCGATCGGCAAGGAAGCGTTTGTTTTTCTCGTCGGCAAAAACAACCCGATCGACGATATATCTGTGCGTCAAATACGCAATATATACTCGGGCAAGACCGCGAAATGGGCTACGCTCGGTTGGCGCGAGGGCGGCAATATAATAGCGTTTCAACGCCCCGAAGGCTCGGGCAGTCAAACGGGTTTGCAACAGATAATGGGCAATATTCCGATCGCCGCGCCGCGCCCGCTGCCGGACGACTCGCTCGTCGGCGAAAACAGTCTTATGAAACAAATATCGGTCGAGTACAAAGGCGTACAGCCCGCGCTCGGTTATTCGTATAGATTTTTCGCTCAAACAATGCTGTATAATCCCGACTGCAAAATATTGAGCGTGGACGGCGTTGCGCCGACCAACGAGAATATAAAAAGCGGCGCGTATCCGTTTACGGTGCGATTTTACGCGGTGACAAACGGCGCGCCGAGCGGCAACGCCAAACGCCTGATAGATTTCGTCCTGTCGCCGCAAGGACAAAAACTGATAGAAAAAACGGGCTATACCGCTTTATGATCGCAATAAATCGGAGTGGCGATTTTTCGGAATAAACAATAATTTTCGAGGCTTTTTTTGCTTGCGAAAAATCGCAAAACCGCGCCGTGCAGCCTCGCAAATCTTGCATGCACTAATCGGCTAAGACCGCTTCTTACGCCGTCTCAAAAGTGTCAAAGGTCGCCCCCCCCAGATCGGAAGAGCGTCGTGTAGGGAAAGAGTGTAGAT
>CAJUNM010000049.1 GCA_910587805.1 uncultured Christensenellaceae bacterium | reverse complement strand
ACCCAGTGGTGACCGTGGATATTTGCGCACTTGCCGTTATA
This sequence comes from uncultured Christensenellaceae bacterium, assembly GCA_910587805.1. Classification (GTDB taxonomy): domain Bacteria; phylum Bacillota; class Clostridia; order Christensenellales; family Pumilibacteraceae; genus Anaerocaecibacter. The sequence continues at coordinate 10,163 of CAJUNM010000049.1, read as the reverse complement.
TCCGTGAAGAAAGTGTGCGCTGTCAAAACAAGCCGAAGTTTTCAAATAATACATATCTCTCCCTTTGCGCAAAAAAATTACAGCCGCGACCAAAACGACTGCATCTAAAAAGACTGTTCCCATTCAGATGCCCTGGTTTTGTTTTACGACAGGATGGCGCAAACGAACTGTCCGTTTATTAGCTATATAATACCACGCCTAAAAGCGTATGTCAACTCAACAGAAGCGCTTATACGCAACTTGTTTGCAAAACGGCGGTAAAATGTTATTACGGTTCATTCACGGAGTCTTTCTGCTGTCCTAACGGCGGTTTTGTACGATACTTATCATACAGCATTGACATAATGACTATGTTTTATCGAAGCGGACACAATGGGATGCTAAAGATACTCGGGCGCGGCGGCAAGCCGCGCCTTTGATTTTATCTCGGATCGGTTGATCGGGTTGTTTATCTCATTGATCTTGAGTACGGCGTACAGATAGCGTATATCGCGATTGTTTTTGTTTTCCTTGATTTTTCGACATTAAAGTGTTACAATTCGTTTATGGAAAACAAGTTAGATTTTGTCATAAGAAATACGGAACAAACCGACATGGATTTTTGGTTTTATCTCGATAAGCATTTAAGCATTGTTGACGGCAGCGTAAAAATAAACGGAACGGCAGAGCCGAACGCAAACCCTGTAACTGGAGTCGTTCTTCCCTACTTAAATCTCGTCGAATCTATCACATTTGAATACGATGTGAAAATTAACAGCCCTTCGACAACGACTGCCGTAACCGACTCTGCCGAGTTTCTATACACCGTGACAGATCCCGATAACGAATTTACCATACAAAATTTGGCGCCGAGCGAAACGCTTACGGTAGAATTCGACGTAAAGGTGAATTAACATGAGAACAATATCAAATATCGCGAGCATAACAGACGAACCCGACTGCAACTGCTGTAACCGCTACAACTGCTACGACCGTTGCGACGATATGTGATCCCAAAACAAAAGCGAGCATTTCATCAAATATTAAATTCGGAAATAATCTTATACGAACTTCGGATCGTATAAGATTATTTAACGTCAAAGGTATTTTGCGCGCGATCGCGCTTTCCGTTATTCAGTCGCGTATTTTCTGTTCTCCGGCACTATGGCGGCGAGCATGCCGCCGATCGTTTTTGCGCTTATCTTTTCCCCTACGCACATTTCGATAAGCCGTAAAACTTCGCATTGAATAAAAAATACGGTAATTCGGAATAAACGCGAGAGATCGGGCAATAATCATTTTCGGAGACGAAATAAAAAAGGAGTATTGCGCGGCGGAACGTCTCGGCAAACCTATGCGCAAAAACACGAAAATGAAGCTTAACCAAAAAGAAGTACAGCTCATAACCGAGCTGAAAACTCAAGAGGAGCTTTGCGTGCAAAAGTACGATTTTTACGCATCGCAAGCCAAAGACCCCGAACTCAAAAATCTTTTCAAAAAAATTCTCAAGCACGAGCAAACGCATTACGACATGCTCACGAGTCTCATGAACGGCACAACTCCGCAAATCAAGTACAGATCGCCCGTTGCCGTCAAGTACGAGCCGCAAGGCAAACACCCCGGCGATCAGGCGAGCAAAGACTTCGACAAGTTCCTTTGCACGGACATAATCGCCACCGAAAAGTACGTTGCCACAACTTACAATAACGACCTGTTCTATTTTGCGTCTACCGACGTTCGCAACGTGCTCAACGCGATCATGACCGACGAGCAAAACCATGCGGAAATGATCTGGAAGTACAAAGTAGCCAACAAGATGGCGGCGTAATATTTTATACGACATCAAACCGCGAATTATCGCGGTTTTTTTGTTCTCGGTATTGACATAAAACCCAACAAATGCTATAATGGACATACTGAATAAGCGACGCGGGCAAGATTGTGTCGCTTAATCAATATTTCCAAATGCGCATATGAACATACTTGACGAACTCGAATATAATTCCGGAATCGATTGCCACGTGCATTCCGTATTCTCCCCCGACGCGCGGCGCATGGGCGCGGGCGATCCGCAAGAACTTGCGGACGAAGCGAAACGGCGGGGATTGCGCGGTTTTATCGTTACCGATCATATAGACACGGGACACTGGCTCGACAGTCCGCCGTTCGATTTCGAGCGATACTTCGACACGTGGAACGCCGTTCGCGACCGCAATCCAGAGCTGTGTATCCGCATAGGGTTGGAAGTCGGGTTCGAGGCGCACACCGCGAATAAGACCGCAAAACTCATTGACAAACTGCCGCTCGAGTACGTTATCAACAGCGTGCATTATTGGCGCGAACCGATCAAGAGCGACACGGGGTACGACAACTGTTATATAAACGAAAAGCTCGACGATTACGCCGACTATTTACGCGCGGTAATAGCCTCGCTCGACGCACCGTACGGATTCGACGTTATAGGGCATCTCGGATTTCCCGAACGCTATTCGCCGTTCGCGCCCGACGAACGCGCAATGAACTATTCCGAACTGAAAGACCTTTTCGACGAGATAATCGAAAAAGCTATCGCGCGCGGCGTGCGGTTCGAGGAGAACACGAGCGGCGGCGGCGACTGTTTTTTTCAACCGCGCGAAGAGTTTTTACGCGCATATAAAAGCAAGGGCGGCGCGCGTCCCGTTCTCGGCTCGGATGCGCACGTCAAAGACAAGCTCGGGGCGCGTTTCGATCGAGCAAAAGCGTTCCTCGACGGAATCTTCGGATAAAGCGACTATTCTTTTCTTTTGACAAGTCACGCCCGCCATTCGATATGCAATTCGGAGGCGGGCGTATTTTCATTATTGTAAAAAGCGGTATTCCGCAACCTGCCATTACGAAATACCGTTTATTTACCGTCCGTTTTATCGGAGCTATCGTCGCCGTTTTGCTCCGGCTGCGCGTTGTTCTCGTCGAACACGTCGCGATCGGGCTGCGATTTTCCGTCGACTGCGGGCGGAGGACGGCGTTCTACGGGCGCGGGAATGCGTTTGAGTATCACCGACGCCATGCCGCAAAAAATAAAGTCGAGCGGAACGAGTATCACAGTCGTTACCAACGCGAGCACGGGATAACCGCCCAATTTCATTGCGTATGCGGCTATATCTATATCGAGTCCCGACGACAAAACGCGAGTTGCTATAAGATACACCGCGCCGAACGCGAGATTGAAAAACACAATGACCGTCGCCGCGCGGATCAGACCGCTTTTCACCTTGAAATAAGAAAACCGAGATATAAAATGCGCGATTATCCCGTACGGCGCGAACATAATCAAAAATAAAAACCATTTGACGTTAAGCCCGCTCATGGCGAACATGATCCCGACAGACGCGGCGGCGCAAAGCAGTCCGTACAGGATATTTGCGCGCTTGCATGCCAAAAATATGCAGAATGCCGCCAAGTACAGCGGCATAAAACTCAAAGGCAAGTACGCGCAAGCGGCGCACATTATTACGGACAGCGCGGTACAAACCGCCGCGGTCGTAAGTTTTTTGGCAGACGCGCGCATTACATGCAGCGCATCGCCGAACAAAGACAGTCGGTCAAGCAGTACGCGCAACAACACGTAGACAAGCAATTGCTCATGCTGTCCGCTTGGTTCATCGGCATAGGCTCGGGCGCGACGTTATTCGCCGCGGCGTTGGCTTGAGCTTGCTGTTTCGGGTTGGCTATCGTCATATTGAGCTTGTCGAGCGACGAACGGTATTTTGCATTGTTCGGTTCTTCGGCGATTGCCATTTCGAGCTGGTTCTTCGCTTCCGTCAGCCATTCGCGTTTGTAAAATACGATTGCTTGAAGATAGTGCCATTCTCCGTGACGCTCAGAAACGGAATCGAGCATATCCTGCGCTTCGTTGTACTTGCCCGAGCGAATGAGCGAATCTATCTGTTCGTACGGATCGGCGGAAGACGTTTTTGCGGCAAGCTCCATCCGCTCGCTTATCACATGCCAAGCTTCCTCAAGCTCTTGCAGTTTGCGCGCGCCTTCGTTTCCTTCCTCGCCCGCCAAAAACCGCTGCTCGCCGTACAGCGCGCGCAGTTCCGCGTATTTTTGTTTGATCAGTTCGGGCGCGGCGTCTTGCGTCAGCCCTAAAACCGCATAGGGATCTTTCATAATCACTCCTTTAGTATGCACGAAATTTTCGGTTTCGACGCAAAGCGGCAGTTTTTTTCGTTCACTTCTTTTTCTTGCCGAAAATGGAATTCATGAAATCGTCGGCGGCTTTGCCGAGCGAATTGCCTATCTCGCTAATACTCCTGCCGAAACTGCTGTTTTTCAATTTATTGCCTGCCTCGTCGAGTTCTTTATCGAGATCGGACAGCGTGCTCTTTACATCGTCTACGATATTTTTATCGCTTTTTTCGGCTGTGTTTTCCTTGCGCGAAGTTTTGGGTTCGCAAGCTTTTACTTCGCCTATCTCCTCTGTTATCTCGTACCAAGCCTCGTCGAGTTCGCGGAGCTTGCGCTTACCGTCGTTGCCTGCGTCGCCCGAAAGCTTGCGTTCGGCGTCGTATTTTTCGCGCAGATCGTTATACTTGCGCAAAAGCTCTTGCGGATCGTCGCCTTTTTTTGCGCCGAGAACGGAATACGGATCTTTCATATTATACCTCCTGATTATGTTTCTGTTTTGTCGTTTTCGTGTGCGTATGAGCAACCTGTAAGAAAAGATTATTCCGCATCAAATCTTGGGCGGCTTGAGCTTTGCCGTCGAGTTCAAAAGCTCTTTTGCCTTGCGCGGCAAGCCGTCGCACACTATGTTTTCTATAAGACTGCGGCTTTGATAAAAACGCATTTCGTAAAAACTTTGCGCGGCGCGCGCCGCGGTGGAATCGAAACAAAACCCGAGCGCGGCGCGGTTGTCCGCAATAAAACTTTTTCTGTCCGTAAACTTTTTTCCGTCCGTTGCATACGCCGCCGAAAACGGATTATAACGCTTGCTCTTGAAGTCGTCCGCTACGTCGTCGAGCGCGTCGGCGAGATAAACGAACTTACCTATATTATAGCACAAGCTCTGCATTTTGTCACTCGTTTGCGCGCCTATGACAAGCGCGGGAAGATCGCGCATCAGGCTCGCAAACGGATCGGCGGCGCGGTCTACGCTCGCAACATTGTTCTTTTCGGTCTCGCGCTGCGCGGCATACGACGCGGCTATGCGCTCGTTCACGTCGCCGCAAATACTCACTGCCGTTTTATACGGCTTGCTCAGCACGCGTTTTGCGATCTTGTATTTTAACCCGTCGCCGTCCTCTATGCCGTCTACCGCCTTTTGATAAGCGAGCAAAACGTTAGCGGCGGCTATGCGCTCGAGCAGCGCGTTCGGCTGAAGTATCGCCTTTTTTTTGGGGTTGAGCACACAGCCGTGCTCCTCTATCACTATGTCGGATTTTGAATAATCATGCAGCAGCGCAGTGAAAAACGCCATGTCGAAATTTGTCGTAAAGCGCGGCAACTGTCCGAACAGCCTGCCCGTTTGACAACACAGTCCGCAATAGAACGAACGGTACAGCACGAGATCGCTCGCGCGCAACTTATCGGGATCGGGCACTACGTATCCGTACATTAACGCACAAACCCTATCTTTTTGTATACCTTTTCGAGCGTGCGTCGCGCAAGCCGCTCCGCTTTTGCCGCGCCGGACTTCATAATATCGAGCAGTTCCGCATCGTTGCGACGCAATCTCTCGTACGCGGTGCGCACAGGCTCGAGCCGCGCCACAGCCGCTTCCCCGACGCGCGTTTTGAACGCGGCGTAATCGCTGTTTTCAAACTCGCGCTCCGCGCTTTCGACGGTACCGCCCGTAAGCGCGGCGTATATCGTCAAAAGATTGGTTATGCCCTGCTTGTCGGGCGATGCGCAAACGCGAGTGTCCGAATCGGTAACGGCGCGCTTGAACTTTTTCATTATAACTTCGGGCGTATCGAGAATGAACACCGAACCTATATCGTTGCCGTCGCTCTTGCCCATCTTCGCCGTAGGATCGGACAGCGAGTATATGCGCGCGCCCGACTTGGGAACTTTGCCCTCGGGCATGACGAACGTAGGCGAATATCTCGAATTGAACCGCTGCGCTATGTTGCGGCACAGCTCCACGTGCTGCAATTGATCCTCGCCCACAGGCACTATATCCGCTTGATACAACAGTATGTCCGCCGCCATGAGCACGGGGTAATCGAAAAGTCCGACGTTTACGTTTTCGGGCGCTTTTTCGCTCTTTTCCTTGAACTGAGTCATGCGCCGCGCTTCGCCGAACATCGTGTAGTTATTCAACAGCCAGCACAGCTCGCTGTGCGCGGCAACGTGCGACTGCATAAACAGTATGCACTTTTCGGGATCGACGCCAACTGCTATCAACAAAGCAAACAGCCGCTTGCTGTTCTCGCGCAAATCCTTGGGTTCTATGGCGACCGTTATCGCGTGGAGATCGGCGACAGAAAAAAGACAGTCGTATTCGTCCGCCATGCCGCCCCAATACTGCATTGTGCCCAAGTAGTTGCCGAGCGTGGGATTGCCCGTCGGCTTTATCGCCGAGAACACGCGCTTTTTCTTTTCGATTTGTCCGTTCTCCATAAATATAGCTCTCTCCTTGTAACAAAGTACTTTTGAACGCGCGTCTGCTTATTCTCCTATGGCGGCGCGACGGCTGCGCTTTCAAACGTGATAATTATTTTTTATATAGTCGATTATTTCGCTTTTGTCTATTACGGCGTCGAAACGCACGGGTTTATCGAACACTTCGGCGAGCGCGGTCGGAATTTCCATAGCCGTCTCGTCGCAAAGCCGCTCGAGCGTTTTTACGGTGACTTCGCCGCCGCCGACCTCCGCGCCTATCGCTTTGAGCACGGCGGGCGCGAATTTATACGGATTCGCAGTGGACACAACCACCGTTTTGCGCTTGTATCCTCTCGACTTTGCCACCGCATACGCCGCGGCGGTGTGCGGATCGATAAGATATCCGTATTCGTCGAACATGTCGTAAATAGCGTCTGCGCACGCCTCGTCGCTCGCAAAACCGCAATCGAAAGTTTCGCGTATAGCCTTTAGCTCGGCTGCGGTAACAGTATACCTGCCCGTTTGTTTAAGCTCGCTCATGCGCTTTGCAGTGAGCGCGGCGTCGCGCCCGCTCGTCTCGAATAAGAGGCGTTCGAGATTGCTCGATATGAGTATATCCATAGACGGGCTGTCAGTTTTATGGAATTTGCGATTAATATCGTACACGCCCGTATTTATAAAATCGGTGAGTACGTTGTTGCGGTTGGATGCGCACACGAGTTTTTCTATCGGCAAGCCCATTTGCTTAGCGTAATACCCCGCGAGTATGTTCCCGAAATTGCCCGTAGGCACTACGAAATCTATTCTTTCGCCCGTTTTTATCTCGCCGCAATCGACGAGATCGGCATACGCCGAAAAGTAATACGCGATCTGCGGCACGAGCCTGCCTATATTTATCGAGTTAGCCGACGACAAAACTATATTTTCGGCTTTAAGCTCGCGAGTTAAACTCTCGTCCGCAAACGCGCGCTTTACCGCGCTTTGCGCGTCGTCGAAGTTACCGCGTATCCCTACGGAACACACGTTCTGCCCGTCCTGAGTCATCATGGCGAGCTTTTGCACGCGGCTTACGCCGTCGGTCGGATAGAACACGCACACGCGAGTTCCCGCAACGTCCTTAAAGCCTTCGAGCGCGGCTTTGCCCGTATCTCCGCTCGTGGCAACGAGCACGAGCGTTTCGTCGTTTTCGTTCTCGTACGCTTTGGCGTTGACCAAAAGCGACGGCAAAACCGACAGCGCCATATCCTTGAACGCGCACGTTTTGCCGTGCCACAGCTCGAGCACGAACAAATCGTCGTCTATCTTGACGACGGGCGCGGGATCGCCGTCGAACGTCGAATACGCGCGCTCCGTTATTCCTTTGACGTCGAAATCGAAAAACACGCTCAATACACGCTCGGCGCGCATAAAGTAATCGTCGCCCAACGTCACGAAATCTATTTTAGGCAATTCGAGCGGCACGTACAGACCGCCGTCCGCGCTTATACCGTCGATGACGGCGCGCGCCGAACCGACGCGCACATTATCGTCGCGTGTAGAGGTGTATTTCATAAAACCGTAATATTCTCCTGAATACGGGATCAACCGTTGGCGTACTCTTTCAAGTACTCGGGAAGTTTATCGGACGACACTGTCACCGTGAACATAATATCCGAATCGGAATCGGTAAGCATCTTGTAAACGTCCTCAAGCTCTGCGGGCGATTTGTCGAACAGTCTGCCCAATCCGTCGATAAACACTTGCTGAATATCGAAGTTGGTGGCGATCATGCCCTTTACAAACCCGATAAACTGTTCCTCGCTCTCCACTTTATATTCGTGAAGATTGACAAACCGCACCGACGGGTTTATGCCGAGCGACTCGTTGTTGTCCGTGAGAAACACCACGTGCCCGCTTGCCGCCTCGACGGCTTGATTAGCCGCATCGATGATGCGTTTGGTCTTGCCGCTGCCTTTCGCTCCGTAGATTACCGTGATCATGATATGTATCTCCTTTTTTTATTTGCTCGGGATTTTCCCGAAAAAGGTTGTGTGCTCCGTAATTATTCGTAATGGGCAACGTGTGTTGCGAGCGTTATTGCGCCGACTGTTTTCTGTCGACAGACTATTCCTTGATCTGCGCAAAGAAACTGCGAATGGAATCAAGCCCGCGCTCGATATCCTTTTCGGACGCGGCATACGACAAACGTATATAGTCGGGCGCGCCGAAACTCTCGCAAGGAATGACCGCGACTTGCGCATGCTCGAGCATGATGTTGGCAAGGTCGTACGCCGAACGTATCACCTGCCCTTCGTACTTTTTGCCCTCGAACTCCTTGATCGAAACCATTACGTAAAACGCGCCCTTAGGCTCTATATACTTCAGCCCGAGCCGCGACAAACGCAACATCATGAGCGCGCGGCGCGCGTCGAACGTGGCGCGCATATCTTCCAAAAACGCGTCGCCGTGCAGTTTATCGGAAAGCGCAACGTACGAAGCGTACTGCGCCACGGCGTTCACGTTGGACGTGGAATGGCTCTGAAGTCCCGCCATCGCCGCCGCAATGCTCTCGTTGGCTGCGGCGTAACCGACGCGCCAACCCGTCATGGAATACGTTTTGGACATGCCGTTTATAACAATGGTGCGGTCTTTCAAAATATCCGTGCATGCCGCGATCGAATGATGACGGTGCTCGTAATTGAGCTTTTCGTATATCTCGTCCGAAACGACGTACACGTCGTGATTTTCGATAACTGCGGCGAGCGCGTTAAGCTCGCTGCGCGTATACACCGCGCCGGTTGGGTTATTCGGATTATTAAGTATAAACGCTTTGGTCTTGTCGGTTATCGCCTTTTCAAGCTCGACCGCGGTTATCTTGAAGTTGTTTTCGGGCTTGGTGTTCACTATTACGGGAACGCCGCCCGTCATCTTGACGATTTCCGGATAGCTCAACCAATACGGCGCGGGAATTATCACCTCGTCGCCCGGTTCGAGTATAGTCATGAACGCGTTGAACAGCGAGTGCTTTCCGCCGTTGGACACTACGATCTGCGACGGCAAATATTCGAGCGCGTTGTCGTTTTTGAGTTTTTCGCAGATAGCCGTTTTGAGCTGAGCGGTACCCGCCGCGGGAGTGTATTTGGTAAGCCCCATTTCGAGCGCTTTATGCCCCGCCTCGATTATATAATCCGGCGTGTTGAAATCGGGCTCGCCCGCAGCAAAGCTTACAACGGGAATGCCGTCCGACTTCATCTTTTTTGCTTTAGCCGTTATCTCGAGCGTGAGCGACGGCGATATCTGTTTTGCCCTTTTTGCTATCTTCATGAGATACTCCTAAAGTAAATACTTGCCAACATTCTCCCGTATCGTCTTCGAGGAGCATTTTTGCTTGCTTGCAAGGGCAAAAATGCGACAACGACAAATTAGGTATGTTCCGCCGCTTACGGCGGAACTTGCGCGCGAAGCGCGCAGCTCCGGGGATCGAAGCAGCCCCGGGGCATAATACCTAATTTATATTATAGCACAACAATACCGTAAAATCAACTTTACGGGCAGTCTTTTTTGCAAATTAGTCAAGCGTTTTTAGCATACTTTTTCATATTTTTTTAGAAAATTTT
>CAJUNM010000048.1 GCA_910587805.1 uncultured Christensenellaceae bacterium | reverse complement strand
ATATTGTATTGGTGCATATAGCGCTTGCTGTCTTCCTCGTCGAGGTTGTCGAGCTTTTGCGCGTCGCGCGAAGTGCCGAGCGTGCAAATGGAAAGCGCCTGAGACTGACCGCGGGTGAACACCGCCGAGCCGTGCGTGCGCGGCAATACGCCCGCCTCGCACCAGATATCGCGGATATCGGTGGTTTTGCGACCGTCGGGACGCACGCCCTTGCTCAAAATCTTGTCGCGGACCTTTTCCTTGGTCATGTAGTAGAGCGTATCGCCTATCTCGCGCTCTCTGCCCTCGAACTCGGACTTGAAATGTTCCATGACGTCTGCTTGAACTTCGTCTTGATTTTGCTGACGCTTGGTTCTGTCGAACTCGTCGAGCGCCTTGTCGAGCATTTTGCTCGCATACTTGCGCACCGCTTTGTCCACGTCTTCGCCGATATGGTAAAGCGCCGGTTCTTTTTTGGGCTTGCCGATCTTTTTGACGATATCGTTGATGAACTTGACCTGCTTTTTGATTTCTTCGTGCGCGAAAAGTATGCCGCCGAGCATTTCCTCTTCGGAAACCTCGTTCGCGCCCGCCTCAACCATCATGATGGCGTCGGCAGTGCCCGAAACGTATACGTGCATATTGCTCTTTGCGCGTTGCTCGCTGTCGGGGTTGATAACGTACTTGCCGTCCACACAGCCGACCACTACCGAGCCGGTAGGTCCCGCAAACGGAATATCGGATATGGAAAGCGCGATCGAACTGCCGAGCATGCCGAAAACCTCCGGCGGAATATTGGTATCTACCGAAAGCGCGGTGCAAACCACCGATACGTCGTTGAACAATCCTTTAGGGAAAAGCGGACGTATGGGGCGGTCGATAAGCCGCGATGTGAGTATAGCCTTGTCGCTGCCTCTGCCCTCTCTGCGCTTAAAGCTCCCGGGAATCTTGCCTATGGCGTAAAGCTTTTCCTCGAAATCCACGCCGAGCGGGAAATAATCCATGCCGGGGCGCGGCGAATCCGCCATAGTTACGTTGGTCATGACCACGGTGTCGCCGCATCTGATGATACACGAGCCGTTGGCTTGTCCCGCGTATTTGCCCGTCTCGACGGTAACTTCTCTGCCGCCGATAACGGTCTTGAAAATATTGCAATCCATTATATTTTAAGTCTCCTTTTTAATCCGTATAAAATCAACTGCGATCCCTCGCGTTCTCGACGCCGACGACGCAAGCACAATAATGAAAACGCTTGCGCGGCAAGTTGGACGAATCCGCATTACCCGACGCACAAGCGTTTTACACCGCGTTTGCGCGATGACGTGACGATATGATTACTTGCGCAGATCGAGATCGGCTACAAGCTTTCTGTAACGCTCGATGTCTATCTTTTTGAGATAGTTGAGCTGGCTGCGGCGCGATCCTACCATTTGCAAAAGACCGCGACGGGAGTGATGATCCTTCGGGTGCGTTTTGAGATGCTCCGTAAGGTGATTGATGCGCCACGTCAAAAGCGCGATCTGCACCTCGGGACTGCCCGTGTCACCCTCGTGCGTTGCAAACTTGGAAATGATTTCCGCCTTTACTTGTTTTTCCATGATTAAACCTCCGTTTATAAATACGCCTCGAACTTTGGTCGAAACGTGGAGAGCGTTTCACCGAGTATCGAGGTAAAATCACGGCTTAAAATTTATTTCCGTGATTCCGCGCATATGCAAATCGCATATCCGCACTATGTATTGTAGCACAACCGAGTCGGTTTGTAAACCGTTTTCACTTACTTCTTTTGAAAAAGAAGTAAGCAAGAAAACTTTACACCGATTCCATATAAAAAATAATGCTTGCTATTTCTATATTTTCGCTCGACTTTTTACCTTATTTTTTCTTTTGAAAAAGAAGTATGCAAGAAAACTTTGCGCCGATTCCATATAAAAAATAATGCTTGCTAATTTTATGATATTTACTTGATGTCGATACGGAATCCCGATAGCCGACGGTTTTAATTGCGCTTTTGCGCGACGGATCATATAAAGTAATATGAATACTTATTATTACGACGGTGCGCGCGCCGCGGCGTACGCGCAAAAATGGGCGTTCGGGCGAAATCCCGATTATTATAACTTCGACAACATCGGCGGCGACTGCACTAATTTCGCGTCGCAGTGCATATTCGCCGGCTGCGGCGTGATGAACTATTCGCCGCTGTTCGGATGGTTTTACCGCTCTGTGAACAACCGCACTCCGTCATGGACGGGCGTGGAGTTTTTATACAAATTCATAGTGAACAACGACGGCGTCGGTCCGTTCGCTAAAACCGTCGAGCTTAACGATATTCGCGTAGGCGACATTGTGCAACTCGGCGATGCGAACGGAAGCTTTTACCACTCGCCCGTCGTTATCGGGATCGCGCGCGGAAAGATACTCGTAGCGGCGCACAGCTTCGACACATTCGGTAAAGACCTCGCCTCGTACAATGCGCCGCAATTACGTCCTATACATATTTTAGGATATAGAAAATAAACGCTCGACTTTGCGCAATACGCTCGATTTTCATTGCTTATTTTTCGCAAATGTAATATAATCTTTAATATTACATTCCAAGGAGCAATAAACCATGTCCAAAATGAAAGTTGTGCTCGCATACTCGGGCGGACTCGATACCACCATCATAATACCTTGGCTCAAGGAGAATTACGACTGCGACGTTATCGCCGTAGCCGCCGACGTAGGTCAAGGCGAGGAGCTTGCACCGCTCAACGAAAAAGCGATCAAAAGCGGCGCGGCGGCAATCTACATCGAGGATCTTCGCGACGAGTTTGTGCGCGACTGCATATTCCCCACCATAAAAGCGGGCGCGGTGTACGAAGGAAAGTATTTGCTCGGCACGTCGTTCGCGCGTCCCGTGATAGCAAAACGGCTCGTAGAGATAGCGCGGCGCGAAAAAGCGGACGCAATATGTCACGGCTGCACGGGCAAAGGCAACGATCAAGTGCGTTTCGAGCTGACTATAAAAGCGCTCGCGCCCGAAATGAAGATCATTGCGCCGTGGCGCATATGGGGCATCAAATCGCGCGAAGAAGAGATCGACTATGCGACCAAACGCGGACTCGACGTACCCGTCACAAAAGAGCATAATTATTCGATGGACAGAAATCTGTGGCATCTTTCGCATGAAGGTTCAGATCTCGAAGACCCGAAAAACGAACCCAAAGACGAGATGCTCATGATAAGCCGCGCGATAAAAGACGCGGAGGACAAGCCCGAATACGTTACCGTCGATTGGGAATGCGGCATACCTACCGCAGTCAACGGCAAAAAGCTCAAACCCGTTGAACTTATCGAAACACTTAACGAGATAGGTTCCCGCCACGGCGTCGGCGTTGACGATATGGTGGAAAACCGTCTCGTCGGCATGAAGTCGCGCGGCGTGTACGAAAATCCCGCCGGTTCCATACTTTACGCATGCCACAAGAACCTCGAAGAACTCACACTCGACCGCGACACAGCGCATTTCAAAGAGCACGTCTCGCTCAAGTTCGCGGAACTCGTATACGACGGAAAATGGTACACGCCCCTTCGCGAATCGCTTTCGGCGTTCGTCGACGAAACGCAAAAATGCGTCACGGGCACGACGCGCGTCAAGCTGTACAAAGGCAACATAAAGCCCGCGGGCATGAGTTCGCCGTATTCGCTTTACGACGAGGACATCGCCACATTCGGCGCGGACGAAGTATACGACCAAAAGGATTCGGCGGGATTTATCAATCTTTTCGGTTTGCCGCTCAAGGTCCGCGCGCAAATGCTCCGAAAAAACCGCAAAGCGTAAACTCGCGCTATTTTAAGTCAATCTATTTTCAATCGCTTATTCAGAGGTTACTATGAAACTGTGGTCGGGCAGATTCCAAGCCGATTTGGACAACCTTGCCGAACGATTCAACGATTCGTTGCCGTTCGATGCGGTAATGTACGCGCAAGATATTCGCGGCTCTATAGCGCATGCGACGATGCTCGGAGAATGCGGCGTCATCGCCGAACGTGACGCGCAAACGATAACGTCCGCGCTCGAGAGCGTGCGTAGCGATATAGCCGACGGCAAGCTCGCCGTAGCGGACGCGGAGGACATACACTCGTTCGTAGAGAACGAGCTTGTGCGCCGCATAGGCGACGTCGGCAAAAAACTGCACACGGCGCGCAGCCGCAACGATCAGGTCGCTACCGATCTGCGACTGTATTTGCGCGACGGCATAGACAAAACGACCGAGCTGTTAAGCACGCTCATAACTCTGCTCGCCGCCAAAGCCGAGCAATATATCGACGCGCCCATGCCCGCGTACACGCACATGCAAAAGGCGCAGCCCACTACGCTCGGGCATTGGTTTTGCGCATACGCTAACATGTTTTTACGCGACTTGCGCAGGCTCTCCGATTGCAGATCGCGGCTGAACGTTTTGCCGCTCGGCAGCGGCGCAGCAGTAGCCACCGCTTTCCCGATAGACCGACGGCGCGTCGCCGAACTGTTAGGGTTCGACGGAATAACGGAAAACTCTCTCGACGGCGTGTCCGACCGCGATTTTTGCTTGGAATATCTTTCGTGCGCGGCTATCATAATGACGCATCTTTCTCGCGTCAACGAGGAGTTCGTGTATTATTCCGGCGAGGAATTCGGATTTATAAAACTGCCCGACGAGTTCTCGACAGGCTCATCGATAATGCCGCAAAAGAAAAACCCCGACGTCAACGAGCTTCTGCGCGGAAAGAGCGGAAGAGTGCTCGGCGACCTCGTGGGCATGTTCACCGTTATGAAGGGGCTTCCCCTCGCCTATAACAAAGACATGCAAGAGGACAAAGAACGCGTGTTCGACGCCGACGAGACTGTACGAATTTCGCTCGCCGTGTTTACGCGCATGCTCGCCGTTACCGAGTTCGACCGCGACAGAATGAACGCCGCGGCGGCGGGCGGTTTTTCGTGCGCGACCGAATGCGCGGATTATCTTGCAAACAAAGGCGTTCCCTTCCGCACGGCGCACGAAATCGTAGGGAAGATCGTGCTCTATTGCGTGAATAATAATAAAACGCTGCAATCGCTTACGGTCGACGAATACAAAACGTTCTCCCCGCTTTTCGACGCCGATATAAAAATCGCGGTCATGCCCGAAACGGCTATCTCGCGCCGCACCGTCATAGGCGGCTGCGAAAAGACAGAGCTGCTTCGTCAAATATCAGTTCTGCGCGAAGCGATAAAATAATTACCCTTCCGCCATTCGTTTCATTTCCGAAAAGCGTTCTGCGCAGGTTGCGGAATACTTCGGCGAATTCATGGATATATAGTTGGCAAACATAGCGATTATCTGCTTATTTCCGCAATCGGTATAGTCGATGCCGTACAGCTTGCCCACCGCGCGGCATGCGTCGGAACTTAAAAACAGTCTGCGCAAATTCTTTTCCACTGCGGACGCAGTGCAAGCCGTGCGCAACGCAACCTTTTCGTATATGCTTTCGATCGTGGGCGATCCGCCGTCGAGATACATTTCGATGCACATGCAAAACTGTGCAAAGCCTTTGAGCGAAACACGAAATCCCGTTTTGACCAAAGTACATACAATAAACTCGTGTCTGTTCATAATCCACACTTCCTTAAAGAGAGTGTCTCCATTAAACAGCAAAATTCCCCTTTTGTCAACAAGAACAAACGGGGAATTTTTGTAGAATGACGTTACTTTTTGTGGATTTTTATACTCTACAATATAGACCGTTCGTGCGAAAAATCAAAACCCAATATATTGTATATGAAAAATTTTCACAAAAATCGAACGCGTAGAGCATATGACATTGAAACATTGAAAAAGCGATGCCGATCGCGACATCGCTTACATAAAGTTGGTTAGCGGAAACGCTTGCGCGCCGCTTCTTCTTTCTTTTTACGTTTGACGGAAGGCTTTTCGTAGTATTCCTTCTTGCGCATATCGCCGAGGATATTGTCCTTTTGGCATTTGCGCTTAAAGCGCTTGAGCGCGCTGTCTAACGATTCGTTTTCGCCGACGTGAACTACCGACACAGTTTAACACCACCTTTGTTCTCGGAACTCAAAATTACTTATTCAGTATACAACAATCCGCAGTGTTTGTCAAACGATTACGACCGATATTTTATTGAATGTCGATGCGTATTTTATATTCCACTTCCAAATCGTTAAGGTCGTAATCGCCGTCGTATTTATCGGGCGCGAATCGGTATAGATCGCGTTTCAAAAAGAACGGATCGCAATCATACGCCTTGGACTGCTCGAACGCCGTGCGCAACTCTTTCTCTATACTGCGCGCGTACGCCTGCTTTATCGCCTCGCGCGCCGCGCCGCCGCTCTCTATCATCAGTCTGTTAAACGTACTGCAGTTCGGCTCGAGCGAAACGCGCAGACGCACAGTCGCGCTGTTGTTGTCTATATCTACGGTAACGTCCGAATCCTTGTTGAGCAATCGCGCAGACACGCTGTCGTAATATTCGCCGTTATACTCCAATTCCGTAACCACAACGCTTTTTTCCACGGGCGAGCTTATCCACGCAACGCCACGCATACCGAATTCGTCGATGATCCCGCGCCGACCTTCGTTGCCGTACAGCGCGAGTTTTTTGAGCGCCATGCCCGAACTGACCGCGCCCGTCTGATTGGACGAACCCCCGCCGGACGAACCGCCGTCTTGCCCGCCGCCGTCCTGTCCTCCGCCGGAAGATCCGCCGCTCTGACCGCCGCTTTGACCGCCGTTTTGTCCGCCTTGCCCGCTACCGCTTTGATCTCCGCCGCCCGACGAGCCGCCGCCTTGCCCTTCCCCGCCCTGCGGTTTGCTTGCGCCCGACTCGTCGAGAATTTCGACGAGCGGCATGAACGCCGATTGCGAAGCAGAGCCTAACTCCGACAAAAAGTTCAACAAGGTAGTCGTTGCAACATGGCTCTTTTTGGCGCTGTATGCGATAAAGTCCGCATCGGTCGCACCCGTTTTTTTCATGAAATCGGTTATCTGTCCGATCAGATCGGACGCTTTTTTCTCGGCTGCGCCGAGATACACGTTGGCTGTTATATCCGACGCTGTCACGAGCGTGCCCAATATATGCGGATCGAAATTTTCGCCTACGACGATAATTGAACAGTGTCCGAGTTCGACGCGTCTGCCGAGCGCGGAATGCAGCTCGTCTACCGCTTCGGTTATTGTCCGACCTCGTACCGTCACTTTGCTTTTTGACGTTGCGCCGTCCTCCGCGAGCGGCATTGCGTATTGCGCGGTAAGTTCCAAGCCTTCGTCTATACTGTCTATTCCGAGCATTTCCACTATTACGCGGCTGTTTACTTCGAGATTACGCGACGCGCTCGACGGCATGACAGCGAGCACGAACGCAAAAACGAATATCAATATCTTGGCTATCAAGAGCTTTCGCTGATGCGATAATTTTTTCATTGCGCGCCTCCGTTCGACTGTTCCGGCGCGCCGAGCCGCTCTTT
The DNA here is from genome assembly GCA_910587805.1 of uncultured Christensenellaceae bacterium. Lineage (GTDB taxonomy): Bacteria > Bacillota > Clostridia > Christensenellales > Pumilibacteraceae > Anaerocaecibacter. Next base: position 2,771 of record CAJUNM010000048.1, on the reverse strand, counting down.
CGATTCGGACAGCGCGCAAGGCGTTTCGCTCGCCGCCGAATTTTCTTTATTTTCTCCGCGCTGTTCTTCGGTCTCCGATTCCGTACCGCCTTGTGCTTTCGCCCCCGTCTTACGCTTATTCACGGCGGCGCACACGAGCGCAAGCAACGGAATAAACAGCGACAGCGCAGCCATGACCGCCGAGAACGGCACGCACGACACCGTTAATGCGAACATGGTCGTATCGCCGAATACGAACACCTGCAAAACGTACAGCGTCACGGCGAGCACGACGCCTATCCAAAAATGCTCGTTTCTGCCTATAACGTACGCAAAGCACCGCGACGCGCAGTAAAAGAATACCGCGACCTCTATAAACGCGCCAACGCTCCACAACACCGACGACATCATATCTATACGTCCGTATGCGTTGCCGAGCGCAAACTGAAGTATGCTCGACAGGTTCGTTCCCGCGTCGACGAGCTGCGGCACGTTACCGAACGCCGCGCACATCGTTATCGCGATAAAAACGGACACTATACAACTGAAAAAACCGGCTGCGCCGACGCATACGCCCGTATACTTTTTGAGTTTCGTCCGCCCCACGAACAAAATTATCGGCGTGAAATCGCCGAGCCAAACGGAATGCGAAAACAGCGCTTTCTTAAACAATGCCGGGTCGCGCATTACGGGAAGTATGTTTGCAAAGTCAAACCCCGTAGCGAGAACAATGGTCGCGAGCACGACTATACACACTATTATCACGGGCGCGACGAACTCATTGAGCCGACATATCGATCGCAGAGTATGCGCCGATACCGCTACCAAAAACACCATGAAAATGATTATCATAAACGGCATCTTAAAGTCGCTCGTGGCGTTGTCCGCATAGTACGTTACGGTCTCGGTCGTTGCAATGGTCAGCTTTGCAAACATGAACAACCCTATTATAAGCGAAACGAGTTTAGCGAACGGTTTGCCGAGCGTGTTTTGCAACAGCGCGAAAAAATCCGTATCGGGCGACAGCTTGAGCGCGATTATACCGAAAACAAGCGATATGAGATCGATCGCGCAAAACACCGCAAGCGCGATATATGCGTCGCGTCCCGACGTCCGTATCAAAAACACGGGCAGCATAAACATCTTTGTCGCCAAGCCCAGAACGAATATTATAGCAACGAGCTGCCGCGACGTGGATTGTCTGACGTCTTTGATCGGCTCGGTATTTTGAGCGGGCGTTTGATTACTGTTCATTTTTACCTCCCATACGTTTGGGATTGATATTCGGTATAGCTTTCGGACGCAGCGTCATTTTTCGCAGCGGACCGCGTTCTATCGAGTCCTTAAAGTCGGAAAACACCAACGGCGTATACGGCGCGAGATACGGCGTTCCGTAGCCGTTGAGCGAGCAGATATAATGCAGCGTGTACAGCACGCATATTATCAGTCCGAACAAACCCATCAGTCCGCCGACGAGAGTATAAACCAAGCGCAGTATGCTCGTAGAGCTTATCATATCGGGGACAAGGAACAGCGCGATCGACGAAAGCGCCGTTACCATGACCGCAGGAGAACTGATCACGCCCGCATTTACGGCTGTCTCACCGAGTACGAGCGCGCCGACAATACTCATTGCCATGCCTACCGCACGCGGCATGCGTACGCTCGCTTCGCGGATTATCTCGAAAAGCAGTATTACGAAAAGCGTTTCGGTCAGCGGCGAAACGGGCAAACCCTTTATCGACGACATGATCGTCATTGTGAACCGCACGGGCATGAGCGAATAATGAAAATTCTGCAACGCAACGTACAATGCGGGTATGAGCAACGCCAAAAATATGCCAACGTATCGCATGAGCCGAACGAACGTTGCGAACGGCGACCGCACGTAATAATCCTCGCTCGATTGGAAATCCTCGACCAAAAGATACGGCAGAGTAAGCGCGATCGGCGAACCGTCTACGAATATAGCCACCCTGCCCTCGAGCATTTTCGCCGCGGCAATGTCCGGCTTTTCGCAGTATCCCGTCTGCGTAAAGAGCGACATCTGCTTTTCCTCGATATACGGCACGAGCGCATAGCTGTCCACTATGCCGTCTATGTCTATCTGTTTGAGCCGCTCCTTTATTCTTTTAACTATATTCGGATTGGCTATCGAGGAAATATAACACACCGCAACGTTGGTCTGCGATTTTCTGCCTATCCGCATTTTTTCTATAGCGAGATCGCTCGTTTTGAGTCTGCGCTCGATAAGCGACAGATTGGTTTTGAGATCCTCGATAAATCCCTCGCGCGGACCGCGCATGACCGTTTCCGTCGGCGGCTCCACAATACCGCGAGTTCCGAACGAACGCGCGTTTATAACGAGCGCGCCGTCCTCGCCGTCCATGCAAACGAGCATGTCGCCGTTGAGCAGTCTGTTTATGCACTCGTCCGGCTCGAACAATATCTCGGTCTCCGATTCGAGCACTTCGCTCTTTATTCGTTTGAGATCGAACTCGGCGTCTCCGACGTCGCGCCTTTCGCTCGCGCGCGTTACGGTGAGCACGACCGTACGGATTATTTCCGCATCGCTCAGATCGGGATTTATCAGCAGCTTGCCAGTCTTATTCCCGAACCGCAAGTCTCGCGTGACTATGCTCTCGGGCGTGGCGAACTTGCCCAATATTTTATCCGCTGTATTCATAAAGATATTTTTGTTCTTTGAGCATATAAATATGCAAACAAAAACCGTCGCCTTACCGTAATTCCCACAGGGAATTTAATAAAACGCAAATAAAAAGGTTTAGGCA
>CAJUNM010000047.1 GCA_910587805.1 uncultured Christensenellaceae bacterium | reverse complement strand
CCTTTTGTCCTCGCAAGCTCGGACATTTTCCCCGAGAGGGGACAACGGGAGTTTTGTGCGTGTAATGTCCCGTCTCCCCAATCGGGGGAGATGTCACGGCATTAGCCGTGACAGAGGGGGCTATATGCGATATTATGTAATAACGTAAAGCAATCATATTATAGCCGCTTACGCGGTATAAAGGTTGAGATTCTTCGCCGATGGCTCAGAATAGCCTGCGGCTGCTACGTAGGACAAAAAACGGGCGGTGCGGGTGTTGTTGCTCGGGCGGAATAAACGGCGGTACAAGTAACGCTTGGATACGTCGATAAATATGTTTTATAGTACAGATAGTTTTCTTGTCATTCTGAACGAGCGAGCATGCGAGCGAAGTGAAGAATCTCAACCTTATAAAAAACAAAATACATAAGATCATAAAACCGCGATAAAACGGAGGTAATGCAATGAAGTACGCAGTAATAAACTTAAGTTCTACGGGCGTTTCCACGGTAATAGCCGAGGGCGACAAAGCAACGGGCATATTCGAGTCGATATACAAAGATCGCATAAACATATCGGTCATCGATTATTTCGACGGCAAGACGGTTTCGCGGCGCGGCATGGAAAAGATAATCGACGCGCTTATTACCGCGCGGTCGGCTTGCAAGGCGGTGGGCGTCGACGAGTGCTATGTTATTTCCACGTCCGCGCTGCGCAACGTCGACAACATTGCCGAGGTCGCGCAGACGATCAAACAGCGCACCGGCATAGTGATAAATCATCTCGACGGCGGGACGGAGGCGTACTGCGATTTTCTGTCGAACAGGCGTTATGCGGCGCTCGACCGCTCGGTGCTTATCGATATAGGCGGCGCGAGCGTGGAATGCTGCGATCTGTCCAACGACGACAAGAGCGAAATGGTGTGTCTCGATCTCGGCACGATCAAGCTGCGCAACAAGTTCGTTGCGGACGTTTTCCCTACGGCGGACGAGGCGAAAAAGATCAAAAAGGCGATACGCAAAAAGGCGGACGAGGCGGGCTTGCCCGGCAAGAAAAAGTTTGCTACGGCAGTGCTCGTCGGCGGTATAAACGACGCGGTGTACGCGGCGTACCGCGAGTTCTGCGAGCGCAACAAGCTCGGCACGGAGTTCGGCTACGATAAGTACAAAAAGTTCGCGCAGATGCTTTTGACGAGCGCGGAACGCACGCCCGTTATCATGAAAACCGCGCCCGAAAAGATCAATTCCGTGCCCGTTGCGGCGATAATTCTCAAAGAGCTTTTGAAACAGTTTAAGCCCGACAGCGTTATAATCAGCGACTGCGGCGTCAAAGAAGGATACTTGGCGCTCGTCGCGTCGGGCAAGGAAAAAGGCGAAAAGGTCGATCTTTCGTCGCCCGTGCCCGTGTTCGTGGAACAACTGCTCGTGAAAAAGCCCAAAGCCGAAAAGCCGAGCGCGGCGTCGGCGAAAAAATCCGACAAAGCGGCAAAGCCGGCAAAGTCCGCGAAGTCCGGCAAGTCGACCGCGAAATCGGCTAAAGCAGAAAAATCGGCGAAATCGGCGAAATCGGCGAAATCGGCGAAAAATACGACAGCGGACAAAAAGAAAGCCGAGAGGAGCGAATAATGGCGTCTCCGTTCATTAAGGATATATACGTAAACCGCGAATATTCGTGGATGCTGTTCAATAAGCGCGTGCTCGATCAGGCGTCGGACAACACCAATCCGTTATTGGAGCGGTGCAAGTTTTTGTCGATATTCCATTCCAACTTCGACGAGTTTTTCATGGTGCGCGTAGGCAGCCTCACCAACGACGCCAAGATAGACCCCGACGCGCGCGAGAACAAAACCGATCTCACCGCAAAGCAGCAGATCGACGGCATATTCAAGTGCGCCGAGGATTATTTTCGCGCTGCCGACGGCGTTTACGTCAAGCTGAAAAAGGAACTGTCAAAGGCGGGGCTGAAGATCAAAACGGGCGCGGAGCTGTCCGACAAACAGCGCGCCGAGTGCAAGCGGTATTTCGAGGAACATATATTGCCGCTGCTGTCGCCGATGGTGCTCGACGCAAAGCACCCTATGATCCGTTTCGAGGGCATGAACTGCTATATGATGTTCGAGCTGACCAAGTCGGACAGACTGATGTACGGCGTTATGGCGATAAGCCCCAAGCTGCCGCGCGTGTTCAAGATAGACGGCGGAAAAAAGACGGTAGTCATAACGGCGGAGGAGCTTATTCGCACGTTCGGCGCGTCGGTGTTCGACGGGTACGAGATAAAAAGCCAAGCAATGCTGCGCGTAACGCGCAATGCGGATTTCGACGCGTCGGTGGACGACGCGGACATAGAACGCGATTTCGATTTTTCCAAGTTCTTAAAGAAAAAGGTGGAACTGCGCGGCGCGCAGGATGCGGTGCGGTTGCAGATCGACGCGGGCGCGGACGGGATCCGCGCGTTCGTGCTCAAGGCGATAAATCTCAAAAAGTCGCATTGCATCACGGTAAAACATTGTTTCGATTATAAGTTTTTGATGTCGCTCGGCGCGCTCGTGCCGGCAGATGCGTTGCCCGCGCTAAAGTACAAAAGCGCGCCGCCGCTGCGTCCGCCCGTGCCGCAGGGCGCGTCCGTTCTGGAAGCGGCGCTCGATAACGATATTTTTATGGCGTATCCGTTCGACAGCATGGACACGCTCGTGCGCCTTATCGACGAGTGCGCGGAAGACAGTCGCGTCGCGTCGATAAAGATAACCATTTACAGGCTGGACAGCCGCTCGCGCATAGTAGACGCGCTCAAAAAGGCGAGCGAGCACGGCAAGGAAGTCACGGTCGTAATAGAGCTGTGCGCGCGGTTCGACGAGGAAAACAACCTGCATTTTGCCGAGGTTTTGCGCGAGGCGGGCTGTACCATTATTTACGGCATGGGCAATTACAAAGTCCATTCCAAGATAATATCAGTGGTGCTCGCGGACGGCGGGGATATTCGGTATATAACGCATCTCGGCACGGGCAATTACAACGAGCAGACGTCCAAGCTTTATACCGATCTCAATATAATTACGAGCGACGAGGCGATAGGCAGAGACGCGGTCGCGTTCTTCCGCAATATCGCCATTTGCAATACCGAACATAAATACGAAAAACTGCTTATCGCGCCCAAAACGCTCAAGAGCGGGATCATTGAATATATCGAGCGCGAAACGCAAAAGGCGAAGCGCGGCGAAAAAGCGAAAATCTACGCCAAAATGAACAGCCTCACCGACAAGACGATAATAAACAAGCTCGTCGCGGCAAGCCGCGCCGGAGTGGAGATAAAACTCGTAGTGCGCGGGATTTGCTGTTTGCTTCCGAAAGTCGCGGGCAAGACCGAGAATATTTCCGTCATAAGCATCGTAGGCAGATTTTTGGAGCACTCGCGCATATACTGTTTCGGCGACGGCGACGATAGAGCGATGTTTATTTCGAGCGCGGACCTCATGACGCGCAACACCGATAAACGCGTCGAGATAGCTACGCCCGTGCTCGATAAGAATATCGCCGACAGAATTTTCGGCATGCTTACCGTTATGTTCGCGGATAACGTGAAAGCGCGCGAGCTTACATGCAAAGGCAGTTATGTTACGCCGACCGACGACTGCACCGAAGAATCGATCGACAGTCAGGAAAGATTTCTGAAAGGCAAGTTTTCATTGTAAATCGCTAAACGGAGAAGTAATGAAAGTGAAAAATGAAGGAATGAATAATGAAAAATTGCGGGTTATGGCTTATCGGAAATCAGTATACATTAGAGAGTTATGGATATTCGGAAGTAAGAAGTGAATATTGAAAAGTTGACAGTGAATAAGTGCGTCAAGCGAAAGACTTTAACGAGTTGTAAATATTTGTGAAAAAAAGCTTTAAGTAAATGTTAATTTCAAAAAAGCGGTATAGAAATTAAAAAATCGATCCGCGATCGCTTGACACGGGGGGGGGTGATGTTATAATGCTTTTGTAAAAAATTCACACGGGAGCATTATCATGAGGAAGAAAAATTTGTATGCGGTATCGGCGGTTTGCGCGGGGTTATGCGCGGCGGCGCTTTTTGCATGCGCGCCGAAAAATCCGAACGAGCCGCCGTCGCCGCCGGATCAGACGATACATACGCACAGCTACACGCCCAATGTGATCGCGCCCGGCTGCACGGTCGACGGTTACACCGAGTACCGCTGCGAATGCGGCGCAAACTATACGGGCGACAAAGTCGCAGCCGTCGGGCATACCATGAACGGCGACGAGTGCGGCAAGTGCGACGCGCGTGCGACGGAGGGACTCGAGTTTAAGTCCGCGAACGAAGGCTATATCGTGACGGGCAGAGGCTCGGCGAATGGCGGAGACATTATAATCCCGTCTGTGCATAACGGCAGCCCCGTCGCGGCTATAGCCGAAAGCGCGTTCGCGGAGGATAATACGCTCGAGTTCGTCACGCTCCCCGCATCGGTCAAGGTCTTGGGCGAAAAAGCGTTTTTCGGCTGCGACGCATTGAAAAGCGTTGCTCTTACGGCGGTAGAGGAGATCGGCACGCTCGCGCTGTCGTCGAAAAACATTACGCAAGTGAAACTGCCGGACACGCTCAAAACCATAAGAAGCACGGCATTCGGCAATCTCGTTATGGACGAGATACATATACCCGCGTCGGTAGAACTTATAGAGGAATGCGCGTTCGCGTTTTGCGAGTTTTCCGAAATCACCGTCGATCCGCAAAACGCGCGTTATAAAGCGACGGGCAATTGCCTTATAGACACTCAAACAAACGCGATAATCGCGGGCTGCAAAGGCATGACAGTCCCGACCGACGGCAGCGTTACCAAGATAGCCGACAACGCGTTCAAGGGCTTGCTCGGCATGGACGAGCTCGTTATTCCCGATCCCGTAACTGAGATCGGACTGCATGCGTTTGAAGATTCCGAGATCAAAACACTCAAGATAGGCAAAGGCTTGAGCTCTATCGGCTACGGCGCGTTCCGAGGCTGTAAAAATCTCGAGTCCATAACGGTCGAACCCGAAAACGCGAAGTATACGGCGGTAGGCAATTGCGTTATAGACAAGACAAAAAAATCTGTCGTGCTCGGCTGCGGATCGAGCGTTATCCCGACGGACGCGAACGTCGTCACGGCGATAGGTTCAAACGCGTTCCGCGATTGCGATCTGCCCGAAAATTTCGTTGTTCCCGCAAACGTGACTTCGATAGGCAGTCTCGCTTTTGCGTACAGCGGGCTTAAAAGCGTCACTATTTACGGCACGCTCGAAAGCGCAGGGTCGGAGCGCGGCGGCGGTGCGTTTCAAAGCTGCCTGTCGTTGAAAAACGTTATTATCGAGTCCGGCGTAACGAAAATATGCGAAAACATGTTCGCGAACAGCGGAATAGAACATATAACTCTGCCGGATAGCGTTACAGAGATAGGTAAGGCTGCGTTTGCTTTGAGCTTGCTCAAAGAAATAACCATTCCGAGCAAAGTTACCGTTATATCGGAGTCCGCATTTTCGGACTGCATCGCATTGCTTGAAGTGACGATCCCCGATACCGTTACTGCTATAGGAGCGTCGGCATTCGCAAACTGCGGTAACCTCGTCAAAGTTACGCTCGGCAGAAATCTCGCGTCGATAGGAAACCTTGCGTTTAATAATTGCAACAAGCTGACCGAACTCGTCAATCTTTCCGGTTTGAATATTAAAAAGAGCAGTTCCAAGGATACCGAGTTCGGCAATATAGGGTACTCGCTCGCTACGACGGCGCATCAAGCTTCTTCGGGTATTAAATGTTATTTTGCGGGCGAAATTTACACGTCGGACGATTACGCGAGCAAGCTCGACGTTGCGGACGGATTTGCGTTCTATAATAACGGCGGGGCTTGGGAACTGTATTCTTGCGGACTTATCGGCGACGTCACTCTGCCCGAAAGCTATAAAGGCAACGAGTACGACGTGGCGTCGGGCGCGTTTGCGCATTATACGAGCGCGTCCGGCATAACCGTTAAATCGGGCGTAAAAAATTTCAAAATATATTCGGTCGGTATCAACTCGAGTATCAGAAGCTTGAATATATCGGGAGCGGAGATCGCGGGGCAAGCGATCTTGAATTGCAAAAATCTTAAAAGCGTTGCCGTTTCCGATTGCGCCGCGCTCGCAGCGTATGCGATATACAATTGCGATGTTCTCGAAGAAATAAAATTGCATAACGTAGGAAATATAGCGAGGTATGCTATAAGCGGTTACGACGGAAAGAATTGGTCGACTTTCAAAAACGTAACTCGTCTCGAAATTACCGGCAATTGCATATTAGACGGATATGCGCTTATGTATATGGGAAACAAAGAAACCGTCGTTGTTCTATCCGACGGCATCGGGAAAATCGAGCAGTACGCCTTTTACGGCGGCTGGTTCGACACGGTGTACTTCACGGGAACGCGCGATCGATGGCTCGCAATGGATATAGGTTATGCCGACGAAGGTTACGAAGCCGATAACGTTCTCGACGCATGCGAAGTCTATTGCTACAGCGATTCCGCGCCGACGGGCGAGGGCAATTATTGGCGATACGCCGCCGACGGGAAAACGCCCGTTAAATGGTAAATTCGAGCCGCTGCGCGGCATTAAGGTTGAGATTCTTCGGCTGCGCCTCAGGATGACAAAAACAGTCAGTGCGGGTGTTGTTGCTCGGGCGGAAAATATAACTAACAAGCAATCAAAAAATCAGCCTATGGCTGTTGTCCTACGCAGCAGCCGAAGGGTCTGAACGAGTGCGCACGTTTTCTGCGTGCCGAAGAATCGACTTAATAAAATAAAATCACACCGCGGGAGACAGTATTTTTTTAAGTTCCTTTTCGGTAAAATCCCCGAGCCCTTTGCAACGTTCGAGGATTTTTTGCGCGCATTGCTCGGGCGTAAGGTCGTATTCGGAGCGCACGAAGTCCGCGCCCCAAATATCCTCGGGGCGGCATAGCAGCGCCGTACCCATAGAGCTTTTTTTGAAGGTGAGCGCAAGATACGTTTTGTTTTGCAGCGACGCGACGGCAGCGTCGTAGCCTTTGATACCGAGCGCGCCGCCGAGCGCGTACGACGGCGTGGGTTTGTCGCCGACGGCGTTCATTACGATCGCTTCGCGATTAGGAGCCAAACCCTCGTCGCACAGCGAATCGAAGTCGTAGCCGTTGCGGCGCAACGACACGAGATACGGCAGCACGTCGAGCGCGACGAACGCGGCTTTTTTGAGCACGAATTTGCCGTAGGCTACGCGTTCGGAATTGACTGCGCGCTCACGTACGTTCCAAAGTTTCATAAAGCTTATATCGGACAGCGTGGACGCTGCCAAACGCGTTTCGTCCCAAAATCGGAGTATTCCGTAATGCTCTACGCATTCCGTCAAGTCGTTTTCATTTTTGATTCTCATGGTTAGATTCTACAACTTAATCGCGCGTTTGTCAACGATATTTTTCAAAGCCGAAAACGACATCGACTTGAAGTATTCGATAATATTCGCCGGAAATTGCTATCATATCGCGGTTATTCGGCACGGCGCATGTTGACAAGCACGGCTGATATATGCTATAATCAAACAATATGTCGGAGCTGTATTTACGTTACAAAGCAATATCCGTTTTTTATAAAACGGCGGCGGAGACAGAGCCGCTCGTTTCTTTGTGCGAGGCGGCGGACGACGTTTCGCGCGTGGAGCATGCCGCGTGCGTGTTTAGGCGGGTCGCCGAAAGCGGGTGCGGTTCGACGGGCGAGTGGATACAGAAATTATTGGAGCGCGACGACAACGTGTTTTCGCGCGCGGCGGCGCACGGCGAAAAGATTTCCGCTGCGCTGCGCGCTCGCGTGGACTGCGAGCTTTTGACGTTTAAGCAATTGTCGCTTATAGGACCGGAAAAGTTCGTTTCTGACGCGACGTTCGGGTTTTTCCCTATGTTCGGCTACGGCGGCATGAACACGAATTACGACAGGCTTTTGCGTTTTTACGCGCGCAACGGTTGCGGATTCGTTGCGGGCGGCAATGCGTTTACTTATCGCGACGGAAAGCTCAAGCTCGCCGAGTGCGAGCCGGTATCGTTATCCGATCTGAAAAATTACTCCGAGGAAAAGGCGGAGATCGTCAGAAATACCGAAAACTTTATCAAGGGCTTGCCGGCGTTTCATACATTGCTTTACGGCGATCGCGGCACGGGCAAGTCGACCACGGTCAAGGCGATCGCGCACGACTATCGCGACAGGCTTAAGATCATAGAACTTAACAAGAGCGAACTGTCCGCTTTGCCGCGGTTGTTCGGCGAGCTATCGGGGCTTAAACAGCGGTATCTCGTGTTTGTGGACGATCTGAGCTTCGACGAGGACGAACAAAGCGCGGACGCGTTCAAGTCTGCGCTCGAAGGCTCGCTCGACGGCGCGAGCAGCGGCAACACGCTCGTTTACTGCACGTCCAACCGCAGACATTTGTACAGGGAGCGCGGCGAAAGAAGCGAAAAAGGCGAGAGACGCACCAACGACGAGCGTCAAGCGGAGCTTGCGCTGTTCGACAGGTTCGGGCTTGTAATAACTTATGTCAATCCCGATAAGGGCGAGTTCATCGATATTCTCAAGCAGATACTGCGCTCGCGCGGTATCAAGTGGCACGACGAGTACGCGCAGATCGCGGAGCTTGCCGCGCTCAAAAAAGGCGGACGCTCGCCGCGTGCCGCCAAACAGATCGCCGATCTTATAGAGACGACGAAATTCAAAGAGCAAACACCGCGGGATTGAGTATGGGCGAAGTTCTTTTGGACGCGTTGATCGATACGCTCATAATACTGCCGTTTCTGCTCGCAATGAACATTATAATCGAGCTGGTCGAGTATAAGATGTCGGGCAAGACCGGCAAGGCGCTTAAGGGCGGATTCGCGCCGCTTATCGGCACGGCGGTAGGCATAGTGCCGCAATGCGGTTTTTCCGTCGTTGCCACCGATCTGTTTTCCAAAAAGAAAATAGCGTTCGGAACGCTGTTCGCAGTATACATAGCGACGAGCGACGAGGCGTTGCCCATCATGCTGTCAAACCCGCAAGGCGTCGTCAAAGTTTTGCCCGTGCTTCTGATAAAGATATGCTTTGCGCTCGTTGTGGGGTATGCGGCGTTCGGCGTCGAAAAACTGATCGAGCGCAAGAGTGCGAAAAAGACGTCGGCTTTCGACGAAACTAATTGCGGCAAGATCGAAATTAACGGAGAAAGCGAAACCGTTTCGCACGCGCATACCGATGATGGGCATGACTCGACTGCGCATGAAACCGTGCATGCGCATGGTTGTCACAGCCATGCGATGGAAGAAAAGCCGATTGGTGTGATCGAAACAAAAAAGCAGCGCGCGGGGCGGATATGGCGGGTGTACTTCAAGCACCCTATACTGCATACGCTCGAGGTGATTGCGTATATTTTCGCGGTAAACGTTATTTTCGGGCTGATAGTATATTACGTCGGCGAGGACAAGCTCGCCGAGTTTATGAGCTCGACGGGATATTTGCAGCCCGTGCTCGCCGCGCTCGTGGGGCTGATCCCCAACTGCGCCGGCTCGGTGATCATAACCGAGCTGTACGTTGTGGGCGGGCTTAATCTCGGCGGCGCGGTCGCGGGACTGTCGGTCGGCGCGGGCATTGCGTACGCTGTGCTCGTCAAGCAGTGCAAGCCGCGCGATACGGCGATCGTAATGACTGCGATGTTCGTGCTGTCCGCAGTCCTCGGCATTTGCGTCACTGCATGCGGGTATTAAACGGGAACGGACATGAGAAAAAAGCAATTGCACTACGAAATAATCGACGACGGGAACGACGAGAAAGAACAGCCTTCAAACTCGACGGAGCTTGCGCATGCGACGCCTGCCGTCGAGCCGGAGCGCGACGCATACGCCGAGCTTATCGGCATCGCACAAAAGACCGAGCGCGTCAAATTCCGAGTAAAGCCCGACCATTCGAGCAAGCGCATGACCGTAGGCTTTGTTCTCGGCGGCGCGGTGCTTTTGGGCGCGATACTTATAGGCACGCTCAAAAACGGTACGGCGATAATCGTCGTGAGCGCGTTCGTGCTCGCCGCGGTAATCGGCGCGATAGTCGGAATGTGCGTTTTGACTTCGGCTCAAAACGGCAAGAATAATTATTGCTGGTATGTGCGCGAGGGTGATTCGGTTTTGTGCTTGAGCGTAATAGGCAACCGCGCCACGCTTTTCGCAAACGGAGTTGCGTATAGGATAGACGGCGACGAATTCTATACGCTCGACGGCGACGGGTTTATCACATATCTCGAAGGAGAGTGCAGCGGGCTTGTCGCGATACTGTCTGCGCGTCGTGACGACGTGAGCGTTGACGATAACGTATACAATGTTAAAAATGCCGTCGGCGGCGGGCATACCGTGTACGTCGAGGACGGAAAGATCGCGGAGATAGTAAGCGATCAGCCGCGGGATACGGGAGTTGACGAGGCTACGGGAATGAGCGTGATCAAGACGGATAAGTTCGTTAAAACCGAACCCGTGTACGACTTCGAGCCGACGGTGCCCGAGTTTGTGAGCGAGGCGTTGAGGGCGCGCGGCATAAACGTCGGCGGGCGATAACCGCGGCGGTATTCGATAGTATTGCGGAGGATAAGCCGGAAAGAGCGAGCTATAAAGCCCGCTCTTTTGTTTTCACGGATAAAATATACAGCAAAATTTGATATTCTACAATAGGTTTGTTAATTGACAAGCCTATTTTATTTTTAATCA
>CAJUNM010000046.1:2974-10964 GCA_910587805.1 uncultured Christensenellaceae bacterium | reverse complement strand
AAAATTATACGCACGTCGCCTATTTTCTTGACAATAAACGGCTGTTTTGATAAACTGTATAAAATACCTCTTGAGGACGCAAATGAAAAAAATGATATTGGTGTCTTCGCCGCCCGCATGCGGCAAGACTTATATATCAAAACAGCTCGCCAAGAACCTGAAAAACGCGGTATATCTGGACAAAGACACGCTCATTCCGTTGTCGAAGCAGATTTTTCGCGTTGCAAAAAAACCGTACGATCGCAGTTCGGATTTTTTCGAGGAGAACGTGCGAGATTACGAGTACGAAGCGATATTAGGGCTTGCTTTCGAGGCGTTACGGTACGCCGAACGGGTCATAGTAAACGCACCGTTCACCCGCGAACTTAACGATCTCGACTACGTAAAAAAACTGAAACTCAAACTCGGCGAACTCGGCGCGGAACTTACGGTCATTTGGGTTGTGGCTACCGAACAGGTATGCCGCGCACGCATGAAACGGCGCAACTCCGACCGCGACGGCTACAAGATAAGCCATTGGGACGAATATGTGCAAACTATAGACTTCGCACTTCCCGCCGCGCTGAACGACCCGTCGGTAAAAGACGACGTGATAATGTTCTACAACTCGTCCGAGCCGGAATTTATCAAATCGATGCACGACGTTATGCTTGCATTGGGAGAAGACGGTAACGTATAGAATGACTGATATTTCTCAAAACTTACCCGCCGAATGCGGAATACGCGACGGCGGCACGGGAGCGCACGTTGCGTCAAACGAACGAGACGCTTTTGCTACAGTACACCGCGACGACAGACGCCGCGCGTGTTTTGCGCTGTTATTCGCAGGACTGACGGTGATTTTTCTGTCGCTCACTCGGCTTGTATGGTTGGCGTCTCCTCTGTTCGACAAGATATATTACGGACTGCTCTCAGAAATAATATACTATATCATATTGATATTCCTGTGCGTCGGCTGGGCGATTTTCATGCACTATTTTGCGAAACGCTTTTGCGGAATAAGTCTTTACGCGCGCAAAAAGCAGCCGCTCGGACTATGGCGCACTCTCGCCGCGATCGGCGTTGCGGCGGCGTTTGTTTTCGTCGTGTCCGCTATACTCGGTTTTAAGTTCAAAGCACAGAACGAGATGGGCATGGGCGTAACGCTCAATCAGGCTCTTACGAATATTTCGGTATATTTTTATTACGCGCTGCACATGTGGCTCGGATTCACGGCTGCCGCATTCGTTCAGTACGGCGCAAGCACGCTGCTCCCCGCCAAATACACGGTGCCTTGGGGCTCTGTATTTCTCGTCGCGGTTTACGGCGTTATAGAGCTTATCTTCGAGCATGCTACAACAAGCCATATGTACGCGGGTTATTACTATCTTTTCACTTATGCGTACGCCATAATATACGCGCTCACGGCGCGGCGTTACCACGTAAGTTTTTGGACTTCGTTTGCGGTGATGGTACTATGAAAACAAAAAGCAAGGAACAAGTCAAAGCGTCGCTTGCCGAATTCGGCAAAAAGACGCTCGAGTGCGCGAAACGCAATTACTTGATGTTGGGTTATATCCTCGTTTCGGTATTGATAGAGCTTACGGGCGTAGCTGTCACGTCCGGCAAATTCTACATGACCGAGCCGTGGCTGTTTTTGACGTTTATCGCGTTCGTGTGCTTGATCTCGCTGTACTTACCGGGGCATAAATCGCGTTATGCGGTCTTTATGTCGGCTATACTGTTGCACTACATGCTCGACTTCTTTTTTGTGGTCATATTCGACAGCAACGGCACGGTATTCGACTATGCTATGATCAGTCTGCGCCGCGACGCAATGATCATTCTCGAAAGCGTGCCCGTCAATTTCGCGTTCACGTTCGTTTCGGCGATAATCATTTCCGTTTACGGCGCTGTCGGTTACATCTTTATCAAAAAGATGCCCGCGCCGCTTTCCGCGCGCAGGACCGCCGCGCTCACCTCGGCAATACTCGTAATAGTCGTTCTTTGCGATTCTTTGCTTGTGATATTGAATAACTACAACTACAATTCGTACGATCTCAGCTACAAGCTGTACCAAAACGAAACGGGCACGTATTCAAACAAAGGCATGGTCGGGAACATGGCGAACGAGCTTGCCCGCGGCTGGTGGTTTTCAAAGATCGACGGCGGCGACCCTGCGGAGCTTACGGACTTTATATACAGAGAAACGACAAACCCGTCCGTAATGTACGGCAAAGCCACCGACTACAACGTCGTAACTATACTTTGCGAAAGCTTCGAGTGGTTCACGTTCGTTTGCGACGAGGAACTTTACCCCAACGGCTACGCAAAGCAAATAAAGCTGCGCTTGACGGAAACTAAAATAACCGCCGTGCCCGAAGGCAGTCTGTACAGAGTGATCGTTACGGGAAAAGCGATAAACAACACACTGTACAATTACAGAAAAATCGAAAACAACAAGGGCGCGACCGTAGTGCTTGCGCTGTACGACGCAGAAGGCAACGAGGTCGGCGCCGTCAGCGACGATATAGACAATCTCAACAGCGGCGACACTTGGGAAATAGAAACGACGGGCACTTGCACCGGCCGTCCCGTATCGTGCAAAATCAAAAGCGCGACCGTGCGCACCGGCTTAAAACCCGAACCCGTATTGTTCGACAACGCCGAGCAAATCAGCGCGTTGCTGCGCACGCTTTATCCTAATCTGTACGAGCTGTACGACGGCAATTCCACCGCGATCCTCAACAATTCGTATTCGCTCGAAAAAACGGACATCTCCGAGAACAAGTCGATAATCGGCAATTATCCGCTCGTCGATCAATATATAAACTACGCCTACCCCGATAACGCCATACCTTATAGCTTGCCGAACATGATGAAAAACCTGTTCGATGTGGAGAGCAATTCTTTCCACGACGGAACAAGAATTTTCTACAATCGCGACAAGCACCATACCGGCGCGCTCGGGTTCAAAAGCTACACCGCGTCCGAAGATATGAATATCGAAAACGAGGACATAGGCGGCGGCGAACTCGGCGAACGCAACCTCGATTCGGACATGTTTGAAAAGTGCAAAGAACAAATGTTCCCTACGAACAGACGTTTCAACACTTACGTCACCACAATAACCCAGCACGGGCAGTATGCGTACCGCGAGAACTTGCAAGAATACTACGACAAGCTCGACGCATGCGGTCTTTTGCCGCTCGTAAAAGACAACGAAAACTCGCAGGCGCTCCGTTACTACTGCGCGGCGGGCATGGATCTCGACAAGGCGATCGGCATCATGCTCGATTATCTGAAGACCCATACCGACGAGGACGGAAACCCGCTTATCGACAAAACGATAATAACGCTTTTCGGCGATCACAACGCGTACTATCAAGGCGTCAGCAACTACGCGAAAAACATCTACTATACAAATCACCTCGAGTATTCCAAACTGTACCGCGTACCCGTAATGATCAAGATCGGCAACCGCGATCTTGCGGACGACGGGATCGACCGCGTAATAAACAAGTTCACATGCGTAGTGGATATTCTCCCGACCATACTCGATCTTTTGGGCGTTACATCGTTTTCAAATCTCAATTACGGCGCAACGGTATTCGATCCCGACAATTCGTCGGTGCTGTATTCGCGCGCATACTCCAAATTCGTCACGGACAAGCTTTACTTCAACTCTATCAATCATATAATATATAAATCGCTCGACGCCGACGACGATTACATTGCCGACGTTGAAAAAAAATCGCTCACATTGCTCAACAAGATCTCGCACGTGAACCGCATATTCGCGAGCGACTACTTCAAGGGCGAAAATTCGCAAAAGTTCTATGATAACGTCCGCCGCGAAAGCGAGCTGACGTAATACGCGGAGAGTCATGGCAATAAACAATATGAGAATCTTGATATGCAGCGACGGCGGCATGGCGATAGCGTTTACCGTTTTCGTCATGCTCACGGTACTGCTTACCGTTTTTATAATTTTGTTATTCGTGAACAAGCCGTTCCGCAAATTCCTGTTCCGCAAAGACTACGAACAGAGCGAATCGCCCGAGCGAGAAATAAATGTTCACGAACGATTTGCGCCCGAACAAGATGTCAACTTCGACATAGAACCGATATATTCCGATCGGCAAAACGTGCGCAAGGACAAAGACGAACAATTTGCCGATCCCGTGCCCACCGTTCCGCTCGAGCTTACGACCGAGCCGGATCAAAAAACAACTATCATAGAAAAGCGCGAAACTCGGCGCAGAACGACCACGCTCGACAATATTCGCACCGTGGAGATCCCCGAAACCAAACCTTATCAAATGTCGCGCGAAACGGACAGATCGCGGTTTATTACGTCTACGCCGCGCACAAACGCACAACCGCGTTCGGACGGCGAGCAAGCCGCACGGCATGCCCCGCCGAGAAGATCGGCAATGACGAAATACTCGACGAATAAGGATGACGGCGATGGCGAATAAGCGAAAACTCTTAAACGATCTGCGCGGTTCGGCGTTGCGTCCGTTGTTTTACGGTTGCGTTACGGGGACGGTATGCGGTATCGTACTGTCCCTTTTTTTGGTGTGTTCGCGAATAGTGTTTTCATTCTCCGCCGAAATATACAAGATGAACAACATGCCGCTAGTAGCGGCGTGCGTGCTTATACTTTCGGTCATGTGCTGTCTGTTGACGGCAGTCGTTCAAACGCTGTGCGCCGCGGCAAAAGGCAGCGGCATACCGCTCGCGGAAGCGCGAGCGCGCGGCATGCTGCGCGTCGGGTGGCTCAAAGCCGCAGCCGCGCTCATCGTAGGCAGTCTGCTTGCGTTCCTTGCGGGCATGCCGCTCGGCTCGGAGGGACCGTGCGTAGGCGTAGGCGGACTGATCGGCGACGGCATCGGCAGCGCGGCAAAAAAGAAAGACGGTTTTTCGCGCTATCTCGTTACGGGCGGCGCATGCGCGGGGCTTGCGGCGGCATTCAACGCGCCGCTTACGGGATTGTGTTTCGCGTTTGAGGAAGCGCACCGCAGATTCTCGCCGTACATACTCATATCCGCGCTCTCCGCGGTCATATTCTCAGTGGCGGCAAGCCAAGCGATATTTTTCGGACTCGAGCACGTACCGTACTTAGCCGATATAGGCGTAGCGCACGGGCACGCGATGCTTTCATACATGCAGCAAAGCCCTGTTTCGGGCAAGGATCTGCCCGCAGTTTGCGGCATAGCCGCGCTGTGCGGACTAGTCTGCTCGGGATTCGGCATAGCGTTCAACCGCGGCACGATCGCGCTCGGCAAGCTTTTCGGCAAGATCAAAAACCCGATACTGCGCCTGCTCCCCGCGTTCCTGCTCGCGGCGGTCTGCGGACTGATCGTACCCATCGCGACAGGCAGCGGCGAGGCTTTGATAGAGCACGCGTTTGCCGGCATGTCGATAGGACTGCTGTTCGCACTGCTCGCCGTACGGTTCGTATCCACGTCGATAGCGAGCGGAAGCGGCGCTACGGGCGGCCTCTTTATACCGATGATCGCCATCGGCGCGCTTATCGGAATCATAGCCGCCAAAGCGTGCACGGCGTGCGGACTGAATGCCGCATACGTGCCGAATATCGTACTCTTGTGCATATGCGCATATTTCGCTGCGTCGGTGCGCGCGCCCATAACCGCGCTTGCGCTGTCGCTCGAGCTGACGGCAAGCTATGTCAATCTGTTGCCTTGCCTTATCGCTATCACCGTCGCGTCGGTGATAGCGGAACTCACAAAGACCGATCCGCTGTACGAGACCATGCTCGAAAAACTGCAAGCGGAAAACCCCATCCCGAACGCAAAAAATATGACCGTCACAGGCGTTGTGCGCGACGGTTCGCCGATAGCGCGTCGACGTGTGCGCAATATACTCTGGCCGTATAACACGCTTGTAATCGGCTTGAAGCGCGACGGGCGCGAATGCGTACCGGACGGTGAAACGAAGCTGCTTACGGGCGACGTGCTCACCTTCTCCGCCGAAAGCGTCGATCCCGACGAGTTTATGCAAAAACTCGACGAATACGTGGAAGTACAGAATAATTAGTTCGGTTTGGTTTGTGTCCTATGCGTCGCGAGAAATCCCTGCCTTAATGCCGCGAAACGGCTATTCCGTTATTTCACACAGCCGTCGCAGTCAGAGTATTTTTCTAAATAATATCAATACAAAACAAAAAGAGATAAAACCGCTAAAGTCTTATCTCTTTTTATGTTGCGAATATTTTACCGAACAATCGCTATTTATTCGATTATGCTTTCGCCCGTCATTTCGGCGGGCTTACTTACGCCCATAATATCGAGCAGAGTGGGCGCGACGTCGCAAAGCGCTTTGCCGTCCTTAAGCTTCGCGCCTACATACTTATCGCCCGCTACGATCAACGGCACGAGGTTGGTTGTATGCGACGTGCACGGCGAACCGCCCTCGAACTGCATGACCTCGGCGTTGCCGTGGTCCGCCGTCACTATCGCAGTACCGCCCGAACGCCAAATTGCCTCGACTACCTTTTTTAGACATTCGTCTACAGCCTCGACGGCTTTAACTGCGGCGTTGAGCACGCCCGTATGCCCGACCATATCGCAGTTTGCAAAGTTAAGGATCAAAACGTCCTTGCCGCTTTCGATCTGTTCGACAGCTTTGTCCGCGACCTCATACGCGCTCATTTCGGGCTGAAGGTCGTACGTTGCCACTTTGGGGCTTGCAACGAGCACGCGCGTTTCGCCGTCGTTCGCTTTTTCCACGCCGCCGTTGAAAAAGAACGTGACGTGCGCGTATTTTTCGGTCTCCGCAACGCGGGCTTGCGTCAAGCCCTTACTCGCGAGATACTCGCCGAGCGTGTTTTTGAGCCGACGCGGCGGAAAAGCCGTTTCTATATTCTCGAGCGTAACGTCGTACTGCGTCATGCCGACGTACGTTACCTTTTTGTATCCGCCCGCACGCTCGAACTTATCGAAGTTCGGTTCGGTTATAGCGTGCGAGATCTGACGCGCGCGGTCGGCGCGGAAATTATAGAATATGATCGCGTCGCCGTCGTTTACGCCCGAATAATCGCCTATTACCGCAGGCTCGACAAACTCGTCCATTACGCTCGCCGCATAGCTCGCAGCCATTGCCGCATCGGCGTTTGAAAAATGCTTGCCTTGCGCGGCGAAAACAGCATTGTAGCCGCGCGCGACGCGCTCCCAACGGTTGTCTCTGTCCATGTAGTAATATCTGCCGACCACGGTAGCTATCTTGCCCACTCCGATCTCGGCGATCTTATCCGCAAGCTCGTTCACAAAGCTTCTGCCCGAATCGGGCGGAACGTCTCTGCCGTCGGTGATCGCATGCACGCACACGTTCTTAACGCCGCGAAGTTTGCACAGCTTGAGCAAGGCGTAAAGATGCGTATTCATACTGTGAACTCCGCCGTTGCTCAACAATCCGACGAGATGAAGCGTGGAATCGTTGCGATTTACCGTCGCTATTGCATGATTGAACGCGGCGTTCTCATTGAAAGACCCGTTCTTTATCGCGTCGTCTATAGTGGTGATGTCCTGATACACGACCCTGCCCGCGCCGAGATTGAGATGTCCGACCTCGCTGTTGCCCATTTGTCCTTCGGGCAAACCGACGGCATAGCCCGACGCGTTTATTAGCGTGTGCGGATACTTTTGAATAAGCGAATCGTAGAACGGCTTTTTTGCCTGTGCAATGGCGTTGCCGTATGTTTCGGACGCTTGTCCGAACCCGTCGAGTATGATCAATGCGTTCATTATCTTTACCTCTCTTTTACCGTTTAGGCGTTCGTTTGTAAAACTTTCGTAAATATATATACGTTGATTATTTCGCGGTTATACGCCGACGATAGGAAACGACGCGCCGAAATCGCGTCGAACGTTTGTTCTCCGTCAAGGCGCGTTTGCCGCAGCCTTAGCCGCGCTGCATCAAGGGAAAGCAACGACGACGGTGAGCAAACGTGCAGCAAGGTCGGCGCACGAGTTTACTAATCGGCGGC
>CAJUNM010000046.1:0-2964 GCA_910587805.1 uncultured Christensenellaceae bacterium | reverse complement strand
AAGTCGTCCGCTTTTAGGCTCGCACCCCCGATGAGTCCGCCGTCGATGTCGGGCTGAGCCATAAGCCCCGCCACGTTCTTTGCGTTCATGCTTCCGCCGTACTGGATACGCACGGCGTCCGCGACATCTTTGCCGTAAAGCTCCGCCATGACCGAACGGATGTATCCGATAGTCTCGTTTGCCTGTTCGTCGGTCGCGGTCTTGCCCGTGCCTATAGCCCAGACCGGCTCGTACGCTATGACAGTTTTGAGCGCATCGTGCGCAGACACGTTAGCGAACGCGCCCGTCACCTGCGTTTTGCAGACCTGTTCGGTCTTGCCGCCCTCGCGCTCGGCGAGCAATTCGCCCACGCAGACGATCGGATTAAACCCGTTCTTTAACGCCTGCACGAGCCGTGCGTTGACCGACGCATCGGTCTCGCCGAAATACTGACGGCGTTCGCTGTGCCCGATAATGACGTACTCCGCGCCCGCTTCCTTGAGCATAGCCGCGCTTATCTCGCCCGTAAACGCGCCGCTGTCCGCCCAAGCAATGTTCTGCGCGCCGACTTTAACGTTCGTGCCTTTTACAAGCTCAGCGGCGAGCGCAATATCGGTGAACGGAACGCACACGACCACGTCGCAACTCGCGTCTTTCACTTTCGGCGCGAGCGCCGTGATCAGTTCGCGGCATTCCGCGGCGGTCTTGTTCATTTTCCAATTGCCTGCAATTATAGGTTTTCTCATATCAAGCTCCTTTATGCTTGTTTATTATTTCGTTTGACTGCTGCGTCGTAAGAAATTTTGCAGTATATTCCGAGCGCGGCTGCGACCGACGCGTTAAGCGAATTGATCTTTCCGCGCATGGGCAACGACAGAACACCGTCGCAAAGTTCCTTTGTAAGCCGCGACACGCCCTTGCCCTCCGCGCCGACGACGAGCGCAAGCGCGCCGCCGAGATTTTCCGAATATATATCATTGCCGGACGCATCGAGCGCATATACCCAAACGCCGCGCGTTTTAAGCGTGCGAATAGCGTCGTTCACATTGACCGCGCGCACTATGCGCACGTGCTCCGCCGCGCCCTCGGCTACTTTGATGACAGTGTCGTTTACGGGGACTTGACGGTTTTTGCCGAGTATGATACCGTGCACGCCGCCGCACTCGCACGAACGGATAATGCTGCCGAGATTATGCGGGTCTTCTATCCCGTCGAGCACGACTATAAACGGCGGTTCGTTCTTTTGCTCGGCGCACGCGAAAACGTCGTCGAGACTCGAATACGCGTATCCGTCGCAATACCCGATACAGCCTTGATGCACTGCGCCGTCGGACGCGCGGTCGAGCGCGGCACGATCGCGAAAACGCAATTCTACGCCCGCGCGCCGCGCAAGATCGAGTATGTCCGTCACGCGGTTATCGTGCGCCGAGTTTTTCAAAAGCTCGATGCGCTCGAGCGTACCGCCGCTTTTAAGCCGTTCGAGAACGGCGTTTTTTCCGTATATCTTTATGATACAAGCCTCGCGTTACTTCTTGCTCTTTTTCTTTTCGGGCTTGCCCGCACGCTCGAACGCGGAGTCGCGGCGCGCCGCTACCTCTGCGGACTTGCCGCAAGCCTTGTCTCCTTCGGGGCATGCGCCGCGCAAACACCCGGGACCCGCATCGCGGAACAGATTGGGCGCAACCTTGACCGCTTGCTCGAACATGAGCCACGCAACGTTGCGTATCTCCCACTGCGCGCGGTTGCAGCAGCGCAGCTCGAAAAAGTGCATAAGCTCGCGCGCGTTCATAGTGACTATCATTTTGGTTTCGCACGCATTGGGAAGAATGAACCGCGCGTCCTCGTTGGACTTTTCGCCTCTGCCGAGCGCGCTCTGCCAATCGCGGTACCAATCCATGATCGTATCCATTTGACCTTTGTAGCGTGCTACCGCGGCTGCCCCCAGCCCCTCTATTGCGGGCGGCACTACGTAGTTGAACGAATCCTCGGACACGTATCGCTGCGAGCGCACCGAGAACGACGCGACGCGATGCCGCGTGATCTGCGCGAGCAACGCGCGCGACACACCCTCGATAGAGAACGTGAACGACGCATGCTCAACGGGCGAAAGATGCCCCATATCGATCAGGTTGGCGATAAACGCCGAATTATCTTTTTCAAAGATGTTTTCGGTAAGATCGGGCAATTCACGGTTGGAATAGCAAAGCTTTGCCGCGAGCGCGACGGTCGCTTCGGGGTCTTCCGTGTAACGGATAAGTTCGACTTTGGGTGATACTTGCATTATATTGTCCTTTGAAAAGTTAATTGCTTTTGTTTAATCCCGCAAACTCTGCGCATTTATCGAGCAGTTCCGCTTTGCGCGCGGCGTTGCCGGACAGCTCCGCATAGCCGATGACCGCCTCGAGCGCCGTGGATTTGTGATACGTATCCGACGGGATCTTCGAGCGCGTGTGTAAGTGCGCGTTCTTTGCGCGGCGCGCTATGTCCGTTTCGTCGGGGGTCAAAAATCCGCTCGCCGATAGCGCGTCGAACACTTCGGCTTGAGCGGTCGCATTTACGTATTTGGTAGCTATTACGTGGGTCGTGCCGCACGTAAAGTCGGTCTCCGACACCACGCGCGTGCGTATGTACAGCGAGTACACCGCGTCGCCTATGAACGCCAACGCCGTCGGCGTCAGTCTGTCGAGCGCATTCTTTTCCACTGTTATATTATACCCGTAACGCGCAAATAAGTCAAGCAAGCAAAGCTTGATTTTTCGGTCGGTTTATTACATTGATTCCGATATTAAGCTTTTATTATGAGGTTGAGATTCTTCGGCTCCGCCTCGGAACAGTCTCTGCCGCGCGCACTGTTGCGCGCCTCCTCTCAAAAAGGATAAGGAACAATATCCGTAATTTATTTTTATTGCAATACAAAAAGAGCGGACGTTATGAAATGCACCCCAAAGTTTGGACAAAACTTATGGAGGTGCATTTTTCATGGCA
>CAJUNM010000045.1:2755-12290 GCA_910587805.1 uncultured Christensenellaceae bacterium | reverse complement strand
TTCACTCATAATTATAGTACTCCATTATCGTATTTGCCTTATTAACAACCGCACCATTATTGTAATCGACAATACGATATTTTTTCTCTTTAAGATTAAATTGACAAACACTTCCGACAAGCTTGAAATACACAAAATCAAATTTATTTGTTTCTCGATTATTATTCTGTATCATAAAATCTAAATAATCATCGGGACTATTTATATCCTCAAAGTTTAATTTACTGAAAATCACCTCTGTTAAAATAAATAAGTCGTTTTGCTGAAATTTGCGAAAATCTTTATTTTGCAATTTTTCTAATTTTTTACAAAATGCCGTTTTTATAATGCTTGCTAAGTCCTCAATGTAAATTACGCCCATGTTTTGCACTACACCTTGAAACGGCACATCATCTTTTTGAAGCATACAAGCTTTACATTTTTCTCTTACTTTTTCATTTTGGCTATACAATGCTTTTAACCAACACGATGTCAATCTTTGATGTTTTTCAGGTTCAGCATTTGTTACTTCAATACCTATGTTATGCGTCAAATCTTGCAAATCCGGTTTATCGGTTACCTGTAAATTCACATATAGTTCGGGAAAATAACTCTCTAAAACTACTTTTGCAAAATATTCTTCGGGTCGTTTTGGCATTTACGTTTCTCCTTCAACCAATATCAATGTTGTTAAGATTTCTCCGCTTCGCTCACAAGCTCGCTTCGGTCGAAATTCATTCCGAGCGTAGCCGAAGAATCTTTTATATCTCCTCTATTATCTTTTTAATCTCGCTACGCAAAACGTCTTCCCGTGCCACTATCTCGTCGATTTGCTTGTTCAATTCGTAAATATCTATCTTTTCGCGTGTATCCTGTTTTTGAACGTAGGTGCTTACCGAAAGGTTATAATCGTTCTCTGTGCCTATTACGGAATTATCGACTACCTTTGCCGTATAGTCAACGTCCTTGCGTTCGGTGAAGATTTTAAGTATATTTTCTATATTCGCGTCGGTTAGTTTATTGTTGTTCGTTACCTTTACGCACTCCGCGCTTGCGTCTATAAAAAGCACGTCGTTGGTCGTCTTGCTCTTTTTAAGCACCATAATACAAGTGGAAATGCTTGTGCCGAAAAATAAATTGCTCGGAAGTTGTATTATGCAGTCTATAAAGTTATTGTCTATAAGATACTTGCGTATCTTTTGCTCCGCGCCGCCGCGATAGAATATTCCGGGGAAGCATACTATCGCCGCCGTGCCGTTTGTCGCAAGCCACGAAAGCGAGTGCATAATAAACGCAAGGTCGGCATAGCTTTTGGGTGCAAGTATACCTGCGGGCGCAAATCGAGTATCATTTATAAGTAGCGGGTTGCTATCGCCCGCCCACTTTATGGAATACGGCGGATTTGAAACAATAGCTTCAAACGGCTCGTCATCCCAATGTTGCGGCGAAATCAAAGTATCTTCGTTTGCTATATTGAATTTATCGAAGTCTATGTCGTGCAAAAACATATTTATTCGGCAAAGGTTGTACGTCGTCAAGTTTATCTCTTGCCCGAAAAAGCCTTGCCGTACTTTGTCTTTGCCGAGTACCTTTGCGAATTTTAATAGTAGCGAGCCGCTTCCGCAAGCGGGATCGTACACTTTGTTGACTTCGGTCTTGCCTACGATTGTCAACCGCGTGAGCAATTCGGACACTTCTTGTGGTGTATAGTATTCGCCGCCGCTTTTGCCAGCGTTGCTTGCGTACATTCCCATCAAAAATTCATAAGCGTCTCCGAAAGCGTCTATCGTGTTGTCTTGATAATTGCCGAGCTTCATATCGCCAATGCCGTCAAGCAATTTCACTAGTTTTTCGTTGCGCTTTGTTACCGTCGCGCCGAGCTTATTGCTGTTGACGTCTATATCGTCGAAAAGCCCCTTAAAGTCGTCCTCGCTATCCGTGCCTTGCGCCGAACCTTCTATCGCCTTAAAAACCTTTTCGAGCGTTTCGTTTAGATTATCGTTATTCTTTGCCGATTTGCGGACGTTGCAAAAAAGCCGGCTCGGCAAGATGAAAAAGCCTTTTGTCTTTACCATATCGGCGCGGGCTTCCTCCGCTTGCTCGTCCGAAAGCTCGGCGTAATCGAAACCGTCGTTGCCCGCCGCGCGTTCGTCGGCGTTTATGTAGTTCGTGATATTCTCGGATATATAGCGGTAAAACATTATACCCAAAACGTATTGCTTAAAATCCCATCCGTCCACGCTTCCGCGCAAGTCGTTCGCTATATTCCATATCGCCTTGTGCAGTTCGTCGCGCTCTTGCTCTTTTACGTTTGTCATCATGTTTTTCCTCTCGGCGTTGACAAAATCATTCGCCCATTATTCCGTTTACGAAATCTTTTGCGTCGAAGTCCTCGAGGTCGTCTATTCCCTCGCCGACGCCTACGTACACGACGGGCACGTTGAGTTCGCCCGCAATTGCGAGCACGACGCCGCCCTTTGCCGTGCCGTCGAGTTTGGTCAATATTATCCCGTCTATGTCGATCGCCTCGTTGAATATCTCCACCTGCGATACGGCGTTCTGTCCCGTAGTGGCGTCGAGCACGATATAATTGTAAATCGCGGCGTCGGGCAGTTCTCTCTGCGCTACGCGCGCGATCTTTTTCAGTTCTTCCATTAAGTTCTTTTTGTTGTGCAGCCGTCCCGCGGTGTCTATGAGCAGAACGTCGCCGCCTTTGCTCTTGACGCTCTGCGCCGCGTCGAACACTACCGCGGCGGGATCCGCGCCTTCCGCGTGCTTTATGAGCCGCACGCCCGCGCGTTCCGCCCAAACGGTGAGCTGATCGCTCGCAGCGGCTCTGAACGTATCGGCGGCGGCTACAGTGACGGACTTGCCGGCTTTTTTGAATTTTTTGGCGAGCTTGCCTATCGCCGTGGTTTTACCCACGCCGTTCACGCCCGAAAGCATTATTACAAGCGGATATTCGTATTCGGGCTGCGCGTTTTCCTCAAGCAATTCCACGAGAATATCTTTTAATATCTGCCGCACTTTAGCGGTATCGCGAACGTGCTGTTTGTCTATCTCTTTTTTGAGCCGCTCCATGACGGTATCGGTCGTTTCCGCGCCGATATCCGAAGTAAGCAACGTTTCCTCAAGCTCGTCGTAAAACTCGTCGGTAAGCACGCCGCCCGTAAACAGTTTATTAAGCCTATAAGCTATAGCTTCTTTGGTCTTTCTCAATCCTTCCTTGAGCTTTGAAAAAAATCCCATACTTTACCTTTTCCTCTCTTTTCGTATTATCGCGTTTATTCCTCATTTCCCGCCGCCGCTTGCTTTATCGCGTCGGTGAGCTGTACGGAAACTATTTTAGACACGCCCTTTTCTTCCATGGTAACGCCGAACAGCGTATCCGCTTGTTCCATAGTGGGTTTTCTGTGCGTTATAACTATGAACTGCGTATCCTTTGAGAATTTTTTGAGATACGCTGCGAAACGTCCGACGTTGGCGTCGTCGAGCGCAGCCTCTATTTCGTCGAGCAAGCAAAACGGCATAGGTCTCAACCGCAAGATTGCGAAAAGTATCGCTATTGCCGTAAGCGTTTTTTCACCGCCCGACAACAGCGAGATCGAGCCGAATGTCTTTGACGGGGGTTGCGCTTTTATCTCGACGCCGCGCAGCAGCTCGTCGTCATTTTCGGTAAGTTCGAGATCGGCTGTGCCGCCGTTGAACAGTTCCGAGAATATCGAACGGAAGTTGGTGCGGATCTGCTCGAAACAAGCGTTGAAATCGCGCAGCATGTTCGCGTTCATTTCGCCGATAACGCGCTCCTCGTCTCTCAAACTCTTTACAAGGTCGTCGCGCTGTATTTCGCGGTTATGGAAAGATTGCGCAAGCTCTTGCGATTCGGCGATAGCGTCGATATTTATATTACCGAGATGATCTATTCTGCGGCGCAGTTTGCCGATTTCGATCCTGCCCGTTTCGGGATTATAATTTTCGTCTTTGCGCTCGAGGCACTCCTCGTGAGTAAGACCGTATTCTTCGGTAACGCGCTGACGCATGGTCTCCATGTTTGAATCCACAAGCGCGAGCGCGGTGTCGTGCTCGTTCTTTTGATTTATAAGCTCGGTGATTTCCTCGTTGATCTGCATACGCAGTTTTTCGCTGTCTACCATCAAGCGATTAAGATCGGCTTTATACTTACTCGTGTTATTGAGCTTTTCGTTAAGCTCGGCGTAACGCTCGTCGCTGTTGTCCGCGTTGCTCGCGGCGAGATTGTCGAGCTTTTCGTTGAGCTGCGCGATACTTCTGTTGTTGGAAAGTATTGCCATATTATTGGCTTCGATATTCTGCAACGTCGCAACGCGCTCGCCGTCGAGACGCGTTATCTCGTGCGTGAGCCGTTCTATATCCTTGCCGAGCGACAGTATAGCGAGGTTTCCCTCGTTTACCGCGTCGCGGAGTTTATCGCGCTCGAACTTTACAGCCTCGAACTCGCGACGGCTGCGATCGTCCTCTTCGGTCTGACGATCCGTACCCAATTCGTCCTTGGTCTTTTCTGCAAGCTCTATATCGGCGTCGATCGCTTTTTTGCGTTCCGTCATATTCTCGAGCGCGGACTCGTCGTTTTTTACGGCGGTCTCAAGCTCGGTTATCTCGACGGTTAGGTTTTTATATTCGATGTTGGCGGAGTTTTCCGCAAGCACATAATTTTGAATATCCTCGGTAAGCTCTTTGAGCCGTACCGTGTATTTTTTATTGTTTACGTCAAGCTCCGCTTGCTCGGTCTGCATAGCGTCGAGCGCGGATTTAAGCTCGTCGCAACGCGCAGTGATCTCTTTAAGCTCGCGCTCGTGCGAGAACACGCTGCCGACGTCCGATTTTTTACTGCCGCCCGTGATAGAACCCGCGGGCACAAGCATTTCACCGTCGAGCGTGACGATACGAAACGCATAACCGCTGTCGCGCGCGAGCTTGACCGCGGTATCCATATTATCTACTATAACCGTGCCGCCCAAAAGACCGCTTATGATCGTATCGAAAATCGGATCGGCGCTTATTACTTCGGTCGCTATTCCGAAACAGCCCGAGCGATTGAGCAGCGGCATATACTGTTTTTCTATCGAACGTTTTTTGAAACTTGTTATCGGCAAGAACGTCGCTCTGCCGTAGCGATTCTTTTTGAGGTGATCGATAAGTATTTTCGCGTCGTCCTCGGTCTTGGTGACAATGTTGCTCATTGCCTGTCCGAGCGAGATCTCTATTGCGGTCTCGAAACCTTCCTTGACGGAAATTACCTGACCGACAACGCCGAGAACGGAGTTCTTGATTCTGTTATCTGTCTTTGCATCGTCCAAAAGCTTACGCACCGGCAGTGCGTAGCCTTCCATCGACGCATGTATTTCTTTGAGCATGTTCCTGCGCACGGACGCGCCGGAATACTCGCTTTGCATTTCCGATATGCTCTCGCCGAGCGAACGCAGTCTCGTCGAGCATGCGTCGAGCTTTTGCGACACGTCGGCGCGCTTATCGGTCAGTTCCGTTTTTTCGTCGGTCAATATTGCGAGCCGGTTTTCGAGTTTTTCGGCAGCGGCTTTGACTTCCGCAAGGCGTTCCGTCGTGCTTTCTATGCGCGATCTGATACCTTCCGACTGATCGATCAACAATGCGCGCTCCGCAGTCAGCTCGCCTACGCTCTGGCTTACGCGGGCTTTGCGCTCCATTGCGTCGAGCAACGCTCTGCGCGCGCCCTCGATCCGATTCTCCTCTTCCGCCACGCGCTTATCGAGTTCGGTATACTTGACGTTTGTCTTGTCGAACTCGGCTTTATGCGTTTCGAGCGCGTTCGTTTTTGCGTCGTGCTCGGCACGGCGTTCGTCGAGCATTCTGTCAAGCTCGCGGCAATTTTCCTCAAGCTCGGCATTATCGGCTATGTATTTATTGTTCTGATCGTTTATCGCGTCGCGTTCGCGCGTTATGTACTGTATCTGTCCGCGTATTTCTACGCTGTTTACCGATATGTCGGTAAGCTCGCGCCTGAACTCGTCGAGCTGTACGTCTATGGTTTGCAACTTATCGTGCGCGGAATTGAAATCGCTATTCGCTTTTTCGTACTCCGCTTGCTTTTCCGCAATGCGTGCTTTGAATCCGTCTATGACTTCGCCGAGCTTGTCCTTTTTATCGGCGGCGGTATCAAACTGGTATATGTAATCGTTTATCTCGAGCTGTTTGAGCTTTTCCGAAAGCTCGAGATACATACGCGCTTTTTCGGCTTGCTTGGTCAACGGCTCGAGCCGTTCCTGCTCGATCTTCATTGCGTCGTTAATTCTGTCGATATTGGCTTTGGTGCGCTCGTTCTTGCGCTCCGCTTCGAGCTTACGATATTTGTATTTGCTTATGCCTGCGGCTTCCTCGAATATAGCTCTGCGATCCTCGGGCTTGCTGCTGACTATTTCGGTGACTTTGCCCTGACCTATGATAGTATAGCCTTCGCGCCCGAACCCCGCGTCGCGAAGCATATCGCCGACGTCGCGAAGTCGACAAATATTGCCGTTCAATAAATATTGACTTTCACCGTCACGGAACAGTTTGCGTGTCATTACGACTTCGGAATATTCGCACGACGGGAAAAGACAACGATCGGTATTATCGAACGTGAGCGAAACCTCGGCATACGAGAGCGCGCCGCGCTTTTCCGTGCCTTTGAATATTACGTCCTGCATATTGTCGCCACGCAAAAGCTTGGCGGATTGCTCGCCGAGAACCCAACGCACAGCGTCCGCAACGTTGCTCTTGCCGCAACCGTTAGGACCTACGATAGCCGTTATGCCTTCGGTAAAGCCGATCGACGTCTTTACAGCAAAGGATTTGAATCCGTAGACGGATAAGTTCTTGAACTTCAATGCTATGTACCGAGTTGAACCTTGTTAACCTTATAACACAAGTATAACACTACGCGCGCAAAAAATCAACAAGCGAAGCTTGATTTTTCGATTTCTTTTTCTGTTTTTTATTTTTGCGACATTGTTCGATAATTTTACGCAAATACTGCGGTTCGTTCGCAGATTGATTTTTCGATTTCTTTTTCTGTTTTTTATTTTTGCGACATTGTTCGATAATTTTACGCAAATACTGCGGTTCGTTCGCAGATTGATTTTTCGATTTCTTTTTCTGTTTTTTATTTTTGCGACATTGTTCGATAATTTTACGCAAATACTGCGGTTCGTTCGCAGATTGATTTTTCGATTTCTTTTTCTGTTTTTTATTTTTGCGACATTGTTCGATAATTTTGCGCAAGTTCAATCGTTCATTCGGCGTCGAACAATGCTTTACACGCCGCTCGAGCGGCGGCGATCTCCGCCTCGTGTTTGGTTTTGCCCTTTCCGCAAAACTTTTTATCAGCTACCGCAACGGTCGCGCTGTAGCCCGAGTTTTCCGCAGCGATCGAATAAACGGGATATTTATCGCCCGATTTCTTTTGCAATACCGATTTGTAATCGTATTCGGGCACTACTTTCGGATAAAAGCGGCGTTCCAAAAAACGTTTGCACGCCTCAAGCCCGCCGTCGATATAGATCGCGCCGACTACCGCTTCAAAAAGATTCGATCTGTTTTTATCCGAAAAATTCTTTTTGTCTACGCCCGCGCCGATAAGCAGATAGTTCATCAAATGCAAAGAATCGACTATGCGCGCAAGCGGATTGCGCGAAACCCGAGCCGCGCGTTTTTCGGAAAGCTCGCCCTCGTCGGCGGTAGGATATTCGTAAAATAATTTTTCCCCTACAAGAAAATCGAGTATGCAGTCGCCCAAAAACTCCAAGCGCTCGTTTGCATCTCCGCCGTGCTCGTTAACATACGACGAATGAGTAAAAGCCTGCCGCAGCAGGCTTTTATCCGTAAACTTATAGCCTATGACTTCCTCTATGTTTTTCACTGTTGCTCCGTCGCGCCGTTAAACGCCGCAAGACCCGTTTCTATCTCGGAAATTATATTACGCTCGTGCATAAGTATTATGTTGTTTATCGATGCTGCGGTCGACACCTCGTTTGACGAGCCGTGCGTTTTTATAACGAGCTTTTTCACGCCCAAGAACGGCGCGCCGCCGTACGCATGATAGTCCATTTTCTTTTTAAGCGATTTGAGCGATTTTTTCATCAATAATGCGCCGATCTTCGAGCTGAGCGACGACGTCAACGCGCTTTTTAGCAATTTCATGACCATTTTTGCCGTGCCTTCCGTCGATTTTACGAGAATGTTCCCCGAAAATCCGTCGCTTACCACAACGTCGTAATCGCCTGAAATCGCATAGCGCGCTTCGAGGTTACCTACGAAATTTATCGGTAATTCTTTCAATAACGCGTGAGCGGCGCGAGTGCGCTCGTCGCCTTTCTTTTCTTCCGGACCTACCGACAACAGCCCGATCCGCGGGCTTTCTATTCCGCGCACCGCTTTTACGTACACGTTAGCCATGAGAGCGAACTGCGCTATATACTCGGGCAAAGAGTCTACGTTTGCGCCGCAATCGGCAACGCAAACGAGCTTGCCGTCCACGGTGGGCAGAAACGACGCGAGCGTAGGACGCTTTACGCCCGACAGACGCTTGACTATCAAAGTCGCGCCCGTGAGCACCGCGCCCGTGCTGCCGCCGCTCACAAGCCCTATCGCATCGTCCGAACCCGTCAGTATCGAAAACGATCTTACAAGCGAAGACTGCGTTTTTTGTCTGATCGCTTGGGTCGGCACGTCGTCGTTAGTTATCACGTCTGGCGCGTGCTCGATCTCGATATTGGATGCGCCTCCGCCGAGATTGGCTTTGATCAAGTCGGAATCGCCCACCAACACCATTGTATAATCCGGATGGAGTTTCGCGGCGTCCACAGTACCGCGCACAAGCTTTTCGGGATGGTCGCAGCCCATTACATCAACTATAATTTTCATATAAATATCCTATATAAAGATACCCCGTGTACTACGGGGTAAATTTTCAGTTGTTGTCTTGCTTGTGTTCTATCTTAAGCTCGCCGTCATAAGATCCGCAAACGGGGCAAACACGGTGCGACTTAACGAGTGAATGACAGTTCTTGCACTCCGAAAGCGCAGGTGCGGAAGTCTTCCACTGCGATCCGCGCGTATGCGTGCGTTGCTTAGATGTTTTGTGCTTGGGGACAGCCATGACCCACCTCCTTATGTAACGAACTAATTATACTCTATATTAAATACATTGTCAAACATTTTTTAATAAAATTGCGAATTTTAATAAAAAAATGCTTGACAACCGTAATTATAAGTGGTATATTTTTAGTGTTGTCTCGCGCAATAAGCAATAGCTAATGCACAAGCAACGCTGTACATTATGCGGAAGTGGCTCAGGGGTAGAGCATCACCTTGCCAAGGTGAGGGTCGCGGGTTCGAATCTCGTCTTCCGCTCCACAACAGTCCTTAACGGGCTGTTTTTCTTTTACGGAAGCGGCTCAGGGGACCATCGCCTTGCAAAGACGGTCGCGGTCAATCTCGTCTTCCGCTCCACAAACAGTCCTTAACGGGCTGTTTTTTATTTTACGGAAGTGGCTCAGGGGAC
>CAJUNM010000045.1:0-2655 GCA_910587805.1 uncultured Christensenellaceae bacterium | reverse complement strand
CATCACCTTGCCAAGACGGTCGCGGTCAATCTCGTCTTCCGCTCCACAAACAGTCCTTAACAGGCTGTTTTTTATTTTACGGAAGTGGCTCAAGGGACCATCACCTTGCCAAGACGGTCGCGGTCAATCTCGTCTTCCGCTCCACAAACAGTCTATATAGACTGTTTTTTCTTTTATGCACTAAATTCTTCTTTAATATTATAACGACGGTTGCTTTGTAATTGCCGCCGTCGTTACGTTTAAGCCATTTCTTGTAATTTAAGTTTGATCATATCGAGTGCGATACTCGGCTCGCATACGTTCTCGGTCAGAGTTTCCATCGGACAAATTCCGTCGCCTTTTCGATTTATTATACTTTTCGCAAGAACGTCGTACTCTACGCCAATACCGTGCGCCTTACACACAGCCAACGCTTTCTCGCTTAATACGCAAGCATATAGCGCTTCGATCTTCATGTATGCGTACAGCAATGCCGCGGCTTTGCCGACTACTTTATCCGCCGCATAAAATCCGTCGAGTCTTCGCCCTCCGTCGATCAACGCGATAAGCGGTTTGACACCGCGCTCCCTACTCGTTATATACTCGGTACCGTCGGAAATTACACATGTGTAATTTCCGCTTATGAGCATATCTCTAAGCCGTTCGAGCTTAATCATTGTTTGCGCGTTTTTCCTTATTTATCGCAAACGACAATATCATTACGATAATCGGCACGAGCGTCGCTTGTAAAACAAGCCCGACGAGACCCGTTTGGACCTGAGACCAAGCGTCGGCGGCCGACAGCGGCGAAACAGACTGAAAAACCGCAGCTACTGTCATAAATAACGTTCTGCCGCCTACCGCAGCCGACAGCACCGCCGGAAACGCCATCCACGAATTTTCAGCTATGCGCTTTGAAAACACGCCGGATACCGCGCCGAATACGGCAAGTTCGGCTATCATATAAGGCAGTTTGACGGCGACGGGCATAGCGTTGCCCGCGAGCGAAGTTATACCGAAACTTAAAAGTGGCGAAACGATACCGATCCCTAATCCCCATTGCCAACCGAGTAAACATCCGCCGAGCAGCACGGGCAAATACATGGGCAGCCATTGCGCTCCGCCCTGCGCGCCGGCAACGACGTGAACAAGCTGCGGCAAGCCTACCGCAAGAGCTATTATCACCGCAGAAACCGACATTTTTACGGTGATCTTAAGCTTAACGCTCACATTTTTTCTTGTTAGAACAGATTCTGTCATATCATATCTCCTATTTCAATCTTGACGAAAAGTCTTTCATCATTTCCGACACTTTGATCTGCTGCGGACAAACCGCTTCGCAACTTCCGCAACCGACGCACGCGCTCGGCAATTTCTCGCTTGAGTAAGTTCCGAGTACCATGGGCGCTATAAACCCGCCGCCGGTAAAACAATGCTCGTTGTAAAGACGTATCAGCTCGGGAATGTCCAAACCTTTCGGACAATGGCTCGTGCAATATCGGCAAGCCGTGCACGGCAAAGACGATTCTTTTATCATATCGTCCGCTATTGCGAAAATCGCTTTCAACTCGCGCGCGTCGAGCGGTTTATCGGAATCGAACGTTGCGATGTTCGACTTTACCTGCTCAAAATCGGACATACCCGAAAGTATCATCGTTACGTTAGGAATGCTTTGTAAAAAACGGAAAGCCATGGCGGGAACAGTCTCGTCGGCGCGAATTTTTTTAAGCTCGCGCTCGTATTTCTCGTCGAGCTTTGCCAGCTTGCCGCCGCGTAACGGTTCCATTACCCATACGGGAATACCGAGTTTATCAAGCATCTCGACTTTGAGTTTTGCGTCTTGAAACTCCCAATCGAGATAATTCAACTGAACTTGACCGAACTCCATATATTTCCCATACTTATCGAGAAAGCGCTTCGTGACCTCGATGCTGCCGTGTACGGAAAATCCCAAATGTTTTATTCTGCCCGTATCCTTTTGATCGAGCAAATACGCCATTGTACCGTAGCTCTCGTCGAGATACTGTTCTATATTCATTTCGCAAACGTTATGTATGAGATAAAAATCGAAATAGTCCACTCGACATTTTTTCAACTGCCTCTCGAATATCTCCTCTACCTTGCCCATATTGGACAGATCGTAACCGGGGAATTTGCTCGCAAGATAAAAACTCGATCTGTCGTATTCCGATAAAATCTTACCGACCGTGTTTTCCGACTCGCCGTCGTGATAGCCCCAAGCCGTATCGAAATAGTTGATGCCGTGCTTTATTGCGTAATCGAACATCTCTCGCGTAAGCTTTTCGTCGATCGCGGAAAACTTACCGTCGATCGTGGGCAATCGCATAGTACCGAATCCCAACGCGGATAATTCGACGTCTCGAAATTTTTTGTAAATCATAGACCCTCCGTTATTTTATAAATTCCGTTTTTAGAATAAAAAATCCGAACCGTTTGCCTTGCAGCAAATAATTCGGACTTAAGTGGTACACCATCAGAGACTCGAACTCTGGACCCACTGATTAAGAGTCAGTTGCTCTACCAACTGAGCTAATGGTGCTCAAAGCATAGTTATATTACCACAATACACCGTCGATGTCAAGGATTTTGAGCATATTGCGTGCAAATTAGTCAAGCGTTTTTAGCATACTTTTTCATATTTTTTTAGAAAATTTT
>CAJUNM010000044.1:1519-12564 GCA_910587805.1 uncultured Christensenellaceae bacterium | reverse complement strand
CTGTTTTCGGCGGGCAGCGACGTTTCGCGCGATTTTGCGCCCGTGTTTGCCGAGTGCGGCGCGGTAGCAATAGATAACTCGCGCTATTGGCGCATGGACCCGAAAGTGCCGCTCGTAGTGCCCGAGGTCAATCCCGAAGCGGCGTTTGCCCACAACGGCATTATTGCCAACCCTAATTGCTCGACCATTCAAGCGGTGGTCGCGCTCAAACCGTTGCACGATGCATTCAAGATAAAGCGCATTGTATACACCACGTATCAAGCGGTGTCCGGCGCGGGCAGACAAGGTCTCGAGGACTTGAAAAACGGACTCGAGGGATTGCCGCCTAAAAAGTTCCCGCACCCTATCGCGAACAACATAATACCGCACATAGACACTTTCGACGCGGACGGATACACAGGCGAAGAGATGAAAATGGTGCACGAAACGCGCAAGATACTCGGCGACGATTCGCTCAAGATCACGGCGACTACCGCGCGCGTGCCCGTTTATTACGGGCACAGCGAAAGCATTAACATAGAGTTTTTCAAACCAGTAACGCGCGAGAGCGCGCTCGAAGTATTGAAAAATGCCGACGGCATTGTGCTGTGCGACGACGTAAGCAAAAACGTCTACCCTATGCCGCTCGACTGCGAGGGCACGGACGAAGTATACGTCGGCAGAGTGCGTCGCGACTTCTCCGTAGACAGCGGACTTAATATTTGGGTAGTCGCCGACAATATCCGCAAAGGCGCGGCGTCGAACACCGTGCAAATAGCGGAACTGCTCAATTCCCGTAAATAAGCGAGGTATATACGATATGGCGATTTTCAACGGTTGCGGCGCGGCAATGGTCACGCCGTTCGGCAAGGACGGAAACATAGACTATAGCGTTCTCGAGCGTTATATCGAACATCTTATCGGCGGCGGCGTGACCGCGCTCGTGCCTTTCGGCACCACGGGCGAGCCGCCCACCGTTTCGCACGACGAATACGAAAAAGCGACGCGCTTTATCATAAAACGGGTCGCGGGGCGCGTGCCCGTTATAGTCGGCGCGGGCAGCAACAGCACGGCAGCGGCTTGCGAAAAAGCCGACTTTGCGCGCGAACTCGGCGCGGACGCAGTGCTCGTAGTCACGCCGTACTATAACAAATGCACGCAGCGCGGAATAGTCGAGCACTACAAAGCCGTAGCGGCGGCGGCAAAGATACCCGTTATCGCCTACAACGTGCCTACTCGCACGTGCGTGAATATCCTGCCCAAAACCATAGCCGAGCTTGCAAAGATCGACGGCGTAGTCGGCATCAAGGAAGCGAGCGGCGATATAGACCAATTCCAAGACTCCGCCAAAGTCTGCGCGGAAACGGGTTTCGAGCTGTATTGCGGCGACGACAGTCTCACTACGATTGCGATCGCCCTCGGCGCGCACGGCATAATATCCGTTGCCGCCAACCCCGCTCCGAAACAAATGAGCGAGCTTTGCAAACTGTGTCTCGACGGTAATTTTGCCGAGGCGCGCGCACTTCAGTTCAAGCTGAACGAGTTTATACACTCGCTTTTTTGCGAAGTTAATCCCATCCCCGCAAAAAAGGCAATGCAGTTATTAGGGATAGACGTCGGCGCGCCGCGCTTGCCGCTCACCGAACTCGAACCCGAACATACCAAGCTTCTCGAATCGACGATGCGCGGCATAGGACTGATAAAATGAACAGCCGCGGGCTGATTTACGTCAAGTGCTACAATAATTCGGAAGCGAGCGCTTTCAAAAACACTTTTTATAAGGAATCTATATAATGATAACTGCGTTCATCATCGGCATAAACGGCAAAATGGGCAAAATTCTTTGCGACGCAGCACCCGTGTACGGTTTTAACGTTTCGGGCGGTTTGGACGTGGCAAAAACATCGGAAAACGTATTTACGAGCGCAACCGACGTAAACGTGCCGTACGACGTTATTATCGACTTTTCGCGCCCCGCCTCGCTTGACGCCGTGATCGCGCTCGCAAAACGCGGCAATGCGCCCGTAGTTCTCGCGACCACGGGCTATACCGACGAACAAACGCAAAAGATCGCCGAGCTTGCAAAAACCGTTCCCGTATTCAAATCGGCAAATATGAGTTTGGGCATCGCCGCAGTTACCGCCGCGATAAAAACGGTAAAAGCTATTCTCGGCGACTCGTTCGACGTGGAAATACTCGAAAAACACCACAATCAAAAAGTCGACGTCCCGAGCGGGACGGCGTTACTTCTCGCCGACGCTATCTGCCCGCGCGAAAACCAAGTTGTCAACCGTTCGGGCAAGCGCGTTGCGGGCGAACTCGG
Organism: uncultured Christensenellaceae bacterium; assembly: GCA_910587805.1. Lineage (GTDB taxonomy): Bacteria > Bacillota > Clostridia > Christensenellales > Pumilibacteraceae > Anaerocaecibacter. The sequence continues at coordinate 10,262 of CAJUNM010000044.1, read as the reverse complement.
CATAACTTCGATACGCGGCGGCACCGTAGTCGGCGAACACGAAATCGGATTTTACGGCGACGACGAAATAATCACGGTTTCGCATTCAGCGCGTTCGCGCAAGCTGTTCGCTGCCGGCGCATACAAAGCTGCCGAATTCTTGCTTTCTTCCCCGCCCGCGATTTACAATATGGACGATCTTATCGAAAAATTAAACAACAATTAAACATACTCTTAAATATTATATCAGTGTTTTAACACATTAAAAAACGCCCGCATGGGCGTTTTTTTATTACTTTAGTTACTTATCGTTCCGTCCGTACAATTTACGGAATAACTGCCGACTTTGTAATTCCACGGAGTTTCAAAATAACCGTAACCCCCGCGAAATACTTGATTCCATTCTTCCATCGTACCTTCGTAATTGAAATTTACGAGATTTACGCAGTATGCAAACGAAGCTTCTCCGATATAAGTTATTGTTTTCGGGATAGTTACATTTAGCATTTTTTCATTGCCTTGAAAAGCTCCCTGTTCTCGTTTTCCGTCTCTACGATCGTACTGCTCTATTCTCACAACGGCTTCTCCGCCGAAAGTCTCGGGAATTATAACGTTTTCCGCAGAATTTATACACCATACAAGCGAAAGTCCGCCCGATTTAACCTCCTCGAATTTCATAACGTATCCGTCGCCTATATACATATTGCCCTTTTCGGATTTAGCATGAATATAAAAACCGACTCCGACACACGATGATATAACGGAAGCTGCAAAAACACCGACCGCCAAATAGGTAGATATAAGACTTATTTCACCGTATTTGCCGTGTGTGAAGATACAGTATACAACCGCTCCGATCAACGGGAATATAAAGAACAGCAACGATATAATTATAATTGCAGTACGATTAAATTGAAATAGACAATGGGCAAATTCCATGAACGGACTAACGCCTGCAAATCCCATCATCATCACCAATATAAACGGCAATGATGCGCAAATACCGCCTATTAAGCCTATCTTTTTAAGTTTAGATATTCGTTTATCTTTATTATTAGATATGGCTTTATCCAAATCATGTTTGCAATATTCGAGACTATCGCTTTCTATATATTGGTTTTTCACCAAGTTGTCGCAATTTTTTATTATATCTTTATCCGATGCAAGCTTTAACAGCGAATCGCGCACGTCGAGATATTTATTTTTTTCGGTAGGACATTTTTCGGTATAACTGCTCACCGCCGACATATAATCGGGATCGTCGAGCAGATTATCGGCATACTTAACAAGTCCCAACGGATTGGATAATTTACGTTTGATCAAACAACGGTTAAAATATCCCGCATGCGCATACGGATCGACGGATATAAGCATTTCGTTATACTTTGCCGCCGCGTCGATCTTGCCTTTTTTCAATAATTTTTCGGTCACGAGTTCGATACTTGTTGTATAATATAGTTCTTCGTCTTGCGGAACCATAGTAAACGCAAAATCGAGAGCGGCGCACGTCATAGACGCATCAGAGCACTTATCTATAGCCCAATCGACAATAGCTTCAAACGCGAACTTGTTGAACCCGTACGAAAACAGTTTTTCCTCTACTGTCTTTTGATTGCTCTTGTTCGCGATATAAGAAATTACGTTTTTAGCGCCTACTTCGGAAACGAATACACACCACTGCGCTCTGCAATGCGACGGGTCAGCGGCGAGAACGTTTTTGAAATAATTAACCGACCGCTCGTCGCTCAAAGCGTCGGCAAAATTCAGATTCATATCTATATATCGATCGGTATTCGACACCGTTTTAAGCGTCAGATCGAAAAGGCGTTCGTTTTTATTTTTTAGCGCATTTTTATAAACGAGTTCGGTCAGTTCCGCTATATCTGCGTCGCTGCTCATCGGCAGCTCGATATATTCCTTATAGCTCGCATAGTCGCAATGCTTTTTCGCATGAGAATACAGTGCGAAGTACAGCTTATTCGCGATGTTTTCATTTGACGCAGCCAACGCTTTTTCAAAATCCGAAAAATCCGCACCGATATTATTTTTCTTTACGAATTCTTCTTCGCTCTTGCAACCGTTTTTGGCAAGGAAAAGTATTCTGAACGCCTCGCCGTTCGCCTTATTGGATGCGGTAAGCTCGTTGCCGAAACGGATAGCGTTGGTAAAATCTCCGCGCGATAAAAATTCCGCGGCGATATTGAGTCTCGATCTATCCGAGACGGAAATTTCCTTTTGCTCTACGCTGTCCAAAGTGCGCTTTTGCAGAGTTTGACGCATGGAAACTTTAGGGGTATACTTTTTATCCGCGTACTTTTTGCGCTCGAGCGCGTTCAAACCGTGATTGACCGGCTCGTGATTTTTAACGAACTTGATAATTCTGTCGAGCGCGTCGAACGATTTGAACGGCACGCCCTGTATCTTTCCGTTTACACCCGGTAAGCGTTCTACCGGCTTCTCTCCGAACACAAAAGTAATGCTGTCGCTCTCTTTTTCGTTATCGCGCAGCATTTTGATAAAACGCGTATATTCGTTCTTCACCCAAGGCGTGTTGAGATAGCTCTCGTCGTTACAAACGATGATCATGCTTTCGGATTCCCAAAGAGCGTACAGTATCAACGCCTCGTAATCCGCGCCCGTTCTTCCGCGTATTTCTTCTTCGGAATAGAACGGTTTATATCCCGCTTCTTTGAGCCTATGGTAAAGCGTGCTCGCTATATGACTGTCCTCGGTGTGACCTCCGTCATCGTCCGTCACCTTTACGCATATAAAGCAGTCGTACTCGAGTTTTTGAGCTTGCAAGCTGTTGAATGTTTTCTTTATGTAGTCTATTTCGACGGCTTTAGCCGCGTATTCTTTCTTTTGCTCGGGCGTTGCCAAACTCAACGCACGTTTGTAGTTTTTATCGTCTGCAAACACTCTGTCTGCGATTTCGTGACAAATCGGCTGCAAACGATTGTTTACAACGTCCTTTATGTATTGGATTTTATGAGCGGCGAGCGCCATACCGAAATACGCTTGCGGCTCGTCGGCGTCGGCTTGAGCGGCTTTGGCATAAGCATCGTACGCATCCGAGAACTTGCACGTATCAAGCTCGTGCTCGGCGATCTTCAAAAATCCGAGCGCAGCGTCGTTTGCGCTGCGCGCAACGACATGCTTACTGTGACAAAAGTCACACTCTATCACTCCCCCTCCGATTTTTCGTATATCGAGTTGAGCGCCGCAGTTACTGCATCGTTCTACCGCAGTATTATTTATCATAACGGTTTCCTCCGTTGCTCGCGTTAAAATCTTACGTCGATGGACACGGGTTTACCCGCGGGAAGCTTTAATCCGACGAGCACGCCGCGCTCGGCGTCGAAACGCTGAGCCTCCGCTTTCTTGGGCGGTTTCGCGGTTTTGGGGAGTTCGAGATCGATGACCGTAGCGCGCTTGGCTTTGAGCTTGGCGACGAGCGTTCCGCGTCCCGCGTCCCAATCCATGGACACTATCTCCACGTGCGCGCGGGTCTGTATTCCGCTCAATGAGCCTTTCGCTATCCTTTGGAAAAGCGCGGGCAACAGTCTTACGGTATTGGGCGTGGACTGAACCAAACATTCTTGCAACGCGCCGGTCACGATAGCGTTTACGTACGGCACGGGCTGCGCCCACAAGCCGTTTTTGCCGCTGCCCATTCCGCGCCAATCGTCGTTTGCAAAAACGAGATTATCCATAGCCATACCGCGAACGAGCGCGTTTATCTGCTCGTACACGCTGTCTCCGTCGCCTATGCGCGCGAATATCTGCGCATATCTTGCGAGCGCGTTGGCGGTCATTTCGTTTTTAGCGGTCTGACACTTTTTCCGCGCCGTCAATGCGAAAGCTTTGCCTACGTCTATATCGTCGCATCTGTAATCGGGATACACGGGATAGAACAGCGCGAGCGACGGCGATTTGGGATTATCGGTGCATTTATCGTCGATATATTCGCTCACCGTTCCGTCGTTGTTGATCTTGAACGGGGGCAGTTTAGTGAGCATATCTTCCCACTTTATGACCTCGGCTTTGTTCATGCCCGCGGCTTTACTGCCTTCTATAAGATTGGTCAGGAGACTGCGAGCCACGGCAAAGTCAATCGTGGCGTTGCGCGCTATAGCGTGATCTTCGCCCGTGCCTACGAGATTACCAGCTGTGGTGAACGGCGAATACGACGGACTCGATTCGTAATACTTGAGGTCTACGAGTTTGAAAAACTCTTCGTAGAAAGTCGCCGCTTCCTTCATGAACGGCAACGCGCGCTTTTTGAGAAACGCTTGATCGTCCGTATACAATGCATAATCGTAGAACAGATTGCCGAGCCAGCCCGCAACGCCGGTGAAGTGGATCATGCTCTCGTACACTTCGCCGAGATAACCGGTAGACGGCGACGTGGTATACGGCACGAATATGCCGTGGCAGCCGTACAAGCGCGTCGCGTTGTATTTGAGCGCTGTCATTGCCGATTCGTATACCGTAAACACGCTCTCGGCAAAATCGTTGAGATTGCCGGCTTGGGTCATGTCGTAGACGGCTTGCAAATCGCCCGCCGCGTTGATCTGCGCGTTGACCGCTTTGTAATCTCCGCACCACAAGCCGTACGGCGCAAACGGGCGCGTTTCTGGACGCGATCCCGTTATCATAAGGTATCTGCCGAACGCCCACAGCTTTTCGAGAGTAGCGCTGTTTACGTCGCCCGACTGAACGGCTTCGGCTATATTATCGTCGACGAAATCGTCGCGATCGGTCGCGGAAAAATCGATCTCCGCCGAATAGAACAGTTTTTGATAGACTGAAACGTGCTCTTTGAGAAGCTTGTCGTAAGTGAGCTTTATCTCGCTTATAGCCGCCTTGCAGTCCTTCCACGCCTTATCGCGGGGCGCTTCCACAAACGGCTTGATTATGACCAATATTTTTTCCGCGCCGGTGATGACCAAGCTGTCGTCTACGATCTCTTGCTTGCCGGCAAAAAAATTGATCTTAGCAACCGCGCCGAAATCCGAACCCGTCGACGAACGCGCCGAATAATACAGAAAATAGTTTTCGCACTTGACCGTTTCGTTATCGGGCGTTGCGCTCACTGCGACGGGAGTGCGCGCATTGAATTTGTCGTGCGTCTCGAACTTGAAAGTCGCATCGATATTCTTCTGCCCCGTGCGCGTTATCTCGTACACGATAAGGTCTTTGCGTGCAGACGAAACGAACGCATTGCGCTCGTATCGAGTAACGCCGTCCTTAAAGCTAACTGAAGCTTCGGCATTATCCATATCGAGCGTGCGGGAATACTCCTTTACGCCCTTATCGGTCTTCATGCTGATCTTGAAATCGCAAAGCGGCAGCGGATATGCAAGCTGAGGACGGTAGCCTTTTTTGATAAGCTCCGTCGACATGATTTTTTCCGCGCCGATAAAATCGCCGTCGTCTATTTTTTTGCGAACGTCCTTGACCTTATCCGACACGTCCTGCAGCACCGAGTCTTTACCCTGCCACCACAGATCGCCGTGCGTTATCATCAAGCAATCGTCCGCAGCGCCGCCGTATACCGACGCGCCTAAAATACCGTTGCCTATCGGCAACGCGTCGCGCCAGCGGCTGCCCCACCATGACGACGGTTTGGAAAATCTCAACGTGTTTTTGGGTTTTCTTGCTACTGCCATGTCCTTCGCCTCCAATCACAGATTGCAATCTTTGATTTCATTATAGTTTATTAACTCGACCGTTTAGTGAAATCGGCTCGAAAAATCTATTACACACACGCAATAATTATAGCATAATCCGTTGGAATTTGTCCACTGTTCAAAGCTAATTTTACGTCATAAAACACAAATTTACCAAAAAACACCCGATTTTAGGGCTAAATTTACGGCGTACGGCACTTTTTAGACCCGACGAAAAATTTGCCGAATGAAATTTGCTACTTTTTTCAGCCGCCGCGCGGCATAAAGCTTGAGGTCATTCGACTACGCTCAAGGTGACAAGAAAACAATCGTTACTTGCGATACGTCTTATAACGACGTAAAAATCAATCCGCGCATTGCCGTTTATTCTTACCCAAACAATATGCCTGCACCGCCGATTTTTTGTCCTATGCTACAGCCGCATGCTATACCGAACCGTCTGCAAATACTCTCGACCATAAAAGAGAGAGTCGTTTTACAGACTCTCTCTTTATACATACGCTATTTATGCGTTATTGCGTCAAAATGTTTTCGTCAATTTCAACACGGTAGCCGCGCGCAAATGTTCGCCGTCGGAAGTGCCTCTGAAATCGAACGTTTCGTTCCAATCGTCAACGTTATCGAGGTTGTCCGAGCCGATATAATGTTCTTCGTAGCTTATCGACGATAGCTTATCCACGCCTTCTACGGTTAGCGTGAACTCACTGTCGAAACCGTAAGGCAAGCGCAACGTTATCGTATCGTTGTTGTTAAACTCGTATTCGTATTCGTTATCGTGCGAATCCTTTACCGTGATTTTGGTGACATTGCGCGCCGATGGAATGGTAAGCGTGACCGACGAATACGAGCCTTCGCACGTTGTGACGGTGTACACGCTGCCGTCGCGGGTAATGTCAGGCTCACGACCGATCGCACCGCTCGTGCCGTATACGGGCTTGGTGTAGCGCGTTCCGTCCCACTCCAAATCGTCGATATAGTAACGCAGATATTTATAAGCGATAAGATCGTCGATAACGAGCTTATGCGTTGCCGCGCCGGAACCGTTCTTTTCCCATTCGTAAACTATGGCGTTGTTGTAAACTGCGTCGGCGTATGCGTAAGGCGCGGTTATACTCTTACCGAACGACGCGCCGAAACTGCCGGAGAACACCGCGATTATTACGCCGATAACGGCTATGGTGCTCACGCCGAAGTAGTTTTTGTAATTAACGGGTATACGTTGCTTTTCCACAACCTTGACCTGCTGTTCGGTAAACTTGCCCTTTTTGGCGCGATCCTCTACCTTTTGCGTTTCTATACGCTCAACGCGCAAAGTGCGCGGCGGGAGCTTTTTGGCTATTTTGTCGAACACCGCGACAGTGCGATCGAGATACGGCACCGCAACGCCGAGCATAGCGGCAAACAGCATCATCGTTATGGGGAGCAACCACAGCGGCAAAAGTTCCGTAACGACGGTGATCGTGCTCATGACGAACGGCATGCAGATCAATACGGGAATGACGTATACGAACAGTCTGTCGAACCCGAAACCGAAACGCTCTTTCAGTTTGCCGTTGAGACATGCGGTAACGAGCAGCACGACGAGCATAAGCAAGCCGAGCCACGCCGTTACGAACGAATACTGCGGCGCGGCAAAGCACATCAACGCGCCCGTTACGCCGAACAACACAGCCGTACCGCGCACGATATCCGATGCGGTAACTCTGAACAATTTTTTATACAGCGAAGTAAATCCGAACACGGCGGCAAGCGTCACGAACATGCCGGCAATCAGTATGCCCGCATTAAAGCTGCGCACCGATACTATGGCATGAACGGGTATTACGCCGAACGAGCACAACAGCAATGCGATAAGGAAGTATGCGGACACCGTGACAGCGAGCGAGCTTACCAAAATAAGCAATTCCACGCCGAACGCGGTGAGCAATTTTTTGAGCGAAAAATACTTTTTGATTCCGAGCAAAACGAGCACCGTAGCCAAAAGCGCGACGATCAAGCCGCCTACCACGTACGCCGCGACCTTGTTGTACGAAACAGTGCCCCAATCCAAATAGGATATATATGCAACGTCGTCGCCGTCGGCGCCGTAAGTTTTATCGGAATTGCCGAACTTGATTATGAACTTTTGCAAGAATGCCGCTTGCTGATAAACGACCGACTGCGAAAGATTTTCCGCATCGTCGTAATAACTCTGAGAGTCGTTCAAGCCGCCGAGAACGGAAACTTGAATAGCGGGTATCGAGCCGAACGCGTCGACCGCGCCCGTGCGCTTATAACCATTGGGAATACTGCTTTCCGCTACGGACGAATTATAAGCCGAACCTGTCGTTTTTGCGACAGCCGCCAAATAGTCGTGTCCCGCGCCGCTCGTGTCTGTCACGGCAAGCGTGCCGGCGTTACCGAACGAGTCGAGACTGAGCCCGTACTTTGCGCGCTCTACTACTTTGTTCAAGCCCTTGAACGCATCGAAAAACGCGTAAGCGCCGTAAGAGTAATCTTGATCCTGCGTGAATACTACGACTATGTCGTTTTCAAACCGCGTTTCGCCGTTTGCAAAGTCCTTCGCGTTTTCGATGAGAGTTTGAACCGCATTAGCTACGAACGCCGCATTATCGCCCGCACCGTAGGTATCCTCGCGCGAGTCGTAACGAACAGTCATTATGACTGCGCCCGAATTTTCGGCGTTTTCGCCCGACACGGTGTTCTTGGAAGGAATGACCGCTACTACATTGGTAAGCTCTCCGACATACACGGGCGCGCCTTTGCCTGCCATGAGCTTTGCGTTTACGTTTGCCGTCATGAGCGTGACTATAGGCTCTACGACGGAGTTTGCGCCGTCGGTGAACTCGGTGACCGTAGTTACGGGATCATTGGGCGACTCCACGTCGTCCTTGCCGCCCGCCTTTACCTCGGCGCGCTCTTTGAATCCGCCCGCTTTCAATGCGTTGAGTATGGCGTTTGCCGCGCTCTTCGAGCCTGACGCGGTGTTATTCGATCTGTCCGACTCGGCAAGCGTTTCTATAAGCTCGTTAACGCTCTTATAGTATTCGTCCGAATGGGTCTTGGGCTTA
>CAJUNM010000044.1:0-1509 GCA_910587805.1 uncultured Christensenellaceae bacterium | reverse complement strand
TATAACCGTAAACCGCATCCACAATGGAAAACGCAAGCATCAAGACGACCAAAAGCGCCAACACGGGAAAATAAACAAGCTTGAATATCTTGTTCATACCCTTCTTTTCGCCCGTCGCCTTTTTCGTTTCGGGCTTTGTCTGTTCCTCGTTGATACGAGGTTCTGTTGTCATTTCGTTACTCATTACCGCTCCATAAACGTTTTTTCGGAACCCGATGCCAACCGCAATCAAAAACGATCGACTGCGGTTGGCATCGGCTATACTTTTTTATTTTAACATACTTGAACGATTATTACAATTGATTTGACCGCGTTTTTCAAAATTTTTATGTTGACAAAGCCGTCTGCAAGCTATATAATTAAAGATGCAATGCAACAGTCGACCATTTTTGCAATACTTTTAATACTACTCAACAAACGCAGAGTATCGCGCGACTATCTCGCCGAACGCTTTTCTATCAGCAAGCGCACGGTATCGCGGTATATCGGCGTATTGCAAGACGCAGGCGTTCCGATCAGTTCGTCCGTCGGCATGAACGGAGGTATTTGGCTGTCCGACGATTATAGGCTCGACAAAACGTTCTTTTCCGAAGCCGAGCTTATACGACTGAAAGACGCATTGTCGCGCACCGAAAGCCTTTACGCCGATTCGGTAAACCGTTTGATAGCCGAAAAACTCGACAGCGCGCACAAAAGCAGAGCGCAGGACAACTGTTCCGTGAGACAGGAAGATCTCTACATAGATTCCGAATACGAGCACGGCGCAAAGCTCCGACCCAAACTAAAGATATTTTCGCAGGCGATAGAAAGCCGACGCGCCGTCGAGATAAAGTACACGGACGCGCGCGGATTCGATTCGTTCCGCACAGTCGAGCCGTATACGCTCGTTTTCAAAGCGGGATATTGGTACGTTTACGCCATGTGCAAGCTGCGCGGCGACTTCAGACTGTTTAAGCTGTCGCGCATAAACGGCATGCGCATAACGAGTAAAAGCTTTGTGCGCGCAGAGAGCAAGCTCATCGAAAAACTCGAGCTCGAGTATTACAACGAGGTGTACATAGACGTAGAGATCGAATTCTACCCCACCGTTTCCGAAGCGATAATAGATTGGCTTGGCAAAAAAGCCGTGACGGAACGCGGTACGAAACTCGTCGCGTCGGCGGAAGTGCCGTTTACCGACGGACTCGTGAAAAAGCTATTATCTTTCGGATCGTCGATCAAGGTATTGGCGCCCGACGAACTTGCGGACAAACTCAAAACCGAAGCACGGCTGATGCTCGACGCATACGAGCGATAGACGTAATGCGAATTCAGATAACATATAAAAAACGCTTGACAAAAATCCGCGCATGATGTACACTTAAATTGCTTTGCCGGTGTGGTGGAATTGGCAGACGCGCCGGACTCAAAATCCGGTGGGCTAATAACCCGTATCGGTTCGACTCCGATCACCGGCACCAGAAACGACAGAGATTGAACCCGAACTATATATTCGTAAACGGGTATGCG
>CAJUNM010000043.1 GCA_910587805.1 uncultured Christensenellaceae bacterium | reverse complement strand
ACGGCAAGCGCAAGGAATTTAAGCAAGCGATGGCGTTCTATCTCGGGGGGGGGGGTAATTATTGATGTATGCTCCCACCGCTTTGTATTTTTATAAAGTACTTTTCACGGTAGAACTTCTCGTAGCGGAATGTTTGATTTGTCGCGGAATGAAACGGCGCGGATACTTCGCGCTGCGGCTTGCTGCGACTATCGTTTTGTGTATCGGTGCGGCGTTTGCCATTCCCATTGCCGCATATAACGCGCTGTACTGCTCGTTCGTGTTTATAGTCATATTCTGTATATCTATGCTCGGCATGTGGTTTTGCTATGCCGAAAACGGCGTGTCCATACTGTTCCGCGCGATAGCCGCATACACCACGCAGCATATAGCGTATCAGATTTTCGACTTGATCTCGCTCGGTATAGCCGCTATGTTCGGCGAAGGGACAGGCATAGGCGGCGCGTACGGCAGCGATGCGGCGGCGTCGTTTGTCCCCGTTATATTCAACGCTTTGCGCAGTCCCGAAACGTCGGTCTTGTCAGGCTCGTTCGACTCGGCGTTTTTTACGCTGTTCTCCGTTGTCGCTTATATATTCACCTATACCATAACTTACTATGCGAGTGCGTTGTTCGTCATGCGGAAGCTCAAAGACAGTAATAAATTCGAGCTGAAAAATTCCGCCGTATTTATTTTTATTGCGTTTTTCGTGCTGTTCAATATCGTGGTGTCCGCGCTCGTGACATACTACAGCGGACCGAAGTTCGACGCATTCTATGTGGTATTGTTGGGACTGTACAACGTTTGCAGTTCGTTCTTTACCATTTATCTCATGATAGAGATCGTTTACCGCAAGCAGTTCGAGCGCGATTACCGCGCGTCGGACAGGCTGCTCAAGCAGTCCGGCGAACAGTACGCGCTCGCAAAGCGCAACGTCGAGCTTATCAATATGAAATGTCACGATATGAAACATCAGATCCGCTCGGTCGTCGGCAAAGAGATAAGTCCCGCCGCGGTAAAAGAGATAGACGAAATAATCTCCGTATACGACGCCAATATTCACACGGGCAACGAAACGCTCGACGTCATACTCACCGAAAAGAGCCTGTATTGCAAAAAGCACGACATCAAACTGTATTGCATTGTGGACGGCAAACTGCTCGGGTTTATGAGCGACGCCGATCTGTACTCGCTTTTCGGGAACATCATGGACAACGCGATCGAGGCGGTGCGCCCGCTCGAGCGTAAGCAGAGATTTGTCAATCTGTCGGTGCGGCGCGTAAACGGATTTACGTGCATCACCGAAAGCAATTGCTTGAGCAAGGAACTCGAGTTTTCGGACGGATTGCCCAAGTCCACCAAGGGCAACGACGATATACACGGCTACGGCATGAAAAGCATACGGTATGTTTGCAAAAAATACAACGCCGAGCTTGCTATCGCCGCCGCGCGCGGCAAGTTCGATCTGACCGTGCTGTTTATGTGAGAATCAGAGATAATGTATTAAGATAGAGATTCTTCGGCACGCAGAAAACGCTCGGGATGACAAAAAACGGACGGGACGGGGATTGTTGTTCGGACTGAATAAACGGCGGGAATAATCGGGCGGCGGAAGTAACGCTTGAATACATCTGTAAATATGTATTACGATACAGTGTGTTTTTTTGTCATTCCGAACGAGCGAGCTTGCGAGCGAAGTGAAGAATCTCAACCTTATAAATACTCATGAATACCCGGAAAATTCGGTATTTTCTCGGTGCGAATATCGAGTTAGGTTGTATGGATATCGAGTTGGGTTATCGGCGGTTTTTCCGTTTTTTATATGATATAATGGCATCAACGGTATGGGCAGACGTATGTTTACTCAACCTAAAAATGTCAGGAGGATATGATGACGAAACGCAACATAGTAAAACTATCGGTAAACGGCTTTCTTATAGTCGTTTTGGTAGTTGCGCTCATTGTGGGCAACAGCATTGCTTTCCGCTTCGAGCAGGAGATAAGCACGCTTTTATCCCCGCCGATAGTGGACGAGGAAGCGATGGCGCAATCGAGCGAAGTCGGACAGGAAATGAGCCGACGCATTATGGAGGAAGGCGCAGTTCTTCTTAAAAACAACGGTGCGCTGCCGCTCGATAAATCTATCAAACAGGTAAACGTGTTCGGTTGGCGGTCAGTCGATTGGATATACGGCAGCGAAGGCAGGAACGCATCGGGCGGTGTTGCGCCCGAAGACGACGATTTCAATAAGAACGTCGATCTTTGCAAAGCGCTCAACGCGTACGGCGTACAATACAACAGGCGGCTTTACGATATGTATTGCAAATACAGAAAGCCCGATCACCAGAGCGCCGATCTCAAGGGCGCGCATATAAGCGAACTGACTCCGCTCAAAGAACCGAAAATAAACGATAAGTCGTATTATACCGACGATCTTTTGAGCTATTCCGAACAGTATTCGGATACGGCTTTGGTTGTGATAAGCAGAATGGCGGGCGAGGCTATGAACGGATCGACTACCATGCAGGAAAAGGCGGGGCCCGGTTCTATAAACGACAATACGCGCCATTATCTCGAGCTATCGACAGAAGAAGAAGCGCTACTGAAATACTGCGGCGAGAAGTTCGAGAACGTGATCGTGCTTATGAACATGTCCAATCCGTTCGAGTGCGGATTTTTGGATACGATCGAAGGGATCGATGCGTGCTTATACCTCGGGTTTACGGGAACGCGCGGCGCGGCGAGTATTCCCAAACTCTTGTACGGCGACGTATCTCCGTCGGGCAAGACGGTCGATATATTCCCGTACGACATGTTCACCAACCCCGGCAACGTGTTCTTGAGCAAGACTTATAGCGACAATGGGCAATCGTATATGGATATAACCGAGAATATTTACGTCGGTTACAAATGGTACGAAACGGCGGACGCAGAGGGCGTTTGGGATGAATACGGCGGTTACGATAAAGTAGTGCAGTTCCCGTTCGGGCACGGATTATCTTATACCGAGTTCGATTGGACGGTGAAAGGTTTTTATTTGCACAACGACAAACTCGGCGAGGACGAAGAACCTGCCGAGCTTGCGCCGAACGGCAACATAACGGATAAAACAAAAATTGACGTAGTGGTCAACGTAAAGAACACGGGAAACGTTCGCGGCAGAGACGTAGTGGAAGTTTACGTAACGCCGCAGTATTACGAAGGCGAAATAGAAAAAGCGAGCGTATCGCTCGTCGGGTTTAACAAGACGAATATACTCGAGCCGCAGGCGGACGAGGATATAACGATAACGCTCGATGCGTACGACTTTGCATCGTACGATTGTTACGGATTAAACAACAAGGGCGAGGACACTCACACGGGTTGGGAGCTTGACGCGGGCAAATACACGTTGAGCCTTCGCACCGACAGTCACACGGTAAAAGACGTGTACTATAAAGACGGTAAAGAAAAACAGGCGGGTAGCTTTGATTACAACGTTGCGGAGCTTATAAACATAGACGTCGATCCCGTGACGGAAAGCCCCGTCGACAATCTCTTTACAGGTGAAAAGACAATAGACGCCGCGCCGATAGACGCAAATTCCAAGGACGGGACTTTCACGGCGGATATACCGTGGTTTACGCGCAGCTCGTTCGTCAAGCCGAGCGGGTGGAGCGAGATCAACACAAGCCGCGCCATAACGCCCGATATGGGCAATCCGTGGGATTACAACAAAGCACGCGCCGAGGCGTGGGATAACGCAAAGGTGGACGAGTTCGGCGATGCGACGCCTACGGATAAACCGACTTGGGGCGCAAAGAACGGACTTAAACTTGCCGAGAACAATGCAATAACCGAGCTTGGCAAAAAACTCGGCGAAAACTATGACGCCGACGAGTGGGGAGCGGTGCTCGATCAAGTAACGCCTGCGGAGTTCGTATCGCTCACCAACCGTTACTACGGTTCGGCGGAGATCGGCTCGGTCGGCAAGCCGTGGCTGCGCGATCTCGACGGTCCCGCGCAGATCAAGGGCTTTAACTACGCTCCGCGCGGCACGGGTTATCCCACGATGGTCACAGTGGCGCAAACGTGGAATCCGAACCTCGCCTATGAGTTCGGCAAGGCGTTCGGCGACGATATGAAAGGCGTCGGCGTTATGGGTGTCTGGGGCTGGGCTATAGATATGCACCGCAGCGCATTTTTCGGGCGCAATCACGAATCGCCGAGCGAGGACGCGTACCTTGCGGGTCGCATAATAACCAATGCCGTAAAGGGCTTGAACACGCGCGGCAGATACTGTTTTCTCAAGCATTTCGCGCTGTACGGCTACGGCGGTACAAATATATGGACGACAGAACAGGGGTTGCGAGAGATATACTTGCGTCCGTTCCGTATGGCGTTCGTGGAGGGCGGAGCGCTCGGCTGCATGACCACGTATCAGGGCGTGGGCGGCGAGCACTCGGAAACTACGGTAGGACTTTTGACGGGAGTGTTGCGCCGTGAATGGAAGTTCAAAGGAGCGATAACCACCGACTATATCGGCAACAATGCTTGGTGCGATTCCATATTGCGCGCAGGCGGCAACCTCGGCATGGGCGTCAGTCTTTCAATCGGCAGCTACAACGAGAGCAGCTCTGCGCGCTTGCAGCAACGCATGCGCGAGAGCGTAAAACAAGTGCTTTATATGTGGCTGCACGCCGACTATAACGAGCGCATGTATATAGCCAATCCCGATCAGAACGATACCATTATAGCTACCACGAGCATCAACACTTGGAGCTGGTGGCAACCGATGCTTTATTCGCTCGATGTGTTTATCGGCGTAGGTTGCGCGCTGTGGCTCATACTCGTATTGTTCTCCGTATTCTTAAAATCCAAAAACGGGCAAAGCGTTCGATCCGCTATAGGCGGCGACGGCGCGACTGCCGACGCTTTGGTATACGGCGGCAGTACGGCGCAAAACGAACCGTTCCATGCCGCGGACGTTTCGACCGAAGCCGATGCGCAGTCCGCCGAAATAACGATCGGCGACGGTATCGAGCAAGAGCCGGAACCTCACGTTGCGGAAAACGAAACGGCGGCAAACGTAGCCGATGCGGAAACCGCGATAGCGGACGAATCTCCTGAAACAGAGCAAGCGACCGAGACTATCGCAGACGGCGGAGAATCCGCGACCGTCGCGGAAGGCGACGTTTCGGCTCGAGATGAGGAACAAACCGAAGTCGCGCAGGCGGTTGAGATAAAGAAAAAGCCGAAAAAGAAGTCGCCGCCTCGTACCCATGAAGAACGCGCGGCAGACTACGAACAGCGCGCGCAAAATGCGGAAGTCAGAGCGGAAAAGGCGAAAGAGCAGGCAATCAAATATAAAATCAAAGCCGAATCCGCGCGCACAAAATCCAAAGGAGAGAAAAAACAATGAGCAAGAAAACGGATATCTTCAAGAGTAAAAAGTTCTTGACCGGCATAGCGGTCGGCGCGTCCGTGATAATAGTCGGCTCGTCGACGCTCGGGATTATGCTGCCGTCGTACTTTTCGTGGAAGGAATACTACGATGCGGCGATAGCCGATCGCGATTATCAGAAATATTTGCAAACGCTGCCGCTCGAGATAACGGGCTTGTCGGCGAGTCTCAATGATAACGTTACCTATTACGACAACGGCAAAGCCGCGCCGCAAAACTCCGATTTTGCAGTGATAGCGCATTTTACCGAAAAGGGCAGAGCGTTCGACGAGATTTTGCAACCGAACGTATACGATATAACCGTGCCCGATGATTTTGTTACGGACGGCGGTACGGTACGTATTTCATACGCGTGGACGCCGCCCGCCGACGAGACCGAAAGCGAGGGCGACACCGATGTAGAGACCGACGGCGAGACCGAAACGCCCGATACACCCGAGCCGAAAGTACTCACCGCGGAAGTGGAGTGTTCGCTCGAGGACGTCGTGCCTGTCGGCATTGCGGTAAAGAACACGCCGTATCGCGTTTATTATTCGGACGATATGGCGTTCGATACGGACGGCATGACTGCTACCGTCAGCTTTAACGACGGGCATACGGAAGTAGTTGCAAACGAGTTTTCGGCGAGCGTCGAAAAGCTTGCCGTCGGCACGGAGAGCGTACGCGTAATATGGGCGCGCGGCGGCACGGAACTGCCCCTCGATCTGCCCGTAACGGTAGTGGCGAAAGCCGATTATACGGACGGGGATATTTACGCGCTCGAGTCGGAAGGCTCGCTGTACATCGCGCACGGCGCGAAAACGAGCGAGGCAAAGCCGAATATACGCGCGTCGTATTTTAACGGGAACAGACTCCCGCTCAGAGACGATCAGTATACGGTGACAGGTAATGTTGATACAGCGTCGTTTACCAAAAAGTGCATACTCACAGTATTGCTCAAGAGCGATGCGTCGGTGTTTACGCGGTTGGCAGCCACAGTGAAAACGGGCATTGAGGCGGAAGCCGCCGAGTTCTCGGGCAGTAAGCAGGAGTTTACCGAAGACGGCGTGACTTACGTTGTGCCGCAAAAAGGCGCGATAATGGCTGTTGGCTTAAGCAGCGACGCCGTTGCCAAACCCGACCTTTCCTTGCGCATTGCGGCTGCGGGCGACGGAGAAAGCTTGGCGTTGCATGAAAACGTCAAGATGACGGTTAACGGCAGACGCGTGATCATTCCGCGCGGCACGCAAGTGCGTTGCGACGGCAGTTTCTACGACGTTGTTATCCCCGGCGCGGCGCTCAAAGCCGAAAATGACAACACGATAAAGTTCGAGTTTTACGGCGACGACGCGAATAAGCTCATGATAGACAGACTCAATATCGAGGCGGGCTATAAAGGCGAGTTCTATGCGTCTACGGAGAAGTACCTTACAGTAACCGCGGAGCAGGGCATACCCGCAAAATTCGACAATGAGATAACTAAAAATTGGGATACGATAGGCGGCAGAGCGTACGGTCACGGTATTTGTTCGGACGGTACTTATATCTACATTATAGGCACCAGCTGGGCGGGCGGCGGCGTCGGACGCGCGGCAGTCGTCATCAAGTACGATCCCGTAAATAAGGTGCGAGTTGCTCAGAGTGCGTTAACGGAAACCGCCGTGCTCGAGAGCACCGCAGGCATAACGTATTACGACGGTAAGATAATCATATATTTTATGGACGGACGCAAAATGTACGTTCCCGTAGATAATTTTACCGAAGGCTGCGAGTTTTCCGAGTACTCCGATTTCGAGTTCGAGGGACTTGAGGACGCGGTGTTAAACGATGTGTATTACAATACCACAAAGCAAAAGTTCGCGGTGTTCTCGGGCAGCAGCGTGTACATTTTCGACAAGGATAAAAAGTCCGTCGGCGGATTTTCCATAGCGGGCGAATTTGCGTCGAGCAAACGCATGACGGGCAGTGCGGATTATATTTACGTGCACTATACCGTAGACGGCAGATATTCGCCGCTCGTTCACGTGTATGATTGGAACGGAAATTATATCGGCAAACAGAGCATACCCGTATCGGAAGATTTTTTGAAGGCAAACGGGATAGTTGCGCTCGACGGCACGAATATTCAAGGTCTTGCCGTTGTCAACGGTGACTTCTATGCCACAATGTTGCGTTTTAGGCAAAAGAACGGCACGACTGTCGTATACGATGACAGCTGCTGTATGCTCAAAGTTTCTATGCGCAAGTTGAGCAAGCGTCTCGATCCGGCGTTCACAACAAGCGAATATATATACGCTACTGCCGATGCGGGAGTATCCCCGTCATTCGGCGCTTCGCCTACGACCGGAGAGTACGGCGGCGTCGAGGGCACGACGGGCTACGGAATGGGCGGCGCGAGCGACGGCGAGTATCTGTACTTCGCCAATAATCGCGACGGCAATGCCGCAACGGTCGTATCCAAAGTCGATCCTACCGATTACTCGATGGTAGCGACGTCTGCGAAATTCTCCGTATCCGAAAGCGTGAGCCAAACGGACAACTCGAGAATGTTCGTAAAAGACGGCACGCTGTACGTGGTGGCGGGCGACGTTTATTCGATCGCGCTTGCGGATTTTGCAGCCGGCTGTGTTATCGTAAAGGACGAGGCAATGACGGCGCTGCTTTCGCAGAACGGCGCGTACACCCTGAAAGACGCGCACTACGACGAGATCAACGATAAGTATGCCGTGCTCGCAAACAGCGGCGCACTGTATATTCTGAATGCTGCGGGCGCACAGCAGGGCGAGAACATTACGCCCGTGTATACGGGCATGGCGGTATCGTCGGTTACGGGCGATCAAGATAATATATACGTCTCGTTCAAGGCGAACTTTCAAAATACGCTGCCGTTGGAAGTGTATTCGTGGAGCGGGGATAAGCTGTATAACTTAAACGTGAACGGTATATCCCTCGGCACTTACGTCGATAACGCAAGCGGTCAAGCAGTCACCAAAAAGTATAGTTACAATATTCAATCGGTGTATATGCACAACGGAACGATGCACGCTACTGTTTGTAATTGGAGCGGCGGTAATCAAACAAGAGAGATCAGAGCATATGACTTTACTACGTCGCCCGATCTGTCGGTGTTTATGAATCTCGAGACGTTCACGGATTATCTCGCGGAATGCTACGATTCGAGCGTTCAGCCGAAGTTCACAGCCGCGCCTACGATCGGCGACCGAGGCAGTATTAACGGTACGGACATGTACGCTATGGGCGGCGCAAGCTACGGGGAATATATGTATGTTGCGAACAGCCGTGATCAAAACGCCGCTTTCGTGATTTCAAAAGTAAGAATATCCGATATGACTGTCGTTGCGGCGAGCAATACGGTAAACGTTGCGACTGCGGTGGCAGACAGAGACAATTCGCGATTGTTCATAAAAGACGGCACGCTGTACGTGGTGGCGGGCGACGTTTATTCGATCGCGCTTGCGGATTTTGCAGCCGGCTGCGTCATCGCGAAGGACGAGGCAATGACGGCGCTGCTTTCGCAGAACGGCGCGCACATTTTGAAAAGCGCGTACTATAACGCGAAAGCGGATAAATATATCGTGCTCACCGACAATACTAAAAAAGGGAACAATCCGATGTATATTCTCAACGGCGACGGCAGCGTGGCAAAGAGCGCGTTCACTCAAGCTTACGGCGACGGATTGTATACGTCCTCGGTGTGCGGCGACGACGAGTATTTCTATCTGTCGCATAGCAAAAACAGCCAAGCGACGTTACCGATACACGTGTTCGATTGGGAGGGTAATCTCAAGTTCACGCTGAGCGTATCCGGAATAAATCTCGGTCAGAATTCGTCCGGCGGTATGCACAACTATAATATCCAAGCGATATTTATGGTAAACGGCAAGCTGCATGCGTCTGTGTGCACTTGGGATAGCGGCGTCAACATGTTCAACGATTGGACGATCACGCCCGACCTTACCGTATTCGATTCGTAAATAGGTCGATCGACAAAAAACGAGCAAGCGCATATCTGCTTGCTCGTTTTTGCATGTGCGATTACTGTTGATTTGTTGTGAATAAACGTTTATTGAGTTACCGTTTGTAATATCGATAAAAGTCGCATCGCAAGTAATGTTCGTTTTTGTAATTGCGAACGAGCGAGCATGCGAGCGTTTTCTGCGTACCGACGAATCTCGATATTATAAAATATAAGTCAGTCTTTTACCGTATCGGTCGATTTTATGGTTGATTCTTTAACGGCTATATCGCGTTCTATAAGCTCCGCTGCCGCGCGAAGTTTATTGGCGTTATATTGATTTACAAACAGCCATATCGGCAACAGCACGATCGGCGCTGTCGACCAAAATGCGGCGGGAGCGAGCGCGGCGATTATAAATCCGAGCGCGGCGGCGGAGCCGAAAAACGCATACATTACGAGGTTTGTCTTTTTTGCGTAGCGTTCGTGCAGATCGAAAAGCCGCAGATTTTCGGTCATGCCTGCGGCACGCATTTCGTCTTTTTGCATTTCATCGATTTTCTTTTCTTTGCATGAAAGTGCAAGCGATATGATAGCAAATACGGTCGTCATCAGCGCAAGACCGGACGGCACATAGTATCCGTGATAACCGCTTTGAAAGACGTATCTGTCGAATACTGCTGTTATCGCCGTGATTGCGATCACGCTCACGGCGGAGCAGAACGATGCCGTCGATACGGTGCGAGCAAGACGTTTTATTTGCTCGCGCAGATTTTCGTTCGGAAACAAATACTTGTTACCGCTTACGTTTTGGTTTGCGGTTGCGGGCTTGTGCGGTCTGTTTTGCAGCTCGTCGATGACTGCGGTGTATTTTTCGGTGCGCACCGCAAAGCCGTTTCCGTTTGCGCCGTCTGCGAGCGCGAAAAGATACGTAGCGAGAAAATACGCGAGCATGCCGATAAACAGCAGCGAGATGCCGAGCGCGGCGTAAAGTCCGATACAGTCGTTGTATAACAGATCGAAAGATGCAAGCGTGACGCAAGCCGCTATGGTCAGCACGAAAACTATTCGCGCCCAAAGCGTTTTTTTGTTAGCCGATTTTCTGTAAGCGGCAAGCTCGGTACGGTATGCGTAAACTTCGGGCGTTTCGTTCGGAGTTTGCGGGCGTTTGCATATCGAGTTGAATTTTGCGGCAAAAACTATTATCAGCGTAGCGGCGATCAGCCACAGTCCCGCCGTGCCTACAATTTGAACTGCGATCGGTATGAGCAAGATCATGACGTTGTCAAATGCTTGCAGTTCGCCTTCATCGGCTATTATTTCGCCGAATGCGGATACCGCGGCTACCGTTATAACGATCGAAAATGCCGACAGTGCGATAAATACCCAATATGCTATATATAAACCGCGCATAGATCTGCGCTCGCTCGCATCGTCTATTGCGCGTGCGTATTTCGTAAACATTTCGTTATTATCCTCCGCACGGATATTTTATCACAATGTGTTGCGCTTTGCAATAGTTTGCGTCGGACTACTTAGTTTAATTGCATTGTTCTGCGTTTTATGATAGAATGTATCGTGCATGGATTATTTGTTTTTCGATATAGAATGTGCCGACGGGCACCGCATATGCTCATTCGGCTACGTATTGATAGACGATCTATTTAATATCAAGCAAAAGCGCGATTGGCTCGTCAATCCGCGTTGTCCGTTCAGGCTCGGCGGATACCGCGAAGGTCCGAGCATAGAACTTGCGTATCCGAAAGACGAGTTTTACGCAAGCCCCGATTTTGCCGCGCGATATTCCGAAATTGCGGAGCTTTTCGGCGCGGAAGACAGGCTGTTTTTCGGACACAGCGTCGCGTCGGACATAACGTTTCTTGCCGACGCTTGCAAAAGATACAATAAAAAACGTCTAAAGTTCGATGCGTTCGATACGCAAATGCTGTACGCAAAACACGATCCCGAACATCGTATCCGCTCGCTCGATGGAATAATGACCGATTTCGGCATTGACACGAACGGGTTGGCTGAACACAAGAGCTGCGACGATGCGGAAATGACGATGCTCGCGGCTGAGCGGTTGTGCGAGGAACTCGGCTGTTCGCTTTCCGCGCTCGTTGAAGGCAACCCCGATTGTGTAGTCAATTACAAAAGCATAGAACTCATGCATATTAAAAGCGCAGTGCGCAAAACAGTAAAAGCGTGCAATAAAAATTACGCAACTTGCAAAAAGATCCCGCTCGCGTCGCGCCGAAAAATTTACATTTCCGATACTATTGCGGCTAAGGACGCGGAACTTCGCCGCGAACTCGTGCGCATAGCGTACCGAAAAGGCTATGCTTTTTCGTCGGATATAGAAGAGGCGGATATAGTCGTAACTAACGGCAATCTCTCCGCCGCCGAGCGAACGCGCTTTCCGTCCGCCGTCGAAAAGGTTACTACCGAAAAACTCTCCGCGCTTTTGGGCGCAAAGGTCAACGCCAAAGGCGAGGCGGTCGTTTCGCTCAAACGTTATTTTGCGATTCACGGCACGCCCGAGCAAACAAAACGCAAACCCGTTGCGGCAAGTTTGCAGTCGGCTAAACGATAAAATTCGCTTCTTACCGATATCGGCAAAAAATAAGTCAAATACAGTGCAGCATAGATTGATTTTTTGCCGATAATATGATATGCTTATAAGCGAGGTATATAGAATGAAATTTTTATCGGTAGCGCAAACGGCGAAAAAATGGGATATGTCCGAACGTAGCGTAAGGAATTATTGCGCTATGGGAAAAGTGGAGGGAGCGTTCTTGACGGGTAAAACGTGGAATATTCCCGATGACGCGCAAAAACCCGACAGGGCAAACAAGCGTGTTGAGATACCTACCACTTTGTTTGAAATACTCATTGCAGAGAAGAAAGCAAAATTGTCGGGCGGCATCTATCATAAGGTGCAAATTGATTTGACATACAATTCAAATCATATAGAGGGTAGTCGGCTGACACACGACCAAACACGCTATATTTTTGAAACGAATACAATCGGCATAGAAGGTGGTGCGGTAAAAGTCGATGACATCGTAGAAACGGCTAATCACTTTAAGTGTATTGATTTAATTATCGAGAATGCAAAAAAAGCAATCACGAAAGCGTTTATAAAAGAGTTGCACCGCACATTAAAGAACGGCACGACGGACGCACGGCAAGATTGGTTTGCCGTAGGGAATTATAAAAAGTTGCCCAATACCGTGGGAGATATGTTTACAACGAAACCCGAAGAAGTTGCTCAAAAAATGAAAGAGCTGCTTTTTGAGTACAACGCGAAAAACGAGAAGTCATTCGATGACCTTTTGGACTTTCATTACAAATTTGAATGTATACATCCGTTCCAAGACGGTAACGGCAGAATCGGCAGACTATTGCTATTTAAGGAATGCCTTAAACATAATATCGTTCCGTTCATTATCGACGAGGAATTGAAAATGTTCTATTATCGCGGACTGAAAGAGTGGAAAAACGAAAGAGGGTACTTGCGCGATACTTGTCTTGCGGCACAAGATAAGTTCAAAAAGTATCTTGATTACTTTAAGGTGCAATATTGCAAAAATTAGAATGGATACGATATGATTGATAAAATAGGCAGAAAAGATATAGTCTAAAAAAATCAGTTACTTAATAGACACACTACCAAAAGATCAAAATTTTTTGTTTGGCACTGTAATGCGGTCTGATTTTGCTCTTGTGGCACACAAAAAACATACTAAAAAATAAAGAAAAAACCACCGCATTCGGTGGTTTTTTTGGAGCTGTTACCGGGATTCGAACCCGGGACCTC
>CAJUNM010000042.1 GCA_910587805.1 uncultured Christensenellaceae bacterium | reverse complement strand
GGCAAGATATTGGGCTTTCCTTGCGCGTCAAAGAGCGGTATCGGCGGCGCGACGCTTTTCTTTAACGACGTGTTTGTGTCCGCCGTGATCGCCGTAAACGCCTTAGGCGATGTGTTCGATCACAATACGGGAAAAATACTCGCGGGCGCGCGCATGCCTAACGGCGAATTTTTCGATACGCCGCGACGCTTGGTAGACGGCACGCTCGCCGCGCAGTTTGCGGCGGCGTTTCATGCGGAACCGCGTACAAACACTACGATCGGTTGCGTGATGACAAACGCCGCGCTCGATAAAACGCACGTCAATAAGCTCGCGGCTATATCTCACGACGGGCTGGCGATGTCCATACGTCCCGTTCATACCGATGCGGACGGCGATACTATGTTCGCGCTTTCAAAGGGCGATAAGAAAATGGATTTCAATATTATCGCCGCGCTGTGCGCAGAGGTCGCCGCGCTCGCCGTCGAGAATGCGGTGCGCGAAATATGATAGGCGTCGATATTCAAAAGATAGCGCGTATAAAAAAATCGCTCGAAAGCGATGCGTTTGCCGAGCGCGTATTTACCGCCGCCGAGCGCGAATATTGCGATTCGCGCGCATTGCCGGAACAGAGTTATGCGGGAATGTTCTGCGCCAAAGAAGCCGCGGTGAAAGCGGTAAAGCAAGGCTTCGGCGCAATATCTCCGCGCGACGTCGAGGTGCGGCATGCGGATGACGGTTCGCCGCGGCTCGTGTTTTACGGTAACGCCGCGCCGTTCTTTGCCGGATGTAACGTCGACGTTTCGATATCGCACGACGGCGAATATGCTATTGCCGCAGTGCAGATTTTGTGAGGGAATATGTACGCACTCAAAGCCGAAGACGTAGTAAAAGCCGAGGCAAATGCGATAGCATCCGGCACGGATAACGAGACGCTCGTAACTCGCGCGTCGCGTGCGATATGCGATTTCGTTTCCGATAAATTCGATGTTAAACAGCGCGTCGCGGTGTTTTGCGGGCTTGGCGGAAACGGCGGAGACGGCGCGCTTGCGTCCGTCATGCTGTGCGAGCGCGGCTTTTCCCCGATAATTTATATGATAGGCGAATGTACGGACAAGCACGTCAAGATAAAGCCCAAGCTCGATCGTGCGCGCAGTATCGGGATAAAAATTCTCGATGCGGAAAATTTCGACGACGCCGAAGTTATAATCGACGCGATGTTCGGTATAGGGTTGAGCCGCGCGCTCGACGGAAAGGTTGCGTCGGTAATAAACAGGATAAACGCCGCAAACGCGTTTACGCTGGCTGTGGATATTCCGTCGGGCTTGAATGCGGATACGGGCGAAATCATGGGCGCATGCGTCGAAGCGGACGAAACTTTAACGTTTTCTTGTTATAAAATCGGTCTGCTGCTCGGCGCGGGACGGCGTATGTGCGGAAATATAACTGTATGCGACGTGGGCGTGCGAATCGAATCGGGCATCAAAGTCTGTTCCGACGTCGATTTTGCGCCGCTCGAACGCCGTGTCGACAGTCACAAGGGCGACAGCGGGAGAGTGTTCGTTATAGGCGGCAGCGCCGACATGGTCGGAGCGCCTCTGCTTGCCGCAGCCGCGGCGCATGGTGCGTTGTTGAGCGGAGCGGGGTTAGTCACTGTGTGCATGCCTGAAATTTTCCGCGTGGCGCTGTCGGCGCGGTGCACGCTTGCGATGATGAAATTTTTGCCCGATACCGCAGACGGGTTTGTCAAATACGACGAAAAATCGCTTGCCGATATATGCTCTGCCGCAAACGCGATAGATATAGGCATGGGCATGGGCAGATGCCCCGATCTGCGCGCTATCATAGAATATTTGTGCGATAATTTCACAGGCGCGCTCGTGCTCGACGCAGATGCGTTGAACGCCTTAAAAGGCGAGTATTCGTTTATTAAAAACGCAAAGTGCAAAATAGTAATGACCCCGCATGCCGGCGAGTTCGTTAGGCTTACCTGCACGACGGCAAATATAGATAACGCAAAACGGCTTGCAAGCGACATAGGCGGCGTAGCGGTCGTAAAGTCCGCTACCACTATAATAACCGACGGCGAACGCACGCTGTTGAATATAGCGGGAACTCCTGCTATGGCAAAAGGCGGCACGGGCGACGTACTCGGCGGCTGTATCGCCGCGCTATGCTGCGCATTCGATCCGTTTATCGCATCGGCTGTCGCATGCTATCGCAACGGCAAAGGCGCGGAGCGCGCGGTCAGCTCGTACGCGCAGACCATGCTCACGCCGCACGATATACTCAGGTTTGCGGACTATAAAGAAATTTGAAAATAAAAAGTTTATAAAAAAGAGTAAACGCTGATTTTACGTTTACTCTGTAAAGAACCGTTACGACATATCGACTTCGATTCGCGATATAAGTTGAATATTATACGAACCCGAGCGAGATGAGCGTGGCGCGCTCTATCTTGCGCATTGCCGTTTCGTCTACTTCGCCGACGCGCGCTTTAAGTCTGCGTTTATCGAGCGTGCGCATTTGTTCGAGCAAGACCACGGAGTCCTTTGCAAGCCCGTACTGTCCTGCGTGAATTTCCACGTGAGTGGGCAATTTTGCTTTTGTTATTTTGCTGGTGACGGCACAAACGATAACGGTGGGCGAGTATTTGTTGCCCACGTCGTTTTGAATGATCAAAACGGGTCGCACGCCGCCTTGTTCCGATCCCAAAACCGGACTCAAGTCTGCGTAATATATTTCTCCGCGTTTGTAGACCGACACAAATTTCTCCTTTCGTATCCGCTATCGCGATCGATTTTTTCGGATACGTATTTGCCGTAATTACAGATTCGCCCAATCAAGGTTGATTTCGGCGCACTCCTTTATGCCGCTTTGCCAAAGCTCGTCTTGTTCCATTATATGCGAGTCGACAACATAGCGACGCAAAATTTGCAAGATAACGGATTGTACCGACATATTGTATTTATTGGCATTGCGGGTCAGCGTTTCGTTCAAAGCTTCGTCCACCTCGATAACATACTCCATAGATTTTCTCCTTAATTCGATTGTTTATACCGATATACGTTTAGTTTGTTTGATTTTTTGGTTTGTTATGTACAAAAACCGATAATTTTCGACATGAAAAAACCCCGATAAAATCGGGGCTTACGGTTTTACGCAAATTTCGGCGCGCCTATTCTTGTTTTGCGGCTACTCCGCAATACACGGGCGGGGAGACCATAGGGATATTGTTGGACGCTTGCGTAAGCTGGGCTATTACGAGCGACATCATGGAAAATACGTTGCCGCAAAGCATGTTAATATCTTTAGCCTCGTACGTGCGCAGCATTTCGCGGAAATCTATGTCGCTTTCGGCATATTCGTCGCTTAAAACTCTGCGCACCGTATATACGCAAGTTATCTCGAAAACGCCTTCCGGCTCGAAGTCCATTCTGCGTACGACCTCGAACTCGACGGATGCGCCGTCTTGTTTTTGGAAGTATACTTCGTCTTGAGTTCTGCCGCGGTAGTTTGTGCCGGGGCGGATATTCAGTCTGTCAAAAGTAGCTCTGCGCATAGCGGTCTGCTGCGGCGCGTCTTTGAAAAGCTTGTTGGGTTCTATCTTATTCATATTTCCTCCGAGAAATTTCCTTTACTATATAATAAAACTTTTTCGCGGCAATGTCAATCAAATGCGCGTATAATCGCGCATCTAATATATGCGCTCGGTTTTGCGAAATCACCGACGTATATAATAACGTATTGCCGCGTTTGATCGGTTTAATTGTTGACAAACGCAATACGGTGGTGTATAATAAACGTGACTTACTTTTATAGCTTGCTCTACACCAAACGGAAATCGATGACAATCGGTTTATTGTTTCGTGTGAAAAAATGCAAAGAGAGAAAAAACATGAAACTTTTTGTATCGGGACTTATCAATATCGAAACGTATTTGCGAATCAGATCGTTTCCCGTGACGTACTATCCGGTAGACTATCCGTTTTTCGGCATCAAGTCGACCGTATCGGGCGTAGGGTATAACATCGGTTCGGCGGCACGCACGCTCGGCGACGAGGTGCGCTTTGCGTCGATAGTCGGTAAGGACGCCGAATCCAAGCGCATATACGAGGCGCTCGACGAGGCGGGCGTAAGCCGTAAATACATATTCGACGCGGTCGATACCACGCCGGTGTCGGTGGTTTTGTACGAGTCGGGCGAGCGCGGCAGACGGCAGATGTATTGCGATCTTAAAAACGTTCAGGATCAAACTCTCGATCCCGCCGCCGTAATGCCCGCTATAGCGGATGCGGAGCTTTGCGCGCTGTGCAACATCAATTTCAATCGCGCGCTTTTGCCCATTGTCAAAGCGGCAGGTAAGCGCATAGCTACGGACGTGCATGCCATAAACAACATACGCGACGAGTTCAACAAGGATTTCATGAAATATGCGGACATACTGTTTTTAAGCGACGAGGATATTACCGTATCGCCGCGCGAATTTATTACCGCGCTTAAAAACGAGTACGATTCGGAAATAATAGTAATGGGCATGGGCGACGAAGGCGCGATCTTGTACGAGCGCAAGACCGACAAGATCGCTTATCGCAAAGCCGCGGGGCTTGGCGGAGTGCTCAACACCGTCGGCGCAGGCGACGCACTGTTCGCCGCATTTTTGCATTATTACGGAAAATACGGCGCAGTGGACGCGCTCGACCGCGCTCAAGTGTTTGCCGCGCTCAAGATACAGCACGACGGCGGTTCTATAGGATTTTCGTCGGAAGAACAGGTGGAACGGGTATACAACTCGATTTACAATGTCTGATAGAGTAATACTTCATTGCGATCTGAATAATTTTTACGCGAGCGCGGAGTGCGTCAGTCACGACGAGTGGAAGGGCGTTCCGCTCGCCGTTTGCGGCGATCCGAGTTTACGGCACGGCGTAGTGCTTGCAAAAAACGAGATAGCCAAAAAAGCGGGGATTAAGACGGGCGACGTGATTTGGCAGGCAAAGCGGAAAGCGCCCGATTTGGTAGTAGTGCCGCCGCATTTCGAGCTGTATATGACATATTCAAAGCAGATGTTCGAGCTTTATAACGATTTTACCGATATGGTAGAACCGTTCGGCGCGGACGAGTGCTGGCTGGACGTCACTGGCTCGCAGCGGCTTTTCGGCAACGGCGAGACGATAGCGAATAAAATTCGCGAGCGAGTAAAGCGCGAGAGCGGGCTTACGTGTTCGGTCGGGGTGAGCTTTAACAAGGTGTTCGCAAAGCTCGGCTCGGATTTGAAAAAGCCCGACGCGACGACAGTGGTAACTCGAAAAAACTTCAAAGAAAAGCTTTGGGGATTAAAGGCGAGCGAAATGTTGATGGTCGGGCGTAAAACGTTTGACAAGCTGCAAAAGCTTAATATCACTACCATCGGCGATCTCGCGCGCGCCGACGGAAAAATGCTCAAAAACAATTTCGGCGTGAACGGATTGATGCTCAAACGCTACGCGAGCGGCGAAGATAACGAGCCTGTGCGCGAGGCGGTGAAAGCTCGAGAGATCAAGTCCATAGGCCACGGTATGACGGCGGTGCGCGATATAGAAAACGTGAGCGACGCTCGCGATCTCATTTTCTGTTTGAGCGAAAAAGTCGCGGCGCGCATGCGCAAACAGGGCGTGCGCGGCAGTCTCGTGTCCGTCGGCATGCGCGACAGCGCGCTGTTTTCGATCGTGCGACAGCGTCATTTGCCTATGCCGACATACTCGTCAGACGAGATCGCGGAGTGTGCGCTCAAAGTGTTTTGCGATAATTGGAACGGCGATCCTATGCGCACGGTCACGGTCGCGGTGAGCAAGCTCGAAACGGTGGATACGCCCGTGCAAATATCGTTTCTCGACGACAACGTTCGCAACGAAAAACTCGAACGGCTCGACGATACGTTGGATATGCTCAATAAAAAGTACGGAAACATAGTTCGCCGCGCGTCGTTGCTCGGCAAAGATTTTTTATACGACAAGACGGACGCGGAGGACTTTTTGCCGTTTCAAAGATAGCGTAATTTCATGTTGCGGAAATTGCGATGCGGCACGGCTTATTTTATTGACATTCGCGTCGCCGTCGTGATATAATATTACGCCATGAAATTCAAGCTACACAGCAAATATAAGCCGACGGGCGATCAGCCGGAGGCGATAGATGAGATAGTCAACGGTTTGGAAGACGGGCTTGCGGCGCAGGTATTGAAAGGCGTAACGGGCAGCGGCAAAACTTTTACGATGGCTAATATCATAGAGCGCGTGCAGCGTCCCGCGCTCGTTTTGGCGCATAACAAAACGCTCGCCGCGCAGCTTTGCAACGAGTTCCGCGAATTTTTCCCCGAAAATCGCGTCGAGTTTTTCGTAAGTTATTACGACTATTATCAGCCCGAGGCATACTTACCGTCGACCGATACTTATATAGAAAAGGACCTCGCCATAAACGACGAAATAGACAAACTGCGTCACAGCGCAACGTGTTCGCTTCACGAGCGGCGCGACACGATAGTTGTGGCGTCGGTATCGTGCATATACGGATTGGGCGCGCCCGAGGAGTATTATAGGCTCGCGCTGTCCGTGCGTCCCGGGGATAAAACGAGCCGCGAGGCGCTTATAGCGCGGCTTACCGATATAAACTATAAACGCAACGACCTCGCGCCCGAACGTACCAATTTCAGAGTGCGCGGCGATACCGTGGACATTTTTCCCGCGAGCATGTCCGAACACGGCATACGCGTCGAGTTTTTCGGCAACGAAATAGACGGGGTGTGCGAGTTCGACATAGTGTCGGGAAATATCGTTTCGCGGCTCGACCATGCGGCGATTTTTCCCGCAAGCCATTATGCCGTGGAACACGGGAAAATGCTCGGTGCGATCGAGCAAATAGAAAAAGACAGACAAACTCAAGTCGAGTATTTTACGAATAATAACAAGCTCATCGAGGCGCAGCGCATAGGCGAGCGCGTGCGGTACGACGTGGAAATGATGAAAGAGATCGGCTATTGTTCCGGTATCGAAAACTACTCGCGATACTTCGACGGGCGCAAGACGGGCGAACCGCCGTTCACTCTGCTCGACTATTTTCCGCACGATTTCGTTTTGTTCATCGACGAAAGTCACATGACAATACCGCAAATACGCGCAATGTACCGCGGCGATCTGTCGCGCAAGACCGCGCTCGTCGATTACGGGTTCAGACTTCCCGCCGCATACGATAACCGTCCGCTTAAGTTCGACGAGTTCCGCGCGAGAATAGGTCAAACCGTGTACGTGTCGGCTACGCCCGCAAGCTACGAGCTTGAACTTACGGGCGGTAAATTCACGTCGCAGATTTTACGCCCGACGGGGCTTGTCGATCCGCCCGTCACGGTGCGTCCCACAAAAGGTCAGATCGACGACTTGCTTACCGAGATAAAATCGACGGTTACGGACGGCGGACGCATACTCGTAACCACGCTCACAAAGCGGATGGCGGAAAGCCTTACCGATTATTTGGCGGAACAAGGCACAAAAGTAAAATATCTTCACAGCGATATAGACACAATGGAACGCGTCACCATAATCAATTCGCTGCGTCGCGGCGATTTCGACGTTTTGGTCGGTATAAACCTTTTGCGCGAAGGACTCGATATTCCCGAGGTTCAGCTCGTCGCCATTCTCGACGCGGATAAGGAAGGCTTTTTGCGCTCGGAAACGTCGCTCATACAGACGATAGGCCGCGCGGCGCGAAACAGCAAAAGCCGCGTCATAATGTACGCGGACACGGTGACAGGTTCTATGCGTCGCGCTATGGACGAGACTCAACGTCGGCGCGAACTTCAGTTGAATTACAACGCCGAGCACGGCATCACTCCGCAAACTATAATAAAGCCGATAAAGAACACGATAGAGATAACGCATAAAAACTCGCGAGTAGAACTCAAAGACATAACGAAAGAACTCGACAGACTGCGATCGCTCATGAATGCGGCGAGCCGCGATCTCGACTTCGAGTCGGCGATCTCTTACCGCGATAAGATAGCCGAGCTTAAAGATCTACAGCGTAATATGCAAAAAAACGCAAGTAAAAACAGAAAGAACGACAAAGGATAGTATTATACGATGAACGATAAGAAAAACGAAATAGTGATCAAAGGCGCGCGTGCGCACAATCTCAAAAACGTCAATTTGACGATCCCTAAGGATAAGCTCATTGTTTTTACGGGATTATCGGGCAGCGGCAAAACATCGCTCGCATTCGATACGATCTTTGCCGAAGGGCAGCGCAGATACGTTGAATCGCTCTCGTCGTATGCGCGGCAGTTCTTGGGGCAAATGGACAAGCCCGACGTCGACAGCATCGACGGGCTTTCTCCCGCAATATCGATCGACCAAAAGACTACGGGCAGAAACCCGCGCTCCACGGTAGGTACGGTAACGGAAATATACGACTATATGCGATTGCTGTTTGCGCGCGTAGGCGACGTGTTTTGCCCCGATTGCGGGTCGGAGATACATCAGCAGACCGTAGACGAGATAGTCGACAAGATCATGGAACTGCCGCGTGACAGTCGAGTCATGATCATTTCGCCCGTTGTGCGCGGCAAAAAGGGCGAGTATGTAAAAATGTTCGACGACTTCAAAAAATCCGGTTATTCGCGCGTGCGCGTCGACGGTATTATTTACACGCTCGACGAGCAGATAAAACTCGATAAAAATTCCAAACACGATATTTCGGTAGTAATAGACAGACTTGTTATCGACGACGATATACAACAGCGTTTGACGGACTCGGTGGAAACGGCGATCAAGCTTTCCGACGGGCTTGTAATTGCGTATTACGACGATCGGGAAATACTTTTCAACACCCAATACACGTGCGGAAATTGCGGGCTTTCGCTTTCGGAAGTCGAGCCGCGGCTGTTTTCGTTCAACTCGCCTTGGGGCGCATGTCCGACGTGCGGCGGTTTGGGATTTTTGACCAAGGTCGACCCCGATCTGCTGTTTTTCGGCGACGCGACGCTTAACGATCTCATAAACGACGGCGGGCTTGAACGCTCTCAGTTCTTCGAGCAGTGCTTTGCCTCGCTCTCGCGCAAGTATAAATTCAAGCTCGATACGCCGTTTAGGAAATTGGATAAAAAGATACAAGATCTTATACTGTATTCCAACGACGAACAGATCGTGATAGAATACGTTACGGGACATTATCATCACACCGAACGCGTCACGTACGAGGGGGTAGTGAACTACTTGGAGCGTCGTTTGTCGGAAACTACGAGCGACGGAGTCCGTTGGAAGATACAGCGTTTCACCAACTCTCAGCCGTGCCCCGATTGCGGCGGCAAGCGTCTGAAAAAAGAAGCGCTCGCAGTGCGTGTGGGCGGCAAGAATATAGACGAGCTATGCAGACTGCCCGTTAAAAAACTGTATGCGTTTTTCGATGCGCTCGAACTGTCGCCGTCGAAAGCGATGATTGCCGAGCGTGTGCTCAAAGAGATAAGAGCGCGGCTCGATTTCCTGATAAACGTAGGGCTTGATTATCTTACTTTGTCGCGCAGCGCGGTCAGTCTTTCGGGCGGCGAGGCGCAGCGCATTCGGCTTGCCACGCAGATCGGTTCGGGGCTTTCGGGCGTTCTGTATATACTCGACGAGCCGAGCATAGGTCTGCACCAATGCGACAACGAAAAATTGATAGCCACGCTCAAAAATTTGCGCGATCTCGGTAATACGCTTATAGTCGTCGAGCATGACGAGGACACAATGCGCGCAGCCGATCACATAGTGGATATAGGCGAGGGCGCCGGCACTAACGGCGGAAACGTCGTTGCTCAAGGTACTGTCGAAGAAATTATCAAAGCCGGCACGGTCACGGGCAAGTTCTTGTCGGGCGAGCGCAAAATAAACGTTCCGAGCGAACGCAGGCTTGCGGACAGTTATATAACGGTGCGCGGCGCGCGCGAAAACAATCTGCGTTCGGTGGACGTTAAATTCCCGCTCGGCGTGTTTACCGCCGTAACGGGCGTGAGCGGCAGCGGCAAAAGCTCGCTCGTCAATCAAACGCTTTATCCGGCTGCGGCGAATATGTTTAACACCGTCAAGCAGCGCGTGGGAGCAAACGACGGGATAGACGGGCTTGACAAGATAGACAAGGTGATAAATATCGATCAAAGCCCTATAGGCAGAACGCCGCGTTCCAATCCAGCCACGTATACGGGCGCGATGTCTATCATTCGCGATCTGTTTGCAGAGCTTCCCGCCGCGCGCGAGCGCGGGTATAATTCGGGCAGATTCTCGTTCAACGTTCGCGGCGGACGTTGCGAAAACTGCGAGGGTGACGGCATAATCCGCATCGAGATGAATTTCTTGCCCGATGTGTACGTGCCTTGCGACGTGTGCCACGGCAAGCGTTTCAACCGCGAAACGTTGCAGGTGAAATATAACGACAAGTCGATCGCCGACGTACTCGACATGACCATAGAGGAAGCGTACGAATTCTTTAAGAATATACCGTCGCTTAAAAGAAAGCTCGGTACGCTGTTGGACGTAGGGCTGGGTTATATAAAGCTCGGACAGCCCGCAACGACGCTTTCGGGCGGCGAGGCGCAGCGCGTCAAGCTCGCCACCGAACTCGGTAAGGTGTCTACGCATAACACGCTGTACGTGCTCGACGAGCCGACTACGGGCTTGCACTCGGCGGACGTGGAGCGGCTCATAGATATACTTTCGCGGCTCGTGGACAACGGCAATACCGTTATCGTGATAGAACATAATCTCGACGTTATCAAATGCGCCGATCATATAATCGATCTCGGACCTAACGGCGGCGACGACGGCGGCATGATCGTAGCGAGCGGCACGCCCGAGCAGGTCGCAAAGTGCGCCGAGAGCAAAACGGGTCAATACCTCAGGCGCATACTCGCGTCGCAGTCGTAAAAAATCAAGTTTTATGTAGAAAGTGTAAGCGATTTTTATTGACAAATATACCGATTTCTGTGTTATAATGATATTATGATAAACGTAGCCATTGTCGATGATGAAAAAGAAATGCGTGATTCGCTCAAGGGGTATTTTGACGAGTACACCCGAGTAAAGGGCGAGAAGTTTCGTATATTCGATTATGCGGGTTCTATCGATTTTTTGAACGAATACAAGGCGAACTACGATCTCGTACTTATGGATATAGACATGCCGAATATGAACGGCATAGACGCCGCGCGCAGGCTTCGCGCCGCGGACAAATCGGTCACGCTTGTTTTCGTGACGAACATGGCGCAGTTTGCCGTCGAGGGGTACGAAGTAAACGCTTTCGATTACATCGTAAAGCCTGTGTCGTTATACGATTTTTCCATGAAACTCGATCGTGCGCTCGAGCGCATAAAAAAGGAAAGCGACGTGCGCATCAAAATAAACGTCGGGCATACGGTAAAGGTGCTGTCGTCTAAAAGTATCAAGTATGCCGAGGTCACGGGGCATAAGCTCGTTTACCATACTACCGAAGGCGATTTTGCCACAACTTATACTCTGCGCGAGCTTGAGCAAAAGCTCGCAAACAACGGTTTTTGCAAGTGCAATAATTGCTATCTCGTAAATCTGCGTTACGTGAACGGCGTGGACGGTCAGTGCGTGGACGTGGACGGAAACAAACTGCAAATAAGTTTTTCAAAGCGCAAAGAGTTTATGCGCACGCTCAACGACTATCTCGGCAGCGGCGGGGGATGATCGATTATGACGCAATTGGAATTTTACAAATCGTTCCTGTTCGTCATAGAACTTGTCGTAGCGGAAGTATTATTCACGTGCAAGCTCGAACGAAGAAAGCTGTTTTGGCTCAGACTGCCGCTCGTACTCGGCGCGGCGTTCGTTTTTTCGTGGCTGTTTCCCGTGCCCGTTCAAAACGCATTGTACATTTCGTTCATGTTCTTTTGTATATTCCTGTTCACGATGCTCGGCTGCGTCGTATTGTTCAAGGAGAGCTTTATTAAAATATTGTATTGCACTATAGCTGCGTATACCGTTCAACATATAGCGTACGAGGGATATAATATAGCGCAGCTCTTTTTCGGCGGATCGGCTATGGGTTTTTACGGCAGCGGCGAGTTTACCGTCTTTCCCAATCCGTTCGTGGGTGTGATTTACGGTTGTATATATTTGGTTGTTTACTTTTCGGCAACGGTACTGCTTGCTTCGCGAGTGGAGCGCGGCGAAAAGCTCAAAATCTCCAATATTTATATTTTCGTGTTTGCGATACTGCTGTTTGCGATAGATATAATCTTAAACGCCGTGGTTGTATACTATATCGCGCCGTTAAACATAAAGATCGTTGCGACGATAGTGGGCGTGTATAATATCGTCAGTTGCATAGTGGTGCTGCTCTTGATGTTCGAGGTAAGCAGACGCTATAAGCTGCAAAGCACTCTGCATACCGTCAATCTTTTGCGTCGGCACGAGCGCGAACAGTACGCCGCGTCCAAAGAAAACATCGCGCTCATAAATATGAAGTGCCACGATCTCAAACATCAAGTGCGCACTATCGGCAGCCGCAGTGCACTGAGCGAGGAATCGGTCAAAGAGATAGAAAATCTCATTTCCATATATGATTCGGCATTGCATACGGGCAACGATGCGCTCGACGTTATAATAACCGAAAAACTGCTCTCGTGCAACAAAAACGGGATCAAGATATCGTGTATAGCGAACGGTGAAAGCTTAAAGTTCATGCGTGAGGACGATATATACTCGCTTTTCGGCAATCTCATAGACAACGCCGTGGAAGCGGTGTTGCCGCTCGACGAAAAGAAGCGCGTCATCTCGCTCAAAGTGCGCGAAGTGAACTCTATGGTGTCCGTAAACGTCTGCAATTTTTACGAGCACCCGATGCGGTTTGAAAACGGCTTGCCCGTCACTACCAAGCACGATAAAAACTATCACGGCTACGGTATGCAGAGCGTAAAATACATCTGCGGCAAGTACGGCGGCGATCTGTCGATAAACGCCGAAAATAACGTGTTTAATATAAATCTGCTGTTCGCTAACAAACAGCGCGAGGAAAGATAATAGATAAGATAGAATAAATACGGGATAATAACGAAAGGTCGAGATAATACCTTATAAAAGCCCTCTCCTTTGGAGAGGGTGTCCGAGGAACGAAGGCGGGAGAGGTAGTAATAATAAAAAGCGAGACGAAAGAAAAGATATATTATGTGCGCTGTTTTTCATTTTGCTATGAACCCCAAAAGTTGGACGAAAAAAATAACTAAATTGCTTGAGAATGAG
>CAJUNM010000041.1 GCA_910587805.1 uncultured Christensenellaceae bacterium | reverse complement strand
CCCCGCCGCTTTGCACCACGTACCCGAAACACGGCACATCGTGCGGCACGGGCAAAGCCGTTATGTCTAGCTTGCCGAGCCTGACGTTACGCGAATCTGTGCACGGCGTCGCACCGGCGGCTTGCATAACCGAAAGAGTACACTCGCTCTGACAATGCACGGTCGCCTGCGGGTGCTTTTTGCAAAACACCTTCAGCCCCGCAACGTGATCGGAATGCGAATGCGTAACGAAAATATGCACGGTGTCGGGGTTTACGCCGAGCACCCTCATGCACGCTTCGGCGCGCGCCGCCGAAATGCCGAGATCTATTACGATGTCGGTCTCTCCGTCCGAAATATAGGTGCAATTACCCTTCGATCCGGACGCGAAACAGCATATTTTCAAACTCATACGGGGAATCGACCTCAATGTTTATATTATACAGTAAAGCGAATGCAAAATCAAGCGAAATATTGTTGTAATGCGGTCGGATTTATGATATAATCAATATATGCGAACCATCGACAGCAAAATAATCGAAGCCGAGCTTGTCAAGCTCATTGACGATTGTCTCAAAGTACCCGACCGCGCCGTTACCGATATACTCGAGAGCGTGACGGACGCGCCGCTTCCTCAAGCCGCCGCGCGGCTTATCGCAAAGAACAACGCGATCGCCGAACGCAACGGCGTATATTGCTGTCAAGATACGGGTCAAGCGCTCGTTATGATCAAGCTCGGCGACGAAGTTTGCTGCCGCGGACTTGCGGACGCCGTCGAACGCGCCGTTATAAGCGCGTACGCTTCCGCGCGCAAATCGGTCGCCGACCCCATCACTCGAATAAACACCGGCAACAACGCGCCCGCCGTTATAGAGACCGAACTTGTCGGCGGCGACATGCGCGATAAACTCGAAATATCGTTTCTCGCCAAAGGCGCGGGCAGCGAAAACATGAGCAAACTGTACATGCTCACGCCTGCCGACGGGAAAGACGGAATAGTGAACGCCGTAGTCGATGCGGTGAGATCGGGCGGCGCGAACGCCTGTCCTCCGCTTGTGATCGGCGTGGGCATAGGCGGCGTGACCGAAACGGCGTGTTCGCTCTCCAAGCGCGCGCTGCTGCGCCCCATCGGGATCAGACACGATCGCGCGGATATAGCCGAGCTCGAAACCGAAATTTTGCAAAAAGTAAACGATCTCGGCATAGGGATCGCGGCGTTCGGCGGCGCGCATACCGCGCTCGACGCGCACATAGAAGTAAAGCCCACGCACATAGGCATGCTGCCCGTTGCGGTCAATTTGCAATGTCACAGTCTACGCCACGGCACGCTGGTTTTTTGATATGAACATTAACGACGAAATTATTTTCAATCTGCCCGCCGACTTCGAGCGCATAAGCGCGCTCGAGCCGAATACGCTCGTATATTTAAGCGGCGCTGTTTACACGGCGCGGGATCAAGCGCACAAGCGCATTGCCGAAGCGTTGGCAAGCGGAAGCAAACTCCCGTTCGATCTGAAAAACGCCGCGATCTACTATTGCGGTCCGACGCCCGCGCCGAAAGGTCGCGTTATAGGCAGTTGCGGTCCGACAACGAGCGGACGCATGGACAAATACGCGCCTATGCTTATCGAAAACGGCGTTACCGTAATGATAGGCAAAGGCGTGCGGAACCAAGCCGTGATCGACGCGATAAAAGCGCACGGCGCTGTATATCTATCCGCGATCGGCGGCGCAGCCGCGCTGTATCAAGACTGCGTAAAAGCGTGCGAGCTTGTAGCATACCCCGATCTCGGCTGCGAAGCGGTGTACAAGTTGACGGTGGAAAACTTCCCCGCTGTCGTATCGATCAAATAATCAAAAATCGTATAAAATACAAAATATAAATAACGGAAAAATAGGAGAAAGAATATCATGCACAAAAAACTTATCAAAAACCTCGCCGCGGCGGCAGTCGAATCGGGCGTAAACGTTCAAAAAGGCGAACAAGTGTATATCATAAGCTCGGTTTACGCTACGGAACTTACGCGCGAAGTAGCCAAGCGCGCATACGAGCGCGGAGCGAGCCGCGTGCACGTGCTGTACAGAGACGGCGAACTCGACAAGCTGAACTACGAATATCAAACCGTGGAAACGCTCACGCACAAGCCGAAATTCGTTTACGACGAACGCAATTATTTTGCGGAAGTCGACGGATGCGTTATAAATATCATTTGCGAAGACCCCAATGCGCTCGAGCATACAGACGCGAGCAAGATAACCGCGTCGCGCAGAGCGGACATGCAAGGACTAAAGCCGTACTACGACAAAGCGATGGCGTCTAAGATCAAATGGTCGATAATCGCCTATCCCCATCCCGATTGGGCCAAACTCATGTTCCCCGACCTCGACGAGCACGACGCCTTAAAAAAACTCGGCAAGTACATCGCCAAAACGACGCGCGTCGATAATGACGACCCTATCGCCGAATGGAAGGCGCACGCCGAACGCTTGCACTCGCGCTGCGACAAACTCAACGCGGCAAACGTAAAGAGTTTCACCTTCAAAAACAAGCTCGGAACAAACGTTACCGTCGGCATGCCCGAAAACTATGTGTTCGCGGGCGGATCGGAAAGCTGCAACGGCGTATCGTTCAATGCGAATATGCCGACCGAGGAAGTTTTCTCCGCGCCCGACTGCAACAACATCGACGGCGTGATCAAAGCGTCGATGCCGTTATGCTATCACGGCAAGATCATCGAGGATATTACGCTCAAGCTCGAGCACGGCAGAATAGTCGACTTCGACGCAAAAACCAATAAGGACGTGCTCAAAGGCATAATCGAAACGGACGACGGCTCGAGAAGCCTCGGCGAGATCGCGCTTGTACCGTACGACTCGCCGATAAGCAAACTGCACACGCTGTTCTACGAAACGCTTTTCGACGAGAACGCAAGCTGCCACTTCGCAATCGGTCAAGCCTACCCCACTTGCATAAAAGGCGGAGAGGATATGAGCAAAGCCGAGCTGATCAAACGCGGAATAAACGACTCCGACGTGCACGTAGACTTTATGATCGGCACAAAAGACCTGCAAATAACCGCCGAAACCCGCGACGGAAAAACGGTTAAGGTTTTCGAGAACGGCAACTTCACCAAAGACTTCGATTGATAAAATAATATTAGAACAAGCGCTTAACGCGCTTGTTTTGTTTTATAAGGTTGAGATTTCTAATTTTAATGTTTTTCTAATGTTGCATAAGCGCGCGTTTTATTGCTTTATTTTTCCCAAACATTTATAATATATATAATCGGAAAATATTATCGACATATATCAGGAGGCACGCATTGCTTAAACTTCGATCGATAACAAAAGACTATAAGTCGGGCGACACGGTTGTTCACGCGCTCAAGGGCGTGGATATTTCATTCCGCAAGAGCGAGTTCGTTTCCATACTCGGACCGAGCGGCTGCGGAAAAACGACGCTGCTCAACATAATCGGCGGATTAGACCACTACACCGACGGCGAGCTGTACATAGACAACATCAGCACAAAAAACTACAACGACCGCGATTGGGATACGTACCGCAATCACCGCATAGGCTTTATTTTTCAAAGCTACAACCTGATCCCGCACCAAACCATTTCGGAAAACGTCGAGCTTGCGCTCACCATTTCGGGCGTTAGCAAAGCGGAGCGGATCAAGCGCGCGCACGATGCGCTCGACCGCGTAGGGCTTGCGGGGCTGTACGGCAAAAAGCCCAATCAGCTCTCGGGCGGACAATGCCAGCGCGTCGCAATAGCCCGCGCGCTCGTGAACGAACCCGAGATTCTGCTTGCCGACGAGCCGACGGGCGCACTCGACACGGTAACTTCCGTGCAGATAATGGATTTGATACAAGAGATCGCCAAAGAATGTCTCGTTATCATGGTAACGCACAATCCCGAGCTTGCGGAAAAATATTCGACGCGCATAATCAGACTGCTCGACGGCGAAGTTCAGTCCGATTCCGATCCTTTCGACGACACGGGACTAACAAAAGAATCGCCCGAAACACTCGATAACGCCGAAAGCGCACAGCCTGCCGACGAGCGTGCGCAAGTCGAAAATGATACAGGCGAACGCCCGACCGAGAGCGATACGCCCAAAACCGAAAAAGCAAAGGACACGTCGAAAAAAGCCAAACTGTCGTTTGCGTCGGCGTTCAAACTATCCGCGCGCAATCTTTGGTCAAAGATAAAGCGCACGTTGCTTGTTTGCTTTGCCGGCTCGATCGGCATAATAGGCGTTGCGACGGTACTCGCGGTGTCGAGCGGCGTACAAAACTACATACGCAGCATGCAAGACGATATGTTGTCGGGCAACCCCGTAACGATTAGCGAAAGTGCGCTCGATCTCAGCTCGTTCATGAATATGGCGGATATGGGCATGCAGTTCGGCGCGGTAAAAGACGCCGTCGAAGACGGAAAAGTAAACGTCGACAAAATTCTCAAATTCCTCGTAGAGCGCAGCAGCGGCATGGAAAACTTCATGGTCTCAAACGACATAACCGAGGAATACGTCAAGTTCGTCAAGGCGATGCCGAGCGAGTATTATGCCGCAATAGTTACCGATTACGGCATCAATCTTTCCAACAACCTATACACCGACTACACGTTCGAGGACGAAAGCGGCGAACCCGTTATAAAAAACATGTCGATCTCGGCGGCAACGCAAACGTATATGTCGATGCTCGACAAGCTCGAGGATTACCGACAATACGCCACATATTTGCCGCTCGTGTCGTCGTCGTTCGAGCAAGCGCCCGACAACGACGGGTTTATACTCTCGCAGTACGACATACTTTCGGGCACACTGCCCGACGGCTCGCAAAGCCGCATAGCCAAAAATGCCGACGAAGTAATGATAGTGGTAAACTCGGACACCGAGCTTGCCGATCTCATGCTCGCACAGTACGGCTACTATCCGCAAAACATATTCTTTAACAACGTGTACGAAGCCGTCGAGGAAAACGATCGCAAAAACGGCAAACCCGTTGAAAATCCGCGGTTCGATCCCGAACTGAAAAAGGACAGTTTCGATTACGACGAACTTCTCGGCAAAACGTTCACGTGGTATCCGAACGACACGGTGTTCGAGGCGAACAAATCGCTTGCGCCTACCGAGGCTTTTGTGCCGTTCAAGTACAAACCCGTCTCCGATCCCGCATGGCAAGGCGGCAAGCAGCTGAAAGTGACGGCGATACTCCGTCCCAAAAAGGACATAATGTACGGCAGCTTGAGGAGCGGTTTTTACTACACCGCGGCGCTCGCCGAAGAGATAATTGACATAAACAAAGATTCGGCTGTGGTGAAAAAGCTCGCCGATAATTCGTACGATCACGATCATGACGACGATCCGAACACGCCGCCGAAAAAAGTCAATATATACGAAGCCAACGGCTATCCGTACAACGACAGATACCCCGGTATGACGAGCACCGTCAATATCCCCGGCACGGATACCTACCTGACGATCAAAGCCGGCATCACGTACAAGTACGATTACTACTTCGAGGGTTCGACATACAGCGAGGAAGCGTACTTGGGCACAAAGTCGAGCATGGGCGCCATGATGGACTCCATGATGCCGAACACGGACAGCGCGGGAATGTTCGACGCTTGCCCGCTCACATTGCGCGAACTCGGCGGCGCGATAAAGACAAACGCCGCGGGCGAATATAAAACGTCTCGTCTCATTCCTTACTCGATACGCGTCTACCCGATCGACTTCGACATAAAGGATAACGTCACCGATTACCTATCGCAATGGAACAGCGACGACGATCTGACTTTCACGTATAACGGCGAAACCATTACCGTGCCCAAGTATAAAACCGACGAAAACGGAGACAAAGAAGTCTATCGCTCGAAGGTCACTTATACCGACAATCTCGCCATAGTGATCACGATGATAAACACCATGATCAACATAGTGACGAGCGCGCTTATTGCGTTTACGGCGCTGTCGCTCGTGGTCTCGACCGTAATGATAGCGATAATAACGTACGTGTCGGTCATAGAACGCATCAAAGAGATAGGCGTCATTCGCAGTCTCGGCGGCAGAAAACGCGACGTGTCCGCCCTGTTCAACGCCGAAACGTTTATTATCGGCGGAATCTCGGGCGTATTGGGCATAGCCGTCACATACGCCATATCGGGAATAATCAATCTCGTGATAGGCACGCTTTTCGGAATATA
Organism: uncultured Christensenellaceae bacterium; assembly: GCA_910587805.1. Taxonomy (GTDB): domain Bacteria; phylum Bacillota; class Clostridia; order Christensenellales; family Pumilibacteraceae; genus Anaerocaecibacter. The sequence goes on along the minus strand of CAJUNM010000041.1, from coordinate 7,293 downwards.
CACGATAGCCATGCTGCCTTGGTACTATGCACTGCTCATGATAGCCATAAGCATAATACTCACGCTTATATCGGGGCTGATTCCGGCAAGCCTTGCCGCAAAGAAAGACCCCGTCGAAGCGTTGCGTTCGGAATAATGTCACAATAAAACATCAACCCCCGAGCAAGATCGACTTGTTCGGGGGTTTGTGTTTTATATTTCGGCAAGCTACTTATAGTCGGCAGCCGTATCTATTACAAAATATAGGGGCTTTATCAAACCGACTGATTATTCGCTTTTCACTCTTACTTCTTCACTCCGAAAATCGGCGCATGCTTCGATGAACAGTGAAGAATGAAAAACTAACGGTGAATAGTTAAAATCGGCAAGATCGAAAGATCTTGCCGATTTTTGGTAGCGGGGGCGGGACTTGAACCTCGCGACCTTCGGGTTATGAGCCCGACGAGCTACCTAACTGCTCCACCCCGCATCAATCTACAATATTATACGATATACCGCCGCGTTTGTCAACCTTTTTTGCGTCTGTAAACAATAAAATTCCGCATCGCCCGAAAATCCTCGCGTCAAACGCGACATATTTCGACAATTTTCAGCATTTTGAGCCGTTTTTTCATTAGAAAACAGTTAAATTTCAACACAATCGCATATAAATGTATGAATACTCTTGACATGCAACCTTATTATATGATATAATTTTTATGTCATTCGACATAAAAGGAAGACAACATGCGATCTTTAATGAAACACAAGTCCGCGATCACAAAGCGGCGCTTGATTATTATATTTATTCTATGCTCAATATTGACGGTCTCGGTGGTAACGGGATATTCGTCCGGTTTCGTGAGCGACGGCAACGTTTACACGCCCGACGGCGCGCGCATAGTCACCTATGCCGATGCGCCCGAAAGCGGCACGCCCGAGGACTACGACGCATTGAGCGCGTTGCGGTTTACGGCGCAAAACATTTACAAAGCCGAGTTTTTCCGCGGCGACACTCAGGGCAGTTGTTCCGCCGAGATCGGCATGGGCTTGAAATACGACCAAAACGTTATAAACACCAGAGTTATCCACGGCGACGTGATGTTTCAGGAAGCGGTGTCGCTGTCGGCAGCGAAAAAGACCGCCAACCAACGCTACATAGAAGGCTCGCACATACTGTACCGTCCGTCCACGGGCGTTAAGAACAATCTCCCCGTCTATTCCGATCGGGTAGTGCCTTGGACCGTCGACGAATACTATCAAAACTACGGCGCGTTTCCTAACGAGCTGAGCAAGTACGTTATAACGCCCAAAACCATACTCGCCATACGCGACAACAACGCACAGACTGCGGTTTCCGCGATCTCCGCCGATGCGCGCGACGCCGACGGCGAAAGCGATGATGCGGAAGTCGACGAAAACGACCCCAATGCCGGAGAGCTTGCTTGCGACAATCCGCAAAACCTCGTGCGCGGCGACGACGGTTACTACACTTTTACTATCACGCTCGATCCCACGAGCGCGTCTAAATACTACCGCAACGAAGTAAAATCGCTCGGCGGCGCGTTGAGCCATCCCGTGTTTCTGTTCGTCGAGCTTGTGATCAAGATCGACGAAAACTTCTACCCCGTTTCCGTTACCACCACCGAAAGTTACGACATAGAAATCAAAATGCTCGGCGCGCTCTCTTGCACCGGCACGTTTACCGAAACGTTCTCGAGCATCAACGAGATAGGCGAAGTTCCCGAACAAGAGTTTTTCCGCTCGCAATTTTCCGCTAATAACGACGGACCTATAACGGTCGAGAAAGAAGCCTCCGATTATCTCATGGAGGTTTTCGACCCGTACCTGAACGGCGAGCGCACGCTCGATCTCGCCGCCGACGTTTTGATCGACGACGTTTCGCTCAAGAATATCAAGCTTTCCGCAGATCTAAAAACAACGAACGTCCGCGTAGCTTACGGAAATACCTACATAGAGTATGCCGGAGACAAAGTATATGTCACTCTCAACGATATAAAAGGTTACGTATCGATAGAAAAAGCCGCAGCGCTCATGCAAGACGAACGCATAAAAGCGCTGTTCGGCGGCGGGCTGCCCGATATAAACGGGTTATTGGGACCCGATGCGCTTTCCGCAATACTCGGCGGCAGTTCCGTTACGGTCAACAACGGTACGGCGTGCGTACATCTGCCCTTCACTCTCGGCGAAGGCGCAAGCGCAGTGACAGTCGACGCCAAGCTGTACATAGACGACGAAAAAATGACGCTCGTCCGCATCGAAGGCGACGTAACGCTCGGACAAACGCGTATCGCGCTCAGCGCAAAACCGCTCGACCGCGTATCTTTCCCCGCCGTCGGACCTAACTATAAAAGTCTCGACGGGGTGCTCGACCTTATACCCGAGCTGCTCGGGTTCATGTCCGCCGACGCGCTGACCGTGTCCGGCTCGGCGTCCGTAAACATTGTCACGGGCAAGGATAAAGCTCCCGTCGATCTCAACGTCGGCATGAACGGCATAGTCAATCTCAAAGCTCCCGACGGGCTTAGTGCGGAGCTTGCCGTAAACTGCAACGGCATTATGCCTACCGTAAAGTACGCGTACGGCGCGGTGTATGCGGAACTCGGCAACATAAAACTGCGCGCACAAGCAAACGAGCTTGACGCGCTGATCGCCACGATCAAAAACATCACGGGCTTCGAGCTGCCCGAGAGCGCGCTCGGTTTTATCGATGCGATTAAACCGACTACCGTAGCTAATTGGCTCAACATAATACAGTCGCTCGACGTGACGGAAAACGGTCTCGATATCGGGCTTAAGCTCGCAACCGTGCCCGGCAGCATATCGATTGCCAAATCGGAAAACACATACCGCATACGCATTTCGATAGGCGCGGCGGCGGGCGGCATGTCCGTAGCTCTCAACGCGGACATCGCCGTATCGCCTTCCGAACTGCGCGCGGTATCGGTCGACGGCGAATATATCGACGCAAACGAGCTTATGCCCGTTTTGCAAGCCGCATCCAACCTCGCAAAGAGCGGAGCATTGAGCGCGGACATAGGCGTGGAACTCGACGGCAGAGCATATACTGCAAAACTGCAACTCGATTTCTCCGACAAAAACAATATAAAACTCAAGCTCACCGAGCCTACCCTGCCGCTCATCGTAACGATCGTCGGCAAAACCGCGTATATCGAGCTTGACGGGCAAAAATACGGCGCGAAACTTACAGGCGGACTTGACGACGCGAACGCACTCGCTCAAGCGCTCGACAAGTATGTTCCGGAAAATATCAAGCCTATGCTCGACGCGCTGCTGTCGGGCGATCTCGGCAATATCGACATATCGAGCATCATAGATGCCGCGCTCGGCGCGATCAAATCGGTAACGCTCGACGGCGACGTGCTCGTTGCGGATATTTCGTACAACGACGTTTCGGCGCGCGTTGAAGCGGCGACCGATCTCGGCGTTATCAAAATAACCGCGACAGTAAACGGCAAGTTCGTTAAACTCTCGCTCGCAAACGTCGCGGCGCAAGCGGATATATCCGAACCGACCGATACGAGCGACTACATACAAGCCTCGTCGCTCGTCACGGTATTCAAATCAATCGCGCCGCTGCTCGACGCAAAAGGACTTTCGCTGCACGTTTCGTCCGAACTCAACGGCATACAAGTCGGCGGAGACGTTGCGATAGCGTTCGACGAAAGCGGCATAGCGATGCATGCGGCGCTGCTCATCGGCGACGTACCCGCAGACATATACTTCAAAGACAACGCAGTCTACCTTACATTGGCAAACAATGCCGCCGTAAAAGTCGGCGCAACGAAGCCCGAGCTCGACGAAATGCTTGCCAAACTCAAATCGGCAATGCCGGACGTCGATCTGTCGCAAATCGAAACGGCGGTTGAGCTCATGTTCGATATAGCCATGCTCGAGAACGCCGAGATGCGCGCGATACGCACGGCAAACGGGTTTGCACTCGATGCCGATCTTGCAAACGTCGGGCTTGACGCCGCATTCACGCTCGAGTTCGATACCGCAAACAACGTGTTCGGCGGCGTCACGGCTAACGTTTCCGCGCTCGGAAAAAAGCTTAATGCGAAAATTTCCGTAACACTCGATAACGGCGCGATACGCGCTCTCGGCGTAGATGTAATGACCGCGGACGAAAGCGGCAGTCTTGTCGCGACACGCGTCGCCGACGTAACGCTGACAAGCATCGACGCGCAAACGGTAACGATACCTCAACGCGATTATATAAACGCCGTCGAGTTTATCGACTACGTTAAGCCGATACGCGCGCTCGCAGAGCAAGCAAAAACCGCGAAAACGCTCGAGCTCGACATTTCGGCTTACACGCTCGACGATCAAAACAGCCAGTTCGATATAGCAGGTTCGCTCAAGATCGCACTCGAAAAGCCGTTGCGTTTGGAAGGCAGCATCACTTTGTTCGCAAGCTCCGAAAACGCGGAAAAAATATACATATCTCTCGCCGACGGCGTGCTGTACGTCAAAACGGGCGAAATCATGCTGTATTTCGACACGGTAAACGACGGGTTAAGGCTGTACGAAGTCATCTCGTCGTACTTGCCCGAATACCTCAACAACGAGCTTAAAAAACTGTTCGGGCTTGCCGAAGGGTATCTGCCCGAAGGCATAAGCCCCGTGACCGATGCTATCAACCGTTTGCTCGAAACCGAAAATTCCGCCGATCTCATCCCTACCCTGTTCGACGGCGTAAACGGCGCGGGCAGCGACAGCGTACTTCTGACATTGCTCAACGCACTGCGAATAAGCACTAACGGCGGCAAGCATACGCTGTCGGCGTCTTTGCTCGGCGTTACGCTCAACATCACACCTAATATCGAAAGCGACAGACTCGAAAGCGTATCGGCGGGCGTAAACATCGGTTCGATGTTCATAGGTCTGACGGCGGGAATACGTTTCTCCGAAAACTCGCTTGCGGTAACCGCGCCCGTCAATGCAAACGAATACGTTTCGATAATGGACTTCGCAGACGTCATACATAATGCGATCAACACCGTGACGACCACCGATAAGGACGGGAACATAGCGTTTGAAGTAAGTTCGTTCACGTTCGATTACGACATATTCGCCATAGAAATGCAAGACGACGGTCAAGGCAACATGATACCCGTCAAGGACGATGCAGGCAGAGACAAGCCGCTGCGCGATCAAAACGGTAACAAGGTCGTAGACAAACATATCAGAGTGACCGAAAAGAACGGCGAATCCGCTGTCAAAGTCAAGTTCGTCAAAAAAGAGACGGTCAACGAATCGGGCGAAACGGAAACAAGCTATAAGTTCAATCTCGAGGCACACATTCTTCTCGATATAAGCTCGCTCAAAAACAGCGCACCGCTCGAGCTCGATCTGTACGTAATAAACAACGACGCCTACCCCGACGGTATCGTGTATCTCGATTATTACGAGCAAAAGAGCGGACACGGCGAACGTATCAAACTCGATTACACGTCGATAATGCAAATTCTCGCGGCGGCGATGGACATCATAGGCGTAAACGACGACACGGTGGAAATGCTGCTCGGCGATTACAGGCTCAAGCTCGATAAAAAAGTTTTCGAGTCGATGGATATATCCGGCATAGACGATCTGCGCACAATGCTTAACGCATTGGCGAACGCTGTAGACAGCGGCAAAAGCGCGCTTGCGGACGTAAAGACCGCTTGGGGGCTTGTCCAAAACGCCGGCGACGTGTCGGAGTTGATAAACAGCCGCGAACGCATAACCGACTTGCTCAACTCGGCAATGGAAAAACTCAAGACCGTAATAGGCATGTTCTCGAGCAACGACGATGACACGCCCGTAAGTACGGGCGGATCGGGCGCGGAACTGTACAATATGATCGTCGGTTCGGTAAGGTTCAACAGCGGAAACGTGCTCGATGCTGACGGCAACGTTGTCGAAGGCAAAACAAAGCTGCAAGCCGTTATCGATAACCGCTTGGCAACACAGACCGAAGGCACGTCGTACGTAACGATAGCGCAGAGCAAGCAAGGCGAAAAAACAGTACTCGACCGCATATCGGTAGACGGACTTGACGTAAACACCAACCTGCTCCGCACGTTCGACATGGAATTCAAAGCGGGCGCGGACATAAGCGTTGCGCTGCCCGACGGTTACGATACGACGCAAGGCAACAGAACGTATTCCGATTTCGGCAACATAAAACACTTGCTGTTCGACGTTATGAATACGGCAAACTTGCTCGAGTTCGACATAGGCGACGCAAACAATGCGACCGCATCCAACAAGATCGCGCTCAAATTGAGCCTTATAAAGATCATCAACGATACGATCGACATACGCTACAATGCAAAAGTGCGCATAATCGATCAAGGCGAAGGCTCAAATCCGAGATATAAAACGGCGGCGGCAGTCGAATTGGTGTTCCAAGACTGCACGGCGGCGGGCGCTAAGGTTCTGCCCAACGGCACTACAAGACTGTACTTCTACGACAACGTTATATACGTTAAAGGCTTGGAGTGGTACTACACAAAGACTTGGATCGGAACAAAGAAATGGGCGACGCGCGAAGTCAACGTAGCATACACGGTCGATCAACTCGGCAATATGATGTCATCGAACGAAGGCATGAGCAGATTCCTCTACGAGTTTGTATTCTACATGCTGCCGCTGAGCCGCGACTTCACGTTTGTAAGCGTTGATCTGCAAGAACAGATCGCAAATTCCGTATCTTCCCCGTCGACGGGCGCAGACCCCGCGCCTACTATCGCTACGGCGTTCAAGGGTTATACGTACACAGACGGCACGCACTCCGTCACGGTCGGACTTTCCGAACTTGCCGAATCCCCCGACTCGAACATGCTCGGCGATCTCAATGTGTCGATCACGGGCAAAAACGACGGCGACGATAATATCCTCGATAATTACATATCCAATGCGGCAATATCTACTTCGCTCGTAAACAGCGGCGCATGCACGATCAACGTTCAATTGTTCGCCGAACTGCGCAACACCGAAGTTTATACCGACCCCGCGGACAATGTACCAAAACTCCGCAGCAAGGGGCTGTCAAACACAACGGACGGATACTCGCTCGACGGAATACTGACGCAAGTTATCCCTAACACCGCGTGGAATTATATTTGGGCATAATGTCAAATCTACATAATAAAAAATCCCATCGGTTACGGTAATTCCCATAGGGAATATAATAAAACGCAAATAAAAAGGTTTAGGCATGGCGTTAATGCTATGGACCCCAAAAGTTGGACAGATAAAAAGTTAAATTACTTGTGAATGAGT
>CAJUNM010000040.1 GCA_910587805.1 uncultured Christensenellaceae bacterium | reverse complement strand
GGCTCGTACAGCGCCGCGCCGCTGCCGAGCGAGCTTGAAGGCAGCATGCCGATAGATCCCGTTATCGCCGCCGCTTCGTCGGACAGTATATCGCCGAACATGTTGTTCGTGAGCAAAACATCGAATTGCGACGGGTCTTTCACGAGCTGCATTGCGCAATTGTCCACGAGCATATGCTCGACTTTAACGTCGGGGAATGCCGCGGCGGTGCGGTCTACTGTCGCGCGCCAAAGCCTGCTTGTTTCGAGCACGTTCGCTTTGTCCACGCTCGTAAGTTTCTTTTTGCGCGAGCTTGCAAGGTCGAACGCGATCTTTGCGATACGCTCTATCTCGTTGATCGAGTATTTTTCGGTGTCGAACGCTTCCTGACCGTATGCGCCGTCGCGATAGCCGTGCTCGCCGAAGTATATGCCGCCGGTCAGTTCGCGCACTATCATGATGTCCACGCCCGCTTTGGCTATGTCGGGGCGCAGAGGACTTGCGCCGATTAGCTCTTTATGCAGTATTGCGGGGCGGAGATTGGCGAACAGTCCGAGTTCCGCGCGCAGAGTGAGCAGTGCTTTTTCGGGGCGGAGATGCGGTTTGAACCCGTCCCACTTCGGACCGCCGACTGCGCCCAATAGCACGGCGTTCGCGCCTTTGCACGCGTCGAGAGTTTCTTTGGGCAGGGGTACGCCCGTTTTATCGAGAGCGTCGCCGCCGATGGGCATGAATTTAAGATTGAAGTTGTGTCCGAATTTTCGTTCGATAGCGTCGAGCACGGACGCCGCCGCGTCGAGCACTTCCGGTCCTACGCCGTCGCCGGGCAAAAGTACGATTGTGTATTCCATATTTTCTCCTTTTTATATGTCGGCGCGCGGTGCGCCGAAGTGTGGCTATTTTAGCAGTCCGCCGCGCTTTATTATTTGCGCTATCTCGGCGGGATATGGCGGGAAAGAATAAGTTTTGCCGAGCGTTTCGTTGTTGACGGTTCCGCGCTCGGTATCTACTGAAATAACGTCGCCGTTTCGCGCGTCGTTTGCCGCGTCCGCGCATTCCACGATAGGTAAGCCTATGTTGATGGCGTTGCGGTAGAATATGCGCGCGAAGCTTTTTGCTATCACTGCGGACACGCCGCAAGCCTTTATTACCGCCGGCGCATGCTCGCGCGAGCTTCCGCAGCCGAAGTTTTCGCCCGCTACGATATAGTCGCCGCATTTGACGGCGGCGGCGAACCCGTCGTCGATGTCTTCCATGCAGTGCGCTTTGAGCTTGTCGAAGTCTGACACGTTGAGATACCGCGCCGCGATTATCGCGTCGGTATCGATATTGTCGCCGAATGTGTATGCTTTTCCGTTTTTCATGTTCACCCGATATATCCCGATATAGCCGCCCGCGCCGCGCTGTAAGGCGAGGCGAGGTATATTTTTGATGTTTTGCTGCCCATTCTGCCTATGAAATTGCGGTTCGTAGTCGCAATCGCGACTTCGCCGTCCGACAGTATGCCCATATGCCCGCCGAGACACGGTCCGCACGTCGGCGTGGATACAGCCGCGCCCGCTTCTATAAGCGCTTCGATATAGCCGAGCCGCAGCGCTTGCAAGTATACTTCTTGAGTGGCGGGTATCACTATGCAACGCACGCCGCGCGCGATTTTTTTGCCTTTTATAACTTCGTATGCCGCCTTTATGTCGGACAGCCTGCCGTTTGTGCACGAGCCTATGACCGCTTGGTCTATCTTTATCTTTTCCTTTGCAATCTCGTCCAGCGTGACCGTGTTTTCGGGCAGGTGCGGACGTGCGATCGTGGGCTTGAGCTTGCTTAAGTCGATGATGATCTCGCGTTCGTATTCGTCGGCGCGTATGTCGCTCGTATCGGTTTTTTCAAATTTTTTATTCGTGCGGGATTTTACGTATTCGAGAGTTACGTCGTCAACGGGAAATATGCCGTTTTTCGCGCCCGCCTCGATCGCCATGTTGCACACGGTGAAACGGTCGTCCATCGACAGCGCCGACACGTTGCCGAAAAATTCGAGCGACGCATAGCGTGCGCCGGACACGCCGATTTTGCCGATAAGATTGAGTATTACGTCTTTGCCCGACACGTTTGGCGGGAGATTGCCCTTGAGCGTAACTTTTATTGCTTGCGGAACTCTGAACCACAGTTTTCCCGTTTTGAGCGAATATGCGAGGTCTGTCGAGCCTACGCCCGTGGAGAAACAGCCGAGCGCGCCGTATGTGCACGTGTGCGAGTCCGCGCCGACTATGAGCATTTCGGGAAGGGCGAGACCTTTTTCGGGTAGGAGCGCATGCTCGATACCCATTTGCCCTACGTCGAAAAAGTTTTTTATGCCTTGCTCTGCGGCGAACGCTCGGCACGCCGCGCACTGCCGCGCACTTTCGATGTCTTTGTTCGGCGCGAAATGATCGAGCACTATCGCGACCTTTTCGGGATCGTGTACGGCTTTGCCGCCCGATTCCGAAAACGCCTTGATCGCGACGGGGCTTGTTACATCGTTGCCGAGCGACAAGTCGACGTCCGCCATTATCATTTGCGACGGAGCAACCGCGCTGCCGCCGCAATGCGCGCTTAAAATTTTTTGTGAAAGTGTCATAATAATTAAGAATTTAGAATTATGGGGCGGCTGCGCCGCATTAAGGGCTTTCTTCGCCGATGGCTCAGAATGACAAAAAACGAACGAGACGGGTGTTTTTATTAAGTAGAATAATCGGTCAGTTGTGTTCTTCGATAAATACGTAGCAATAGTTCGGTTCTTTGGCGAGCATTTTCTGCGTACCAAATAATCTCAATTATAAGTAAATCGGGCTAAAACTTCTTTTTCAGTACCGCGCCCGTCGATGCGGATGTAACGAGGTTTTGATACCGCAACAGCCAGCCGCCGACGTCGGTGTCGTGCGGGCGGAGTTTTTTGCGCCGCGCCTCGAGCATTTTTGCGGGAACGTCGAGGTTTATGCGCCCGTTTGGAATGTCTATTTTTATGGTGTCGCCGTCGGCAACGAGCGCGATCTTGCCGCCCTCCGCCGCCTCGGGGCATACGTGCCCTATCGCCGCGCCGCGCGTCGCGCCCGAAAATCTGCCGTCGGTGACGAGCGCAACGTCCTTATCGAGACCCATGCCTACGAGCGCGGAAGTGGGCGAGAGCATTTCGCGCATGCCCGGTCCGCCCGCAGGTCCTTCGTAGCGAATGACCACGACGTCGCCTTTTTTGATCTTGCCGTCGTATATGGCGACCACCGCGTCCTCTTCGCAATTGAAGCACTTGGCTTTGCCCGTGAACGTGAGCATGTCTTTATCGACGGCGGAACGCTTGACGAGCGCGCCGCCCTCGGCGAGCGTGCCTTTGAGTACGGCGATACCGCCGACGGGGGAGATCGGATCGTTTATCTTGCGTATGACGCGCTCGTCCTTGACGTGCGCGTGCTCGTAATCGTCCGCGAGCGCGCAGCCGTGAACGGTCTGCGCCGAGCCGTCTATGAGATTGTTTTTGGCAAGCTCGTGCAGCACCGCCGGCACGCCGCCCGCGAGGTGGAGCTGTTGCATATCGACGTCGGTGGACGGCGAGAGCTTACACAGCGTTGGCGTAGCGTCGGAAACGGCTTGCACGTTGTCGAGCGTGAGCTGAATATTGCATTCCGCGGCTATCGCGAAAAGGTGCAGAACCGTGTTAGTGGACGCGCCGAGCGCCATGTCGAGCGTGAGCGCGTTTGTAAAGGCGCGCTTGGTCATTATCATACGCGGCGTTATCGCTTCGCGCACGAGACTGCATACGGAAAGCCCCGCTTTTTTTGCAAGGCGTATGCGTTCGCTCGAGGTGGCGAGGGCGGTGCCGTTGTAAGGCAGCGCCATGCCGAGCGCTTCGCACAGACAGTTTATCGAGTTTGCGGTGTACATGCCGCAGCAGCTGCCGCAGCCGGGGCAGGCGACGCATTCCAGCTCGTCAAGCTCCGCACGGCTCATATCGCCTTTTTTGACCGCGCCTACGCCCTCGAACATGGACGACAGACCTACGCGCTTGCCTTTGAATATGCCGCTTTCCATGGGTCCGCCCGATACGAAGATCGAAGGGATATTTACGCGCGCCGCGCCCATGAGCATGCCGGGTACTATCTTATCGCAATTGGGCACGAATACCGCGCCGTCGAACGCGTGTCCGCACAGCATCGTTTCCACGCCGTCGGCGATAAGCTCGCGCGAGGGCAGGGAGTAGCGCATGCCGTTGTGACCCATGGCAAGACCGTCGCAAACGCCTATGCTCGGAATTACTACGGGCGTGCATCCGCCCGCGTATACGCCGGCCTTTACGGCGTCGGTTATCGCGTCGAGGTGCATGTGACCGGGAACTATTTCGGACTTTGCCGACACTATGGCGATGAGCGGCTTTGCGATCTCCTCGTCGGTAAGCCCCAAAGCTTTGAGCAGTGCGCGTTGCGGCGCTTTTTCGATGTTTGTACGCAATTCTTGTGACATATCGCTTCCTTGTAGGTTATTTCTTTCTTTATATATTCTAACACAATGCGATCGCTTTGTCAATTTTTAGCACGAAAAAAAGAGGTAATCCGTGCGGATATACCTCTTTATTACTGCATTTTTCGCCTATTTTAGAATATAAGCGGGATATTGTGTCCTATAAAAGCGTCGCGGACTACGGGGAATTGACCCGCGATCGACGTAGCTATGAGGAACAGCGCGATTGCAATGAACACTATTTTCAGTATCCAATTGCCCGTAAAGCCGAGCGCGTTGTACAACACGACCAAGATAACGAGGCATTGTATGATCGTGCCGATGATGTTTACAGCCATTATCGCGCCGTCGGGCACGGACTGATACGCCATTATCCATTTTATGGTTATGACTACCGCGTAAAGCAACAATACTATTACGGATAAAAATTGGTCTAATTTACGTTCTCTTCTCATGATTACCTCCAAAGGTTGATTACACTACGATTTTATATTATCAATATTAAATTAAAGTGTATACAACATTAGAAAAAGATTAGAAAATTTATTATTTCAATAATCGATTATTCCGAGCATATAGTCGACGCTTACTTCAAATATCTGCGATATTTTCACAAGCATATCCAAATTCGGTTCGCCGGTACCCAATTCGTATCGCGCATATGATTGTTGGCGTACGTGGAGCTTGTCCGCTATTTGTTGTTGCGTATATCCGGCTTGGATGCGCAATTCTTTTAATCTTGAAGAAAAAATTTTCATAATTACTTATATTTACAGCATTTTGTTCTATACGGTTTCGGTCTTATTTTCCTCGCTGTTGAGCACGCTTCCGCCGCGCTCGACGGCGGTCAGTCCCGTGCGCGACAGTTCGAGGATATTATACGCTTTCATCACTTCGACGAACCCGTCTATCTTGCTCGGTTTGCCCGTAAGCTCCGCCACCATGGATTCCGGCGAAAGATCGACTATCTTTGCCTCGTACGTTCTGCACACCGTTTCTATTTCGGCGCGTTTTTCGGGATCTGCTTGGACTTTTATCAAGAGTAGTTCGCGCAGTACGGCGCGGTTTACGCTCAATTCGCCCGTCATGCGGCAATCGGGCAATTTGCCGAGCTGTAATACGATCTGTTTTATGTCGTTCTCGTCGCCGCGCACCACGATCGTCATGCGCGAGTATTCGGGATGTTCGGTGGCGCAGGTGGTGAGCGAATCTATATTGTAGCAACGCCGCGCGAACAGTCCGGATATGCGCGTGAGCACGCCGCTCTCGTTGGTTACGAGCGCGGATATTATATGTCTGTCGTTATTCATTTTTATCCTCGATTTCTGTTATTATGTCGTTCATCGTCTTTCCCGGCGGGATCATCGGAAGTACGAACTCGTCTTTTAAGATAGCGCAGTCCACTACCGCAACGCCGTCGAAGCCGAGCGCGTCGGCTATCACTCTCGGCGCGTCCTCGTTGCGCGCGAGCTTGAATCCTTTTGCGCCGAATGCTTCCGCAACTTTAACGAAGTCGGTCTTGTTTCCGTCGAGGTCGGTAGACGAATAGCGTTTGCCGTAGAACAGGGTTTGCCACTGCCGCACCATGCCGAGCGTGCGGTTGTCGAACACGAACACGGTAAGCGGTATGTTATAGCGCGTTGCGGTCGCAAGCTCGTTGAGGTTCATGTGGAACGAACCGTCGCCCGTAAAGAGTATCGCGCGCTTGCCCGTGCCCAATGCGCCGCCTATAGCCGCGCCCATGCCGAAGCCCATCGTGCCCAATCCGCCGCTCGTGAGGAAACTGCGCGGTTTGCGAAAACGGTAACCTTGAGCGACCCACATTTGATGCTGCCCGACGTCGGTCGCTATCACCGCGTCGGGCGCGGCGTCGGACACGCAGTCTATGACCGTTCTTGGCGACAGCGCGCCGCGGCAGGGCGGCAAGGGGCGTTTTTGTTTCAGTTCGGCGTTGAGATCGAGCATGAAAGCGTCGCGTTTTTGTTCGATCTCGAGATTCAACAGCTTGAGCACTTGTTTTACGTCGCCGCGAATATGCGCGTGCGACTTGACGTTTTTGTTTATCTCCGACGCATCGATGTCGATATGCAGTATTTTTGCGTTTTTGCAAAACTCGGTGCGGTTGCCCGCTACGCGGTCGGAAAAGCGCGCGCCAACGGCTATGACGAGATCGGCTTTGGCAAACAGCGCGGCGACCGACGCGTGACCGTGCATGCCTATAAGCCCCGCGCTGTACGGGCTGTCGGTGTCTATAGCGGTAAGCCCCATGACCGTGGTTGCTACGGGCGCGTTGAGCCGCTTTGCAAAAGCCGCAAGTTCGGCGCTCGCGCCCGATGCGATACAGCCGCCGCCCGCGTAGATAACGGGGCGTTTCGATTCGTTTATAAGCCGCAGCGCGTCGGTGACGTCCGCTTGCATGGGCGGACGGTGCGGTTCGGCAACGGGCTTTTTGACGTACTCGACGAGCGCTTGCTGAACGTTTTTCGGTACGTCTACGAGTACGGGACCGGGGCGGTCCGACCGCGCGATATGGAACGCCTTGCGTATGGCGTCGCACAAATCGTCGGGGTTTTTTACGATGAAATTATGCTTGGTGATAGGCATGGTTATGCCGGCGATGTCCACTTCCTGAAAGCTGTCTCTGCCCAAGAGCGGTACGGGCACGTTACCCGTGATCGCGACGATCGGCACGCTGTCGAGATACGCGTCGGCTATACCCGTGACGAGATTGGTCGCTCCCGGACCCGAAGTTGCTATTACCACGCCGACCCTGCCCGTCGATTTTGCGTAGCCTTCGGCGGCGTGAGCCGCGCCTTGCTCGTGCGAGGTGAGGTATTGCGTAATGCCCTTTTCGAGATACAGTGCGTCGAACAGGTCTATAATCTGCCCGCCGGGGTAGCCGAACACGGTATCGACTCCTTGCTCGAGCAGGCATTTGCATATTGCGGCTGCGCCTTTGATTTTCATATCGATCCTTTATGCGAATTTTTTCGGGTTGGATTTAAGAAAACAAACTTGCCCAAAGCAAATTTGCCGTAAACGAAATATCAACGCCGTTGTCAATACTTTGCATTATATACGAAAATACGGTAATTGTCAATTGTTTGTTCCGTGCCGACGGCTTTCGGTCGTTTGACAATTTTCCGCCGCTGGTGTATAATCGTATATTATAAATAAAAGACGGCAGGGCGCAATCATGAAAGTAGTTTCCAAACAGAATAATTCCAATATGTGCTTGATATGCGGCATCAACAACAAGTTCGGAGTGAAAGCGAGTTTCTATAATATGGAGGACGGATCGGTCGGCGGACTGTTTACGTTCTTGCCCGAGCACCAAAGCTATCCCGACAGAGTGCACGGAGGCATGATCTCGACGATGATAGACGAGCTTGCCGGCCGCGCGTTATGGGTGACCCGACCGGATAAGATCGCGGTCACTATAGACCTGTCCGTAAAATACAGAAAGCCGGTGCCGTACGGCGTTCGGCTTATAGGCAAGGGCGTTATAACCGAAATGCTCTCGCGCGCGTACACGGCAAAGTGCGCTATAATGGATAGTGACGGTAACGTGCTCGCGGACGGCACTGCGCGCTACTTTATGATCCCCGTCGATAAAATATCGGACGCGCCCATAGACGACGAAATAAATATCTTCGTGCCCGACGACGTGAAAGAAATAGATTTCGGCGACAAATGGCGGATCGGGTAATGCGAGAGTAGCTTTTTTGGCTTGCGCGATCGCGCCCGCAGCGCACGGACGGTTCTATACCGATAGGACCGTTTTTGTTTTGTGAGAATATGTGTGATTCGGTTGACATTTACGCGTCGATGGTATACTATAGTTTTGTTGATATATCAACAATTTATTTTTCAGGGAAAGATAATGATCAAAATAGTTGTGGATTCGGCGTCCGACATAACGCAATCGGAGGCGGAGAGCCTCGGAGTATCGCTTATATCGATGCGCGTCAGGTTCGGCGAAGAGGAATTTTCGGACGGAGTGGACATAACGCATCGCGAGTTTTACGAGAAGCTAATAGAGAGCGACGCTTTGCCGCAGACGAGCCAGATAAACGAGTTTTGTTGGGCGGAACGGTTCGACGAACTGCTAAAGGATGCGGACGAGGTTTTGGCGATTACCATTTCGTCGAAGCTGTCGGGCACGTACGTCAGCGCGGCGGCGGCAGCCAAAAAGTTCGGAACGCGCGTGCGCGTGGTGGACAGTCTCAGCGCGTGCATAGGCGAGCGGATATTGTGCATGTACGCATTGCGGCTTATTCGCGATCACGGCATAGATGACGCAGAGCGGCTGCTTAACGAAAATAAGAACAAGATGCAAGTGCTTGCGTTGCTCGACACTTTGCACTATTTGAAAATGGGCGGACGCATTTCCGCGGCGACTGCGTTTGCAGGCGAGCTGTTGTCGATAAAACCCGTTGTATGCATAGCCGACGGCGAGGTCAAGCTTGTGGGCAAAGCATTGGGGAGCAAGCGCGGAAACAATCTGCTCGCGCAGCTCGTGGAAAAGTGCGGCGGCATTAACTTCGATATGCCGTACGCGCTCGGCTTTACGGGGCTTGACGACAAACTGCTCGTTAAGTATATAGGCGACAGCGAAAGGCTGTGGAAGGGCAGAGTCGACAGTTTGCCCGTGTTTGCGATAGGCAGCACCATAGGCACGCACGTCGGTCCGGGCGCGATAGCGGTTGCGTTTTTCGGGGAGTGAGTATGAAGATAGGTATACCTCGGGCGCTGCTGTATTTCAAGAACGAGAAGTTTTGGACGACCTTTTTCGACGAGATAGGGGCAGACTACATAATCAGTCCCGAAACAAACAGGGAAATACTTACGCGCGGAGAGAATCTCTCCATTGACGAGACGTGCTTGCCGACAAAGCTTTTGATAGGGCACGTCGATTGGTTGATCGATAAATGCGATTACGTGTTTGTTCCGCGCGTTGCGTTTTGGCGCGGATACAGCATGTGCACTAAGTTTTTGGCGCAGACCGATCTTGTAAGCAACACGTTCAGAGAGAAGGCGGTAAAACTGCTGTATTACAACGTTTACGACAAAAAGGTCTATCGCGAGCGCAAAGCCGTATACAAAATGGCGAAGTTCTTGCACGTTGGGCGCGCGCAGCGCAAGTATGCGTACATGATGGCAAAGCAGGCGCAGAAGTATTACGAGATGTTCCGCGAGCAAAACCAAATGCGCATACTCGAGGAATCGCAAAAACTCAAGATAATGCTCGTGGCGCACTCGTACAACTTGGGCGACAGGTATGTCGGCGCGCCCGTTGTCGAAACCATAAAATCGCTCGGCTGCGAACCTATATTCGCCGAGTACTTCGACGAATCGGAATGTATCGGCGCGTCGAAGGCAGTGACTACGACAATGCCTTGGGCGTACAACCGGCATCTTTTGGGCGCGATCGAACTGTATAAAGACAAGGTTGACGGCATTGTCCTTTTGACGACTTTCCCTTGCGGCACGGACAGCATGGTCAACGAGTACATAGTTCGGCATTACGGCGACAAGCCGATCATAACGCTGACCGTCGACTCGCAGGACGGCACGGCGGGCATGGAAACGCGGCTCGAAAGCTTTGCCGACATAATCAAAATGAAGAGGGAACGCCAATGAACAAATCCGAAATAGTGGCGACGTTTCCGCATATTGCGAACTATGCGTATGCGTTCAAGTACTTGTTTGAAAAGGGTTTCGAGGTCAGTTACATGATCCCTCCGCCCATAACTAAAAAGACGATAGAGCTGGGCAGCAGGCACAGCCCCGATTATGTATGCGCGCCGTTCAAGTACTGCATGGGCTGTTACATAGAGGCGCTGGAACTCGGCGCGAACTGTCTTATGCAGATTTACGGCGCATGCAGACTTAATTATTACGGCGAGCTTAACGCGCGCATACTTCGCGACATGGGCTATAAATTCGAGTTTTTCGATATGGCGGAAGTCAATTGGCGTTCTCCGAAATCGGTATTCGAGCATTTCAAAATAATCAATCCCGAAATGTCTATAGTAAAGATCGCCGCCGCCGCGCCCGTGACCATAGCAATAGTGCAGGCGCTCGATAAATTCGAGGACTATATACGCCGTAACGTAGGTTTCGAGGTGAACGACGGCGAGTTCGACGCAACGTATAAGGAGTATTTGAACAAGCTCGAGAACGTTGCGAACGGCAAAGAGTTTGCGGTGTTGACTAAGACGTACCGCAAAAAGCTCGCCGACATCGAAACGAACAAGCCCGCCAAGATAAGCAAGGTGGGTATGGTGGGCGATTACTATACCGTGCAAGAGCCGTTCTCCAATTATTTCATGGAAAAAGAGCTTGCCAAGTTCGGCATGGAAGTACACAGAGAAATGAATTTCACAACGTCCGTCATACACAAAACGGGCAAGAAAAAATGCAAGATCGCCGAAAAGTACGCAAAGTTCAATATCGGCGCGACTGCGAACAGCACGATCGCCGAGGCGATCAAGTTTGCCAAGATGGGTTGCGACGGGATAATACAAGTAAAATCGTTCGGGTGCACGCCCGAGATCGACGCTATGCCCATACTCGACAACGTGAGCAAAGATTTCAACATTCCCGTTTTGCATTTCAGTTTCGATTCGCAAACGAGCGAAACGGGCGTGCGGACGCGGCTCGAGGCGTTCTACGATATGGTAGAGGCGAGAAAAAACAAATAGAGGTCAATCATGAAAGGTTATTTGGGTATAGACATAGGCTCGATCTCCACAAAGGGCGTGGTCATCGACGGTGACAATAACATAATCGCCAAAGAATATTTATGGACAGAGGGCGATCCCATGGGCGCGGTCAAGCGTTTGCTCAAAGCGCTCGAAAAGCAAGTCGGCACCAAAGCCGAGGTTGTAGCCGTAGGAACAACGGGCAGCGCGCGCAAGCTCATAGGCGTAATGACGGGCGCGACCGTAGTTAAAAACGAGATAACGGCGCACGCGATAGGCACTACCACCGTTCACCCCGACGTTCGGACCATATTCGAGATAGGCGGACAGGATTCCAAAATTATTATTTTGGAAAACGGCTACGTTATAGATTACGCCATGAACACGCTCTGCGCGGCGGGCACAGGCTCGTTCCTTTCGTCGCAGGCGAATCGGCTGGGCGTTTCCGTAGAGGACTTCGGCGAGATCGCGCTCACGAGCAAGAACCCTACCAATATCGCGGCGCGCTGTACGGTTTTCGCGGAAAGCGATCTTGTGCATAAAGCGCAGATCGGGCATAAAAAAGAGGATATAATAGCCGGACTGTGCAAAGCGGTCGTAACCAACTACCTAAACAACATCGGCAAGGGCAAGCGCATTTGCGCGCCGATAGTGTTTCAGGGCGGCGTGAGCAAAAACGTAGGCGTTAAAAAAGCGTTCGAGAACGCAGTCGGCTGCGAAGTAACCGTTGACGAAAACGGACACCTTATGGGCGCGTACGGCGTTGCGGTGCTTGCGAGAAAAAGCGGGCGCGAACGACCGTTCTCGTTTAATACCGCCGACGTTCAATTCAAAACGCGCGGGTTCGAGTGCGGCAAGTGCGCAAACCACTGCGAGATCATTTGCGTATACCGCGACGACGAGTTGATAGACTCTTGGGGTAATAAGTGCGACAACGGCGCGGTAAGAAGATAGAAAATAAAACAGCGGCTCGATCGTAACGTCGAGACCGCTGTTTTGTTTTTCTCAGTCGGTCGAATATTAAATCAAGTTGAATACGCAGCGCGAACCGCTGTTTTTTCGTGCGCTTGCCGCGCGCATAGGATAGGGTGAGTGCGGCTATATTTTCATGTCGCCGAGCTTGATCTTTTTGTACTTGCGCATGAGCTCGGACACGCCGAGCGCGACGCCTGCCGGCACTATTATATAACAAACGAGCACTGCTATGAGCACGTACCACCACGATAGACCGTTGTTTATGGACGTTATGAACGTCTGTATCACGCCGACAAGCCCCGCAGTTCCCATGCCCGCGCCCGTAGCGTCGCACATTATGCCGAACGCGGCAGACGCGAGCGGACCGACTACTGCGGACGCCGCCACGGCGGGAATGAGTATAAGCGGGTTTTTTCCGAGGTTGGGGATTTGCAGCATGCTTGTGCCTATGCCTTGGGATACAAGTCCGCTCCAGCGGTT
Source organism: uncultured Christensenellaceae bacterium (assembly GCA_910587805.1). Lineage (GTDB taxonomy): Bacteria > Bacillota > Clostridia > Christensenellales > Pumilibacteraceae > Anaerocaecibacter. The sequence continues at coordinate 1,220 of CAJUNM010000040.1, read as the reverse complement.
TTCTCTGAAGCTCGCCACGGCAAAGCCGACCATGTGCGCGCAGCAGCCCGCGCACGCCGCCGCCGCGCCTATAGCCGCCGCGTGCTGCAGTTCGGGCGTGTCTATGAGCGGCGAGCGGAATATCATTATGCCGAACGCCGCGCTCGAAGTGGGCAGGGTGAGGAATAAGCCCATCAGCACGGATACCAATATTCCGAACGAGATAGGTTCCCATGCTATCGCCATGGACACGCCCTTGCCGATGAGCGCAAAGAGTATTCCGAACGGTATGCCGAGCGCGATCGCGCCGAGCGTGCCGCACACTATCGCCGTGAGCGGAACGACTATTATGTCGACGGGGGTCTTGCCCTCTACGAGATCGGCTATTTCTATGGCGAACACCGCGCCAACGTACGCGCCGACGGGATCGCCTATGGTTATGCTCGGGTTGGCGGACGCGCCGTAAATATTAACGCCCGACAGCGCGAATATGTTGGTTATGTTCGCGCCGACCGTGCCTGCGACGGCGGCGGAAAAGCCCGTCAGCTTTTTGGACTTGAGACTGAACGCCATGCCGACGCCGATGCCCGCGCCCATCAGTTGTTTTGCCGTTAATCCGATATAGTGCAGTATAAGCCCGAACGGATTATTGCCTATAAGGTCTCCGATCTGACCTATGATAGTGCCGATAATGAGCGTGCAAAACAGCCCGAGCGCCATGCCCGAAAACGCGTCGATGAAATATCGGTGCGCCGCGTCCTTGAACCATTGCTTGGCGGTTTTACGCGGCTTTTTCGGTTTGTCGACAGGCTCTTGCGCGGTTTGCGGCTCGGCGGACGGCGCGCCGTCCGTTTGCTCGGTTTCCGCAGCCGCGGAGTCGGCGCGGGGCGGAGCCGCGTGATCGTCTGTCGGACTTACGAACTCGTCGGGCTTATCATCCGACGCAATAATATTTTTGTCAGTCATAGTCCTTATATTATATATCTATTATTGATTTTTGTCAAGCGTACAGTGAAGATAAATAAAAACTCCCGATGATTACCGTAATTCCCACAGGGAATTTTACCACAGGAACAGAATGTAAGTATAGCGCACTATACCTTGCAAGCAAGGTATAGTGCGTTTCTACTTTACTTTTTGATGGGGTTGTTGTATAATAATAGAGTGCTAAACAATAATTTAGAGGTATTAAAGTGATTATTGAGCTAATTAAAGAGAGCGAAATACAAGAAGTCTGCGAT
>CAJUNM010000039.1 GCA_910587805.1 uncultured Christensenellaceae bacterium | reverse complement strand
TGCCATGAAAAATGCACCTCCATAAGTTTTGTCCAAACTTTGGGGTGCATTTCATTTCAACGGCGTTTTTTCGTGCCGAAAAAAAAGGATTAGGAACTCAAAACGGTGGATTGGGAATAACGGTATTGCAAAATTTACATTATTTGATATAATCAAATCGTAAAAATTATGCGGTTATATGATAAAACCGCGTCCAATGCTCAAAATATCAGGGAGGGTATATGATGAGTAAAAAATTACAAAGGTTTTCGGCTTTTCTTACGGCGGCAGCGCTTATGATAGCGGCGTTTTCGTCGCTCACGGCTTGCAAACCCGCCGAAAAACAAGAAGTCGAGATCCTTACCGTTCGCGACATCGTGCTCGACACGACAAAGGCGAAAACCGAGTTCGCTTACGGCGAGGAGTTCTCGGCTGAAGGATTAAAGGTCACGGCGATATTGAGCGACAAATCCGAACGCGAAATTGCGCTTGAAAAATGCCGAATAAGCAAGGTGCGCAACACCCCGGGCAAGCGCAAAGTTTCCGTTACGTACGCGAAAAAGACCAAGCGTTACGACGTGGTGTTTGCCGATAAGCCCATGCCGCCCATATCAAACGACGTCAAGCTCGAGATCACGGGTATCAAGACGGACGGCGCGTACAGAATGCAAGCCGAGGACATCGACTTCGCGATTTCGGGAGTGCAAGCAGTAGGCGGCGATCTCGTCGTCGGCGAGACTGACAAGTACGTTGCCAACTACGGCAATACCGATAATTACTTCGGGTTCACGTTCACTTCCGACGCCGATTACAACGACGTTACGCTCAACGTTCGTATGGCTAACCCCTCTACGGAACGCGCCATACAGCCCGGATCGTCTATCATGATGTACCTCAACTATGCAGGTACGACAAATAACGGCTCGCTCGGCATAACCAACAGCATTGCGCTCGAAAAATCCGCCGACGATCTTGTTTGGAGCGATTTCGCAGTGCGCGGGCTGAACGTCAAGGAAGGCACGAACACGCTCACATTCGGCGTGCTCGACGCCGTTGTGCCGTGCATTGACTATATCGATTTTTACGTAGGCAAGCCGTTCGCCGCAAAATCGACCGACGTTGCGGCGGCGGGCGAGCGCACTGTAGTTCAGATAGAGGACATGGGCTTTGAAAAAGTGACTACGCGCAACGATTATCTCGAAGCCTATGATCTCGAACAGGGCGAAGTATGCGTATTGCCCAACGGCTCGGCAAGCGACGGCAAAGCGGTATTCGCTTTGCAACAGGGCGAAATGAGCACGCTCATAAACGCCGAAACGGACAGCACGGTGCAACTTATATTGAGCGCGGCGTGTAACGTGAATTTCGATTGGTCGTTCGACAGCTGCGGTGTAATTACGCTCGACGGGCAGCCGCTCGAAATACAAAAGAACAACATTCGCGACGAGAGTAATCCCAATACTTATATGTGGAAAGATACTTCGCTCGGTTTTTACGATCTTGCCGCGGGCGAACATCTGCTCAACGTCAAAATTAACAACCCGCACGCGAGCTTCGACGCGCTCACGATAAAGACGGTGTCCGATAACGGCTTTGCCGAGAAAAAGCCCGAAATGTATCTCGACGGCGAAGGCACGTTCGTTATGGAAGGCGAGCACCTCGACCCGAGCGGAGTTGTTGTGCGCGACGACTACGCCGAGCTCGTTATCGGTCAACCGTACGGCGCGTATAACATTGTCAACGATATTCGCGCGAGCGGAAGACGCGCGATTGACGGCTTTACCGGCAAGCCCGCAACGGGAGATAAGGAAGCCGAAAACACGGTGTTTACGTTCGACTTTTATCTCGCGCAAAAAGCCACCGTCGATATAAACGCCGTCGTCGCGAGCCAGCTCGGCGTTAACTTTACTCACCGCAACCAAGTAATAGTGCGCATAGACGACGCGGTATGTTCTCCCGTAGCGTGCAATCTCGCGCAGTATTGGAACACGAGTACAAATGAGTTCGACGATCCGATGTTTGTCGATACGCAGTTGGCGCACCGCAATCTCGAAGCGGGAATGCACACCTTCAAGTTCGAGGTTTGCAACTTCTTCTTTATTCTCGACTGTATCAAGTTCAACGTGGTTTCGTACGGCGAATTTGCTCCCGACGCCGTGATCGACGGCACTGGCGAGTACTATATCGAGGCGGAAAAGCTCGACCCGAAGGGCGTTATAGCTCGAAAAGACTTTATAACCGCGGGCAGAATACTTTCCGAACGCGACGAATATTGCGTCGAAGCCGTAAACAATCCTCACGGCGGATTTAATATAGCGGGATTGGACACGGGATCCAAGCTCACCTCCGCCTTCGAGCTTAAAGACAAAGCGTCGGTACGCATTTATATGGGCGCCAAGAGCAATCTCGGCATAGCGATCTGGAATCAAAGTCACGTTAAGTTCTTGCTCGACGGAAAAACGTTAAAGCCGAACGTGCAAAGTACTATGCAAGCCAATAACAACAGTTGGATAGAACTCGAAATAGAGGATTTGGCTAATCTCGACAAAGGAATGCATGAGTTTGTAATAGATTTCGTTCAATTCACTTTTGAACTCGACTATATCAAAATATCCGTTGTCGAATACGGCTCGCAAACATACGGTTATACTTCGATCTCCGATAACGGAGAGTTTAAGATAGAGGCGGAAAAGGCGGACGGACGCGAAGCTATAATAAGAGACGATTTCAAACCGTATAAGCCCAATGATCGCGATAACTACGGCGTTTTCGACGGCGGCACGGGCAAATTCATTCTCGGAATGCAAACGGGCAGCAAGATCAAGATATATTTCAGCGTCGAGCAGGCTTGCGATATAGTTATATGGATAAACGCTCGCGGCGGCGATAATTCGTCCGTTGCGCCGTGGGATACGGCTGCGTGCAAATTCTATCTGAACGGAGAGTACGTCAGCCCGCCTTGGGATGAAAATTCGCGTATACGCGGAGAGTTTGCAGACAAACTCATTTTGGCTTCAAAACATTATGAACCCGGAAACTATACTTATTGCATGGAGTTGTTAAACTTTACCAACTTCAATATCGATTACTTCAAACTCGTAGTGACAAACTACGCCGCGGCATAAGGAGACGATCATGGCGGCAATTAAAAGAAAAATAATACTTGTAATCAATTTCATATGCATAGCCGTGATCGCGGCGGGCTTTATAGTCGGAAACGTGATATGCGGCATAAATTCCAACATTATAACTTCGTATCTCGTGGGCTTCGGGCTTGACGACGATTCGCAAGAGGCGCAAGAAGCGCGACAGGAAGGCAATATGCTCGCGGCGAGCGTAATGGAGGACGGTGCGGTATTGCTCAAAAACAACGGCGCGCTGCCGCTCGGAAACAAAAAGGTCAACGTTTTCGGTTGGGCGAGCACCGACAAGGGATTCATTCCGCAGGGCACGGGCTCGGGCACGGGCGCGCGCAACGATATGGTCACTTTTCTCGAAGGGCTCAAAGCGGCTAAGATCGAGTACAATACCGAGCTTGCCGACGCGTATGCGGGCTTGCCGTACCGTCGCGTGGAAAACGAGAACGGCAACTACACGATAGAGGCGAGTTCCGATAACGATTACAAGCTCAATTACGGGGTCATCGAGGCGGACGAGAGTTTTCTCACCGACGATCGCATAAACCAAGCCAAGAGCTATTCCGATACCGCGCTCATCGTGCTCGGTAGGCTTTTGGGCGAGGGCAACGACTATTCCAAGATACAGCAGATAAAGTACGGCGAAAACGACGAAACGCGCAAGCTTCAGGCAATTTCCGCAAAGGAGCAAGCCATGATAGACCGCGTCTGCGCCGAGTTCGACAAAGTAATCGTTATCATAAACGCCACCAACCCGATGGAAGCGGGATTTTTGAACAACGAAAAGATCGATGCGGCGATATACATGGGCACGCCGGGAACGCGCGGCGCGGTAGGACTTGCAAACCTTCTCGCGGGCGAGGTCAGCCCGAGCGGACACCTCACCGACACTTGGGCGTACGATCTTGCCACCGCGCCGTCGTATGCGACGAGCGGCAGACAGGGCGTGGGAAGATACACCGATTCGGGCAAAGCGAACGTAGCGTATTCGGACTACATAGAGGACATCTACGTCGGATATAAGTGGTATGAAACGGCGGACGCCGACGGGTTTTGGACGAGTCAAACGGCAAAGGACAAGTGGAACGTGAACGGCTACAATGACGTAGTGCAATACCCGTTCGGGTTCGGACTGTCGTATACGACTTTCGATTGGAAAATATCGGCTATAGAAAAGACGAACGGCAGCGAACTTGGCAAGGATGATTACGTTTCGCTCGAAGTGGACGTCACCAATACGGGCAACGTCAAGGGCAAGGACGTAGTACAATTGTATTACACGCCGCCGTATACCGAGGGCGGAATAGAAAAGGCGGAAGTCAATCTTTTGGCTTTTGCCAAGACGATCGAGATAGAGCCGAACGAGACGGACACCGTATATTTGGAGTTCGCCGTCGAGGACATGAAATGCTACGACTGCTACGACCGCAACAACAACGGGTTTATGGGCTACGAGCTTGAAGGCGGCACATACACGCTGTCTTTGCGCACCGACGCGCACACCGTAAAAACGCTGACGGAAGACAGCGCGGAAATAACGTACACCGTGCCGAGCGGCGGGTTCAAGTACGAGTACGATACCTATAATCCCGACGCCAAGGTGGAAAATCGCTTTACCAACTACACCAACTCGACTTCGGGCGCGTCGAGCGTTATCGACGAGCCGGTTGCGGGCAGTGCGCACTCCATCGACGGCAACGACGAGGACGTTAAGATCACGTACTTGACACGTGCGAACTTTGCGGGCACGTTCCCTTACGAAACGCCTGCAAACCGCGCAATGGGCAAGCTGTTAGACGATACTATGTACGTAAAAGTCACGCCCGAAACGAATGCGGACGACGTTGCGCCGACGGTCGGCTCGGACGCTACGCATTGGATAATCGAGGATATGTACGGCGTGGAGTACGACGATCCGATGTGGGACGAGATAGTCAGTCAAATGTCGTTCAAAGAGCAGATGACGCTCATCGCTCAAGGCGGGTTCGGCACGATCAAGGTTGACAGCGTGGGTATGGCGGCAACCGTCGCATCCGACGGGCCGAGCGGATTCAATAATCAAGTGACCGGTCAGGGCGATCTAAAAGCGGTAAATTACCCGTCGGCGACGGTCATAGGTCAGACTTGGGATTACGACGCGGCATATTCCGTCGGTCTCGCCATAGGCGGCGAGGGCGTGGCGCTCGGCACGCAGGGTTGGTACGGTCCGGGCGCAAACCTTCACAGAAGCCCGCTCGGCGGACGCAATTTCGAGTATTATAGCGAGGACGCGCGGCTTTCGGGCATAATGGTCGCATACGAGGTCATGGGCGCGAAGGAAAAGGGCATAACCGCATACATCAAGCACATAGCGGTAAACGACAGCGACACGGGCAGAAACGGCGCGTATAAATGGCTCACCGAGCAGGCTCTGCGCGAGCTGTATCTCTTGCCGTTCGAGCTTGCCGTAAAAGTCGGTCAATCCAACGGAATGATGAGTTCGGTAGACAGAATCGGATCTACGCGCGTTTCGGGTTCGTACGCACTGCTCACGAGCGTGCTGCGCGGCGAATGGGGCTTTAACGGCACCGTCATCACCGACTATTATCAAACGAATCGCGCGAGCCGTCAGCTCGATCGCGTTCACGACGTGGACGAGTGCATACGCGCGGGCAACAGTATGCTGTTGCACCCCGACGGCACGTCCGATTGGTTCGACGACAGCAGCAGCAACACCGCGCGCAAGTATATAGCCAAGTGCGCGAAAGACATTCTCTATACCTATGCCGATTCGATGTTCTTTGCGTCGATTTCCGGGGACGACGTAACCTTCCGCAAAACGCCCAACGTGTTCCCGTGGTGGATCCCCGTGCTCGTTGCGGCGGACGTAGTGGCGGCAGCCGTCGTAGGCGTTTGGATCTGGCTGTTGTTCCGCAAAAAGAGAGCGAAAGCCGTCGAATACGGTTTGTACTCCGAAGCGTTTGAAGCGGACGAATCGGAAGAGTCCGAACATTCGTCTATAGAGGAAACAGCCGCCGCGCAAGCACCCGTTGCCGAAGAAACCGTTGTCGAGCATCCCGAAAACGAAACGTCGACGGAAAGCAAAACTGCGGAAAACGGTGTCGAGACCTCGGTGAGCAATGAGCGGATCAACGATCTTAAAACGGAGATCGAGGAGCTAAAGGCGGAGCTTAAAGCAGAAGCCGCATTGTATGCCGAACTCAAAGCGGAGCGGGAGCAGGCGGCGATCCGCGATAAAGAAATAGCGGACCTTAACGCGTACGTAAACAAGCTCAAGGAAGCGGACGAGAAAAAGCGCATAGCAGCGGAAAAGCGGCGCGAGGCAAACAAGAACAAGCCGAAAAAGCCGAAATCCCCGTCGCAAAAGCAGCAGTTAGCCGACATGCAAAAGGAAATAGAGGAACTCAAAAAATTGCTGATAAAATAATTCGCTAAGCGGAATCGGTAAAATAAAATCCATACATTTCTTTACGGAGTAGACGTTAGTAATAGCGTCTACTCTTTTTCGGAAGTTGAGATTCTTCGGCTGCGCCTCGGAATGACAAAAGATATTTGCATAGTTAAAGTTACTGTTTTTGTCAATCCGAGCAACACGAGGAATCTCCACCTTAAAAAATACTATATCGACAGAGCAAACAAGAGCTTTGCTGCGGGTATAATACCGAGTTTATTAAACATACTACGCGTATGTTAGTGGTAATGTTAAAATCGTTAATTACGTTTTTGGTAGTATTTTTCGTTATAAGGCTTATGGGCAAGCGACAGATAGGCGAAATGCAGCCGTTCGAGCTTGTCATAACCCTTATCGTAGCCGAAGTGGCATGTATACCGATGAACGATCCGTATATACCGCTGTATTACGGCATTATTCCGATAGTGACGCTCGCGACGCTTCACATTGTATTGTCGTTCGTAATGCGCAAGTCAATAAAGGCGCGCAAGTTTTTGAGCGGCAGCAGCGTTATAGTCATAGACAAAACGGGCATCAGATACGAAAATCTCAAAAAGATGAACATGAACATGGACGATCTTATCGAGGCGGTGCGCACGGCGGGTTACGTCGATTTCACCGAGATAGCATACGCCATATTCGAGACTAACGGTCAGCTTTGCGTGGTGGAAAAGGAAAAAACAGCGGAGCCGAGTGATGAGAGCGAGCCTAAGCAGACAACATTGCCGCTCGAACTCGTTATCGACGGAAAGTATATAGACAAGAATTTGGCGCTTGCGGGCGCGAAAAAGTGCGATATAGAAAACGTACTCAAGGAGAAAAAGCTCAAACTTTCCGAGCTTTTGTATTGCGACGTGCGACAGGACGGCAACGCGTATTTCGCGCCTAAGCGCGATCAGGCGTTTTGCGGCACTCTCGATATATCGGGCGGGGCTAATTGGTAATATGAAAAAACTCGTTATAATATTGATCGTTTTCGCCATAACCGTAGGCGCAATGGTGAGCGAAATAGTGTATGTAAACAAGTTCTACAATTCTTTACAAGCCGATCTCGAGGTGTTGAGCGACAGTATAGAGCAGAACAAGGACGGCGTCGATAATCCGCAAACCGTCGAACTTTGCGAAAACATAGCGACAAAATGGGAAAAGGGGAAGCGCGCGCTGTTGATGATGCAAAATCACAATACGGTTCGCAATTTCGACGAAAAGATAGTTTGCCTTAAAGAAGTGATCAAATCGGATAATTACAACGACGCGGTCATATTCGTAGTGTCCGCTATCAATTATATCGACGACGTGTTGCTCGACAGCGTGCCGTATCTGACAAACATTTTATAGCGCGTCGGCACGGCGGCGGCGAATCGTCAATCGTCGAAATGTTTGGCTATATCGTATAAGACAAACGTTTGCAAATTCGCTCGGCATGTGGTATAATATATATCTATTATGGAATTTGCCGAGCTGAAAAAGCATTTGAACAATGAAAAACCGCATGCGTGTTATGCTTGTTACGGCGACGACAGTTATGTGCTGTCGCGCGCCGTGGCGCTCATTAGCGGGCTTGCGGGCGAGCCTCGTCCTTTCAACATAGTCGATAAGGAATTCGGAACGGCTCGGGAGCTTACGGACGAACTCATGCAGCTGCCGCTTATGAGCTCTGTTCGCGTTGTTATCGCTCGGGGTAAAATCGATGTTGCGGCAGTCGGCGAATACTTAAAAAAACCGAACGACACGACCGTATTGGTCGTTGTGACTTATATAAAGCACGACAGTTGGGGGCACGACGCTTCGCCCGTAATCCCGCAAGGCGCAACGCCCGTTGTGTGCAATAGACTCGATATTAAATACGTTATACCGTTTGTGCGCTCGGCGATCAAAGATTCGGGCGCAGTGATCTTCGATGCCGCGGTGCGTAAACTGTACGACCGTTGCGGCGGCTATATGACGCGTATAAATTCCGAGGCGCAAAAGCTTGCGTTTATGCGTGCCGGAGCGGAAATCACTTCGGACGACGTCGAAGAGCTTGTGAACGCCGACACGGAGTTCGTCGTGTTCGAGCTTGGCGACAGCATTCTTGCCGGCAACGGCGCGCGCGCGCTCGAAATAGTGAACGGCATGGCTAAAAACAACGATCTCGTCGCCGCATTTACGCTGCTGTACAACAGGTTCAAAAAAATATTCGCCGCGGCAGTCGATCCGGACGGACTTGCCGGATTGGGCGTAAAGCCGTATCAGGCAAACAAGCTGAAAGGCGAGAGCGGTAAGTTTTCCAAAGCTCGGCTCAAGAGCATGCTCGATTTGCTCGCAAAAGCCGATTACGATTATAAGACAGGCGCAATGTCGCAATACGACGCTTTGACTGCTTTTGTCGCGCGAGCGGCGGGAGGTGTAAAATGATCGATATAGCAAAAAAGCGGCTGCCGCAGCCTGCGGCGCTCGTGCTCGTGTTTTTGAGCTTTTGCGCGGCGAATTGGTATTCGTCTCGCGGCGTGCTTGCGTACTATGCGGAGCATTACGGCTGGCGCGGGTGGTTCGCAAACGACGTTTGGGCGTTCTTTATCGGCGGAATAGTGCCGCTGTTATTGTATGTGTTTATAAGCCGAACTTCGCGCCGAGCGTTGCAACTGCGAGTGGGCAACGCCGCAAGCGCATTGGCATGCGGTATCGATCTTACGGTGATCGCCGCTAACGTGACGCTGTTTGCGCTGAAGTTCATGTATATAGCCGTGCCGCTTGCCGCGCCGGTAATAGAAATAATGATCAATCCCGCGGTCATGCTGGCGTTTGTCGGACTGTATCTCGTATATGCGTTCAAAATGAATTACGTATCGAAGTCGCTGTTCGGCGCGGTAGCCGTGCAGATAATGGGTATGTTTGCGGCGGTTTACGGCATACTCGCAGTAGTCAACATTATTACGGCGGTGATATTATGAAAAACATAAAACGTATCACGGCGCCGTTGGCGGCGATATTTGCCGCAGCGACGGTATTTATGTTTGCGGCGTGTTCCGATCACGGCGCGCCCGATTATTCGGTAGCAGATCCGCAGTTTGTGACCGAGCTGTCCGAGTTCGAGCGCGATTATACGGATAAGCTCGAGCGTTTTATGGACGGCAGGGAAAACCGTACGACGTATTCGGACAACGAGGAAGCCGCGGCGAAATTTCTGCAAGAAGAGCTTTCCGCATACGGCTATACAGGCGCGAGCATATACGATTTCGACGTCAAGCTGTCCGATAAGAAAACGGTGAGCAGTCGCAACGTTGTTGCGACATACGCCGTAGCAGACGGAAAGAGAACGGACAGTACGAAAAACGTCGTTATCGCCACCGATTACGATAACCGTTTCGATGCGCCGTACGAGGGACTTTCCGGAACGCGCTCGCCGGGCGTGCTTTATAACGGAACGAGCGTAGCCGCATCGCTGTACATTGCCGATTATTTGATGCAGTCTAAGCCGGAACTCGATTTCGACGTTACGTTTGTGTTTTTCGGCGGCACTACGGCAAACTCCGACGGTTATCCCGAAGGCTCGTATAAGTTCCTTACGAACTTGTTGAAAGGCGAAAAGCACAATAATACTGTTTTGTTGGTAGAACTGCGCAGGATAGGCGTGGATCACGTGTATGCGTTTTCGGACGTGCGCAAAACCAAGCGCGAAACATTTTTCGACGGTATAGCGCGCGAAAACTCGCTCAACGTTTATAAGCCTACGCAAAAATCTCCGTCGCTCCCCGTGACGACGCTCGACGGAGTGCCGTTTTCGCAATGGGTGCAGGGCGGACATTCGGTAGCGTTTTTTAACAGCGGTATCCCTACGCTCGACATTACGGGCGGCAATTACGAGACGATAAACATGACCGACGCGGAGTCGTCCGAATTTGGCAATATCTGCGGCACCGAGGACGATACGCTCGCAAATCTCAAACGTATGTACCCCGATTATGCGGAAAAAGCGGCTACTGCGGTATCGCTCGTAGTAAAGGGCATACTCGACGCGGACTTTATCGCCGCCGTCGAATACGACAGAGATTATTTCCCGAACACGTCTGTGCTCACAAAAAGCTGGATATGGTATTTGGTGGTATTGGGCATTGTCGCGATCGCTTACGGCGCGGTATGCCTTGCGCGTATGCGTCTCGACAAGAAATATCCCGTTGCCGTAGCGCGTCACAAAAACGTCAAGATGGCTGTGTTCGGAATGGATTACGAAGACAGAGACGAAAACAGCATATATATCGACATACGCCCGAGCAACAGCGTCGATAACGAGATATTCCCGGGTATACCTAACAACGGCACGTCGAAGCCCAATGTCGCGCCGCCCGTTTTCGGCGACTTGATCAACAACAATGCGAACACGCCTAACTCGACTGTCGAGCGGGAAAAAGTCGAAACGAACGCGCGTGAATCGGGCGAAAATTCGACCGATCGACAAAGTTCGAGTGACGAGACTCCGCAAAGCGCGCCGCCCGATCCGAGCGAAGTCGATTCGGAACAGTCCGCAGAGCCGTCGCCGTCCGCTACGGACAGCAAAGATCCGACTGAAAAGACCGACGCCGACAATAAGGACGATAAGGCAGGGCGGGCGCCGACGGCGGCGAAGCCCGCGCCGCATAAGCGCACGTCCGCGCCGACGGCTGGAAAGAGCGCTTCGGCGCGCAAAACTACTTCCGCACCCAAATCGTCTGCGGCTAAAAAGTCCGCGTCGGGAAGTAAAAAATCGGACGGCGGCGAAACGCCTAAAGACCCGTCCTAAATCAAAACGCGCAACTGCTAAAATAATGCAACGAAAATCCCCGTCTTTACGGCGGGGATTTGTATTTGCTTTTTGATCTATTAAGAGAACCAACCGCTCATGGTAGTCCACATGTTTTGGAAAAACTGAGTTATGCCGTACTGATACGACATGTCTTTGATAACGGTAACAAAATTGAATTTGTCGACCGCTATGGCACACCAAACGATGACGATTGCAAACGTCAGCAATATAAAGCCGAGGAGAAACAAGAAAAAGTTTTTTACGCTTACGGGGCTTTTGATCTTTTTGAGACTCGAAGCGGGGTCGTTGCTGTCCTTGATAGCTTGCTCGAGCTGCGAGTTGGTCATGTTTTCGGGAGATGACGCGGCGGCAGCCGTTTCGTCGCCCTTTTTGCCTTTTTTGCCCTTTTTGTTTTCCTTGGGAGCCTTAGCCTTTTTTTCTTTTTGCGGCTTGGTCTTTTCGGGTTTTTGAGAGTCTTTTTTAGCCATAGTGATCCTCTGTATAGAGTTACTTATATATATTATACAGCATACATTGCCGAAAATCAAGTGTTTTCCGAAAAATCTTTATATAATTTGAGTGCAAAATTGCGGTAAAATCGATTTGTCGGGGCAGCAAATGCGCCGAATACCGCGGATTTTGCGGCAAAGTTAAAAAATTTGAAAAAACAACGTGCAAAACGATTGAAAAGAAAACCGCTTTAATGTATAATAAATTAGGTGCAATGTCACAGCGTCGGTTAATATCGACCGAACGGAAATATTACGTCAAAGGAGGTGCGTTCGACATCCATGTGGTTTTTTGAAAACATTTACGAAGCTATTACAGGCGCAAAGGACGGCAGCGGAATAAATCCCGGCAATATAGTCGCTTGCGTGTTCGATGTCGTACTTTTGGCGTTGTTGATATACGGTATAATCGTATTCTTGCAAAAGAACAACGCGGTCAGGCTTATTTTTTATCTTTTGCCGTTTGTTTTGCTCGGCATACTTTTGTCGTCCGATTATAACGGAAGTTTCGAGTTGCCGCTTATCAGTAAGATACTGTCGTACAGCTTTGTATTGATAATAGTAGCCGTAATACTGTTGTTCCCTCAAGAGGCGAGGCGCGGACTTTTGCGGCTCGCGTCGCCCAAGGAGACGCACGAAGCGTACAATACCATTTACGACGTGCCCGACGAGCAGCTCCACGCTACTATCGCGGATATAGTAAAAGCGGCGCAGAACATGGCTAAGAAAAACGTAGGCGCGCTTATAGTAATATCCACGCAAAATATTTCGGAACACATTCTCGATTCGGGAACAAATCTCGACTCGGTTCTTTCGTGCGCGCTTTTGGAAAGCATATTCAATACCAAAGCGCCGTTGCACGACGGCGCGGTGTTCGTGCGCGGAAATCGCATCGTCGCGGCGGGGTGTTTCTTGCCGCTGTCGCAATCCAACACGATAGATAAAGAACTCGGCACGCGTCACCGTGCGGCGATAGGCGTGACGGAAAACTACAACGTCACGGCGATAATCGTTTCCGAGGAAACGGGCGTTATATCGGTGGCTCAGCACGGCGAGATAACGCGCTACTACGATTCGCAAATGCTCACCGATTGTCTCGAGCAAGTTTACGGTCTTAAGGCGACGGCGACGAGCGGCAAAGGTCGTAAACGTAAAAGAGGTTGATCATGGACGATAAAGAACAGAAAAAAGAAAATAAATTTGTCGCGTTTTTGAAGCGCGTGTTTGTGCATAACATCGGCTGGAAAATATTGGCGTTTGCATCCGCTGCGCTTATTTGGTTGCTCGCTGCGGGGCTTTGGTAATGCTTGTAGATTTCGACGGCGAGATATTACTGCCCAAGGGCAACGTCGAGGATTTCGCCGTTATAGCGTGCGATCAGTTTACCTCGCAACCTGAATATTGGACGGAACTCGAGCGTCGGCTCAAAAGCGGTTCGGCGCTTGATTTTGTGTTACCCGAATGTTTTTTGGATCGAGCGGACGAGCTTATAAGCAAAATTCGAGCGGCGAACGCCCGAATCAATGACAGATTCTATTCGGTGCGCGGCGCGGTTGCCGTCACGCGCACAACTGCATACGGACGTACGCGCAAGGGCGTAGTTGCGTCGATCGATCTCGATGCGTATGAATTTACGCCCGGGAACAACGCGCTGATACGCGCGTCGGAACGAACCGTAAAAGAAAGAATCCCGCCGCGCGTAGCCATTCGCGAGGCGCTCGATATAGAATTGCCGCACGTGCTTTTGCTCGTAGACGATAGGTCCGGCGCGCTGTCGAGCGCGGTGGAACGCGCGAAAAAACGCGCGCTGTACGACGGCGAGCTATGCGGGCGCGGCGGGCATATAAAAGGCGAACTTATAGAAAACAGCGAGGATCTTTACGCGGCGGTCGACGGCATCATACGCGATTCCGCGCGGTTCGGTTCGCCGCTTTTCGCGCTCGTAGGCGACGGTAATCACTCGCTCGCTACCGCGAAATATTGCCGCGACGCATGTCCGACGAAATCAAATGGCAGAGCGCTCGTCGAAATAATAAACGTTTATGACGAGGGGCTTGTGTGCGAGCCG
>CAJUNM010000038.1 GCA_910587805.1 uncultured Christensenellaceae bacterium | reverse complement strand
GCTCGATAAGGCGACGGATAAGGCAAAGCTGCGGCACATGCGGGATAACTTGAAATATAAAACCGTTTCCGAAAGGGAACGGTTTTTGCATGTGGGTATTTGCAATGGAATTAAAACGGTGACATGCGTCTCCTCATAAGAAACGATACAGTTTATTTGTAAAAACTGCGTTCATTATTTTTTGCGCCGCATAATATAATAATCGGGGCGGTGTTATGGACGGTAATTATAACGGAGTACATATAGTATCGCGGTCGCGGAAGTCGCGCACTTCGCCGCGTCGCGGCGGCGCGGGCATACTGATATTCGTTTTGCTGTTACTTACGGCGGGAATATGTGCGCTCGTGGTGCTTTTGCCGCGTTTCAACGGCAAGACCGTGCAGACGGGGTTTGCCGGCAGGTCGTTTTACATGCTGTGTACGGGCGAGGCGGACGAACTCGAGACCGCGCTGTTGCTCGGCAAAGACACATCCGACCGCGGCGGCGCGGGATACGTGTTCAACGACGGCAAGTACAAGATCGTCGCTTCGGCGTACGCGCGCGAGGCGGATGCAAAACTGCTCACGGGCGTAAATTCGGACTCTACGTATTTCGAGATATCGTTTCCCAAATCCGGCGCTGTCGGCGACGGCGCGGCGCTCGCGTTTTTCGCGGACGAATGGTTTGAAAAGGTGAGCGCTGCTGCGAGCGATCTCGAGCGCGGCACGGTTACGGAAGCCGCTGCCGAGTTTGCGGTGACTTCCGTGTCGTTAAAGCTCGTATCGCTTGCGGACAAATGCGAAAGCGGCGCGCTCATGCGCGCTCTGCGATCCGCTACCGACGCGGTATCCGGCTCGCGCACCGTGCTTTCGCGCATACGTTACGTTCAGGTCCGCACATTGTCCGTTGTGTATTTCGCAATGAGCAATGTCAAGTAGCAGTCTTATCGATGTGCGGTTATATCGTATATGCGATAGCTGCGCCGATGATTTTTGCCGAACACCGCCCCGTGTTTACTTGATAAATGCGGGGCGGTATGATATAATTTAGTCAAAAGAAAAGGTTTTGTGCCAAGGAGATAGAAATAAGATGTACAGGATCACGGAAAAGCAATCGCTTAATCCAACGGTGTCGCGCATGGTCATAGCCGCGCCGCATGTGGCTCGGCGCGCGGAGCCGGGGCAGTTTGTCATTATCCGCGCGGACGCCGAAGGTGAGCGTATTCCGCTCACCGTAGCGGACTACGACCGCAAAGCGGGTACGGTTACCGTTATTTATCAGATAGTGGGCGCGACCACTCACAAGCTCGACAGACTCGGCGCGGGCGACGGCGTGTGCGATATAGCAGGTCCGCTCGGCAAGCCGACCGAGCTTGACGGATTGAAAAAAGTCGCCGTTATCGGCGGCGGCGTCGGGTGTGCGATCGCGCTTCCCACCGCGCGAAAACTGCACGAGCTCGGCGCGGAAGTTCATTCTGTGATCGGGTTCAGAAACAAAGAACTCGTCATACTCGAAGACGAGTTCAGAGCGGTGTCGAGCGTATGCGAACTTATGACAGACGACGGCAGCGCGGGCGCAAAAGGGCTTGTTACGGACGCGCTCAAAAACCTTATCGAGGCGGGGAACGTATACGACGAGGTAATTGCAATAGGTCCGCTCGTAATGATGAAGTTCGTATGCAGGCTCACAAAGCAGTACGGCATTAAAACGGTCGTGTCCATGAATCCCGTAATGATAGACGGAACGGGTATGTGCGGATGCTGTCGTCTCACCGTCGGCGGACAAATGAAATTCGCGTGCGTGGACGGACCGGACTTCGACGGACATCTCGTAGACTTCGACGAGGCGATCGAGCGCGGTAAAATGTACGGCGAATTCGAGCGCCGCGCATACGAAGAGGAATGCAATTTATTCAAGAAGGAGGCAAATTAAATGAACCCTTCGCTTAAAAAGAACCCTATGCCCACGCAAGACGCGGCGGCGCGCGCGCATAACTTCGACGAGGTCGCGCTCGGCTATACGGAGGAACAGGCAAAGTCCGAGGCGGCGCGCTGTCTCGATTGCAAAAACAAACCGTGCAGAAGCGGCTGTCCCGTCGGAATAGATATACCTGCGTTTATCGGCAAAATAAACAACGGCGATTACGAGGGCGCGTATCAGGTCATAGCAAAATCAAGCTCTCTCGCCGCGGTATGCGGCAGAGTGTGTCCGCAAGAGACGCAATGCGAAAGCAAATGCGTGCGCGGGATAAAAGGCGAGCCTGTCGCTATCGGGCGGCTCGAACGATTCGTCGCCGATTGGCACAACAAGTACAATACGGGCAAAGTGCCCGAGGCAAAAGGCAACGGGCACAGAGTGGCTGTCGTTGGTTCGGGACCTGCGGGGCTTTCGTGCGCGGGCGAGCTTGCGAGCCGCGGCTACAAAGTGACGGTGTTCGAGGCGTTGCATACCGAGGGCGGAGTGCTCGTATACGGGATCCCCGAATTCCGTTTGCCCAAAAAAATAGTCGCGGACGAGATAGCCAACTTAAAAACGCGCGGCGTCGAGTTCGAGACAAATACCATAGTCGGACGTTCGATACTCGTGGACGAGCTGTTTGCCGACGGATACGAAGCTGTGTTCGTGGGCAGCGGTGCGGGACTTCCGAATTTTATGAAAGTGCAAGGCGAGGATCTTAACGGCGTGTATTCGGCTAACGAATTTTTGACTCGCGTGAACCTCATGAAAGCGTACCGCGACGACGCGGCTACCCCGATAAAGCGCGGCAAGTCGGTCGCGGTCGTAGGCGGCGGCAACGTAGCTATGGACGCCGCGCGCTGCGCGTTGCGCTTGGGTGCGGAAAAAGTGACGGTGGTGTACCGCCGCGGCGCGGCGGAACTTCCCGCGCGCCGAGAGGAAGTGGAGCACGCGCAGGAAGAGGGTATCGAGTTCTTGTATCTGACCGCGCCGCTCGAGGTGCTCGGCGACGAGCAAAAAAACGTAGTCGGCATGAAATGTCAAAAAATGGAACTCGGCGAACCCGACGCATCGGGCAGACGCCGTCCCGTAGCGGTTGCGGGCAGCGAGTTCGTGCTCGACGTAGATTGCGTCATCGTGGCTATAGGCACGTCGCCCAATCCGCTCATTCGCGATACAACGCAGGGCTTGCAAACGCAAAAATGGGGCGGGATCATAACCGACGAGCACGGCAAGACCACGCGCGATATGGTCTACGCGGGCGGCGACGCCGTGACGGGCGCGGCAACCGTCATACTCGCCATGGGCGCGGGCAAGGACGCCGCAGCCGCCATCGACGAGGCGATAAAGGCGAAAAGCAAAGCGTAAGCTTTTGACAGTCGCAAACGCATGCTCGCGACGTCGAAATCGAAATATACGGAATAAATCGATCTTTAAGGCGCGGTAATAATCAGACCGCGCCTTTGTCGTATTTCCGAAAATAATCGGGTCGGTAACGGTTTATCGGTTAGCATAGGCGAACTTTATTGCAATTTTGTCGCGAATACTTGTTTTGCAATGAAAAATATGTTAAAATAGTATTCGATGTCGACTTCAAGTACAATAAACGCTTAAGTCGTATATGTTTCGACTTGAAAATAAAGGAGCAAGAAAATGACCGAAGAAAAGGACAAGCAGTTTGCCGAGGCGCTCGAAAGTCTTAAAGACGTTCAAGGACCTGTCATGATCGCCATGCAAAAGGCGCAGGACATTTACGGATATTTGCCGCTCGAAGTTCAGCTCAAGATAGCCGATTATTTCGGCGTGCCGCTCGCAACCGTTTACGGCATTGCGACTTTCTATTCGCAGTTCCGTCTCGAGCAGCCCGGACAGATTAAAATTGCGGTATGTCTCGGTACGGCGTGTTACGTAAAGGGCAGCGGCAACGTTTTGGATAAGTTCGCAAGAATCTTAAATGTAGAGCCGGGGCATACCACGCCCGACGGCAGGTTTACGCTCGAGGCGACGCGTTGCATAGGCTGCTGCGGTCTCGCGCCCGTTCTCACCGTCAACGGCGAGGTTTACGGAAAGGTGACCGAGGATAGCGTGGACGAGATACTCGCCAAATACAACGAGGTTTAACGACGTATGCATCGTCGCATAGTGCGTCAGCCATCGCGCCGCCCTCGGTCATTTAGGTCTATCTAAACTCCCGTCGGTCGGCACTCGGACTTCCTTCTTTGCGACGCGCCTACGCCGTTAAACAAAGTTCATTGATATTATCATAGGAGAACATTTGCATGAAAACATTGCAAGAATTGCAAGAAATAAGAGACAGAGTGAGAGCGCAGCTCGTAAACCGTAAGGTTTGCTCGCCGTCCGAGGTAATAAGCGGCGTTGCGCAAAGACACGTGCTCGTTTGCGGCGGCACGGGCTGCACGTCTGGCAACAGCAAGATCATATACGAGCGGCTCATAGCCAAGCTCGAGGAAGCGGGACTCAAAGACGAAGTCAAAGTCATTATGACGGGGTGTTTCGGCTTGTGCTCCAAAGGACCTATCGTCGTCGTTTATCCGGACGATTCGTTCTACACGCACGTAAAACCCGACGACGTCGACGAGATCGTGTCCGAGCATCTCGTAAACGGAAGACCGGTAGAGCGTTTGCTCCATGCCGAAAAGGACAGTGCGGGCGTTGCCAAATCGATCGTCGAAACCGATTTTTACAAGAGCCAAAAGCGCATAGTGCTGCGCAATTGCGGACTTATAGATCCCGAAAATATCGACGAATATCTCGCGTACGACGGATATAAAGCGTACGAAAAGGCAGTCACTTCGATGACGAGCCAGCAAGTAATCGACGAGATCAAAAAGAGCGGTTTGCGCGGCAGAGGCGGCGCGGGTTTCTCCACGGGCATGAAGTGGCAGTTCACGCACGACGCCAAGGGCGACGTTAAATACGTTGCGTGCAACGCCGACGAGGGCGACCCCGGCGCGTTCATGGACAGATCGTTGCTCGAGGGCGATCCGCACGCCGTCATAGAGGCAATGATGATAGCCGGTTATGCGGTGGGCGCGGAGCACGGCGTTATCTACGTCCGCGCGGAGTACCCGATAGCGGTCAACCGTCTCGAAATCGCCATAGGACAGGCGCGCGAGTACGGAATACTCGGCGACAACGCGATGGGACTTGGGCACAAGTTCGATCTCGAACTGCGCTTGGGCGCAGGCGCGTTCGTTTGCGGCGAAGAAACGGCTTTGCTCAATTCCGCGGAAGGCAAGCGCGGCGAGCCTCGTCAGCGTCCGCCGTTCCCCGCGGTAAAAGGCTTGTTCGGCAAACCGACGCTCATCAACAACGTCGAGACTTACGGCAATATAACTCAAATAATACTAAACGGCGCGGATTGGTTCGCGTCCATGGGCACTGAAAAGAGCAAGGGCACAAAGGTGTTCGCGCTCGGCGGCAAGATAGTCAATACGGGTCTCGTAGAGATACCCATGGGCACGACGCTCCGTACAATAATCGAGGATATAGGCGGCGGTTGCCCCAACGGCAAAAAGTTCAAAGCCGCGCAGACGGGCGGACCGTCGGGCGGCTGCATACCCGCATCGCTTATAGACACGCCTATAGACTACGACAACCTCATGGCTATAGGTTCTATGATGGGCAGCGGCGGTCTTATCGTCATGGACGAGGACAACTGCATGGTCGATATAGCAAAGTTCTTCCTCGAGTTCACCGTCGACGAGTCGTGCGGAAAATGCACGCCGTGCCGTATCGGCAACAAGCGTTTGCTCGAAATGCTCGACAAGGTGACTAAAGGCGAGGCTACGCTCGAGGACCTCGACAAAATGGAAGAGCTGTGTCATTACATAAAGGACAACTCGCTGTGCGGCTTGGGTCAAACCGCGCCGAACCCCGTGCTGTCTACGCTCCGTTATTTCCGCGACGAGTACGAGGCGCATTGTAACGGCAAGTGCCCCGCGGGCGTGTGCAAAGCGCTCGTCAGCTACAAAGTCGACGAAACGAAGTGCATAGGCTGCACCATTTGTGCGCGCAACTGCCCCGTAGGCGCAATAAGCGGCTCGGTTAAACAGCCGCACGTTATCGATCCGAAAAAGTGCATCAAGTGCGGAGTGTGCGCGAGCAAATGCCCGAAGGGCGCGATCTCCAAATAAACTGCGTTTGCATCGCGAATCGGTGCGTCGGTCTTCGCGCCGCCCTCGGTCATTTACGTCTGTGTAAACTCCCGTCGGTCGGCGTAGGACTTTCTGCTCTTTCGCGACAACGCCGTTTATAACGGATATATATGCGGATTATTTGCTTTACCATCGTCAATAATTAACTTGTCAATAAAAACATCAATCGGTTTTCTACCGACGAGGAGAAATATGAAAAACGTCAATTTAACGGTAAACGGGGTTGCGGTGACCGTACCCGAAGGAACGCGTATTCTCGACGCGGCTATCAAGGCGGGCTTTAAGATCCCTACGCTCTGCTATATGAAAGACCTTTGCAACGAGAGCAGTTGCAGAGTGTGCGTGGTCGAAATAAAGAATAACCGCAAGCTTATGACGGCGTGCTCTACCGTTGTATCCGAGGGCATGGAGGTTTTGACCAATACGCCCAAAGTGCGCGCGGCGCGCAAGATAACGCTCGAACTGCTTTTAAGCAATCACCATAAGGATTGCTTGAGCTGCGTAAGGAGCGGCAAATGCGAGCTTCAATCGCTCGCTACCGAATACGGCTGCGACGCCGAAAAGTACGGCGGCGAACTGAATTCGTACGACGTGGACGACGCTACCGAATATCTCGTCCGCGATAACAATAAGTGTATACTTTGCCGCAGATGCGTAGCCGCTTGCAACAAAGTACAGTCCGTAGGCGTTATCGATGCAGGCAACCGCGGTTTTGCGACGCGCATAGGCAGTCCGTTCGATAAGAACCTCGATCAAGTGCCGTGCGTCGCTTGCGGTCAGTGCATAAACGTTTGCCCGACAGGTGCGTTGCGCGAAAAGAGCAGTATCGCGGCGGTCGAAAAGCTGCTCGCGGACAATACCAAAACGGTAATAGTCGGTACAGCGCCGTCGGTGCGCGCCGCGCTCGGCGAGGAGTTTGGGTATCCGATGGGCACCGATACCGAGGGCAAGATGGTCGCGGCGCTCAAAGCCATAGGCTTCGACAAAGTTTTCGACGTGGACATGGCGGCGGACATGACGATTATGGAAGAGGGCACGGAGTTCCTCGCGCGGCTTAACGATAAAAACGCGGTCATGCCCATGATAACGTCGTGCAGCGCGGGATGGATACGCTTTATCGAGTATAACTATCCCGAACTGCTGCCCAATCTTTCGACTTGCAAATCGCCGCAGCAAATGTTCGGCGCGATAATGAAAACGTACTATGCCAAGAAGAACGGCATAGATCCCAAGGATATAGCGGTAGTTACCATAATGCCGTGCATAGCCAAAAAATTCGAGCTGACTCGAGACGATCAAAGCGCGGCGGGCTTGCCCGACGTAGACGAGTCGCTTACCACGCGCGAGCTTGCGCGCATGATCAAAAACTACGGCATCGACTTCAGATCGCTCGACGCTAAAGCTCAGTTCGACGATCCGATCGGCAAGGGCAGCACCGCGGGGCTTATATTCGGCGCGACGGGCGGCGTTATGGAAGCCGCGCTTCGTACCGTTGCGGAAACCGTCATCGGCGAAAAACTCGAAAAGCTCGATTTCACAGCTGTGCGCGGAACAAAAGGTATCAAGGAAGCGTCCGTCACGCTCAACGGCAAAACGATCAATGTGGCAGTAGCAAGCGGACTTTCCAACGCGCGCAAGATAATGGACGAGATAAAGGCGGGCAAGAGCAAATACCACTTTATCGAGATCATGGCTTGCCCCGGCGGTTGCGTAAACGGCGGCGGTCAGCCCATAGTCGACGCGCAAACGCGTAACGTAGCCGACGTTGCCAAAACGCGCGCCAAAGTCCTCTACGGAAAGGATAAGAAAAACACGCTCCGCAAGAGCCACGAAAACCCCATA
Source organism: uncultured Christensenellaceae bacterium (assembly GCA_910587805.1). GTDB lineage: Bacteria > Bacillota > Clostridia > Christensenellales > Pumilibacteraceae > Anaerocaecibacter. The sequence continues at coordinate 6,885 of CAJUNM010000038.1, read as the reverse complement.
GTAAAAACGCTGTACGACGAATACTTCGGCAAACCCAACAGCCACGTCGCGCACGAAGTGCTGCACACGAGCTACGTTGCGAGAAAGAAATATTGATAGACTTTCAAAAAACGGTTCCGTTTCATCGGAACCGTTTTTCAATGCGGAATTAAGAATTATTCAGCGCCTTCGGCGCAAACGCTCGGAATCGCCTTCGGCTGCTGCGTATGATAAAAAAATAGTTGCTATGCGGCATTAAAGTTTAGATTCTTCGGCGCGCAGAAAACGCTTAGGATGACAAAAAACGGGTGGGCGAGTGTTGTTGCTTGAGCGGAAAATATAACGAACAAGCGATCAAAAAATCAGCCTTTGGCTGTTTGTCATTCCGAGGCGAAGCCGAAGAATCTCAACCTTAAAAAATAAAGCATTGAGATTTCTGCATACCAAGCAATCTCAGTCATTTTCAAATATCAATTTTTAGGAGACACGAACAACGTTTTATATTCTTTGTATTCCACTCTGCCGCCGCCGTGCGGAAACACATGCTTTGCGAGTGTGTAGTCTACCGCTACGTTTTCCGATCCGCGCGCACGCGAATAGTACGCGCATATCTCCGCAGCGCGTGTAAGCTGTTCGTCGGTCGGGGCGGTTGTTTTGAGTACGGCGTGACAGCCGTGAATGTCTTTTACGTGCATCCACGTATCGGTCTTTGCCGCGCCGCGGGTTATCCTGTCGTTTTGCGCGTGGTTTTTTCCCACGAGCAGTATTGCGTCGAAAACGTCGAACGAATACGGCTCCGACGGCGCGGATTGAGACTTTTGTTTTTTTCTGTCGGGCTTGATCAAGCCCAATTCGACAAGCTCGGACTTTACCTCGTCGAGTTCCGATCTCGCTGTGCACAGCTCAAGCTCGGCGGCAATACCGTCGAGACGGTCGAGACTTTCTCGCGCCGCGTCGAGCGCGTCCTGTGCGTAAGCGACCGCGCGTTTTTTCTTGTTGTATTGCTTGAAGTGCGCCGCGGCGTTTTGCGACGGCGTTTTAGACGGATCGAGTTCTACCGTAACAGTCGTTCCGTCGTACCAATTATCTACGACTACCGACGTCGCGCCTTTTTGTATCTTGTAAATATTCGCGGTTATAAGCTCGCCTTTAATGCGTTCGCTCTCGCGGTCCGCACATTCGGAAAGCCGTGCGAGCGCGTCGGCTTGGCGTTTTTTGCTCTTATTGTATGCAGACTTGACCGCGGCTTTCAGCGGCTTTGAATATAGATTGAATTCCTGTGCGTCGAAGAGCGCGGAATAGTACGCGTCCATCGCGTCGTTGACGGTGGGGTAGTGTTTTACATCGCCGCCGCAAGAGCCGTAAGGCGAAACGAAAAAATCCAGCGGTTTGCCGTTTGAGTCGAACATGACGCACGGACGCGGTTTCTCGTTGTACATTGAGCGCGCGGCTGTTATCACGCGATCGGCAAGTTCGGGCGTAGGCTTTGCGTCGGAACTTATTCCGAGTCTGTAAAACAGTTCGTCGACCGTCGCGGCAGCAAGCCCCGCCACGCACGCATTGAACGCCGACTGCGCCGATGTGTCGCAGTCGAGCACGCGCATTTTCAGTCGGTCGTCAAACACGCTCGACCGTCCCGTTGCGTTCGGCGGCAGATAGTCAAGCCCGGGTAAAACGGCGCGCTTACCCGGCGCTTCCGACGTTACGCGCCGCAATGCGTTGCCGATCTTGCCTTTTTCTATAAAGATTATATTGGCGCACTTGCCCGTAAGCTCCGCTTTAAGCTCGTACGTAACGCGCTCTCGGAGTTCGTCGAGCGCGGACAGTTCAAAAGTTATCATGCGCTCGGTCTTGTCGGGGATAATATCGACAATGTTCGCGCCGACGAGCCGCTTGCGGAAATACATCAATACGCCCGACGCAACGTCCGGATTTTGATACTTGCGCAACGTTATATGCACGCGCGGCAGCGACGGATTGCACGACAGTAAAAGACGGCGATTGCCTTGACGCGTGTGCACGAGAAAAATAAGCGTGTCGCGGTCGGGCATTGTCACTTTGTCGATTTTACCGCCGACGAGCGTTTGCAGCTCCTCGGCGCTCTTGTAAATTGTAAGCGCGTCCTTCGGCATAATAATGTTTTGTGGATTTTTATGTTGCGGCGATATAAACATGCGTTTTTCGCTTTTCGTTAGGCAACGTTTTGTTTAGTATAGCACACTTTTCGGTAAAAGTAAATAATTTGCGCTACCGCAATCGTACGCGCGCAAAAAGATTGACAATATATCGGCGTTATGCTAAAATAGTACGGTTAGGCTGTTATAAGCGACACTATATACTATATCGGTGAAATTCGGAGGAACTCATGAAATCAACGTTTGAAAAGAAAGAACTCGAAGCGGTATTCAAGATAACCGTCGAGGACGCGGATTGGGAATCCGCTGTAAACAAGGCGTACAACCGCACAAAGGGCAAGTATAAGATCCCCGGCTTCAGACCGGGCAAAGCGCCCCGTCGCATGATAGAATTGCACTACGGACCGGACGTGTTTTTTAACGAAGCGGTGGACGAATGCGTAAACGACGCATATTACGAGCAGCTTTCGGCACATCCCGAGCTTGATGTGTTCGGTCAGCCCGAAGTGAACTTCGATAAGCCCGCAGAAGGCGCGAAACTTGCGTTCACGATAACCGTGACGCTCAATCCCGTGGTCAAGCTCGGCGAATATAAAGGTATTAAATTGCCGAAGATTGAGTATAATGTAAGCGACGAAGACGTGCAGGCGCGTATCGACGCCGATCTTAAGCATGCGTCGCGCAACGTCGAAGTCGATCGCCCCGCAAAGCTCGGCGACGTTACCGTTATAGACTTCGAGGGTTCGGTGGACGGCGTCAAGTTCGACGGCGGTACCGCGCAAAATCACGAGCTTAAACTCGGCAGCAATTCGTTTATTCCCGGATTCGAGGACGGGCTTGTCGGCGCGGTCAAAGGCGAGGAGCGCGACGTTAAGGTTAAGTTCCCCGAGGAGTACCATGCGGACAATCTCAAGGGCAAGGACGCTGTGTTCCATGTGACCGTCAAAGAAGTGCGCGAGGAACAAGTGCCCGCGCTCGACGACGCGTTCGTTGCCGATCACACCAAGTACGCGACCGTAGACGAGTATAAATCGGGACTTCGCGCGGATATGGAAAAGCAGTATAAAAGCCGTGAGCGCAACGAGCGTATCGATGCGGTCATGGGCGCGGCGGCGGACAATGCTGAGTGTAAGATCGCGGATAAAATAATCGCAGCCGAGGTCGACAGAATGTATCACGATATGGAGCAGCAGCTCAAGTCGTACTACAATATCGGGATCGAAGACTACCTCAAGTATCAAAACAGCACCCCCGAAAAATACAAAGAGGAAAGCCGCGAACGCGCTATCACCAATATCAAACTTCGCAACGTCATGCGCGAAATCATCGACGCCGAAAAGATCGACGTCACCGACGACGAGATCAAAGCCAAGATAGCGAGCGATCACAAGTATGCTCATGCCGCCGAACACGGCGGAAGCGCGGAAAACTACGCTGCGAACGATATCATTTTGGATAAGCTTTTCGACTTTATGCTTGCAAATAACGAGTTCGTGCTCGATAAAACCGAAAAAGCCGAAAAGACAAAGAAAACAGGAAAGAGCGACAACGGCGAAAAGCCCGCCGCGAAAAAAACCGCAACAAAGAAACCCGCGGCTAAAAAATCCGCCGACGAGACGGCAGCGGCGACCGACGGCGAGAAAAAGCCCGCCGCTAAAAAAACCACTGCGGCAAAAGCTAAAAAATCCGAAAAAACCGAATAACAATATAATCGAGGTCAATTATGAGAAAGCTTGATATAATCAAAAACGATCTTGTGCCCATGGTCGTAGAACAGACCAATCGCGGCGAACGCTCGTACGATATATTTTCGCGCCTGCTCGAGGATCGCGTCGTATTTTTGACGGGCGAGGTCACAGACGTTACAGCGGACCTTGTCGTAGCTCAGCTCATGTACTTGGAAAGCAAAGGCGAGGATAAGGACATTTCACTTTATATAAACAGTCCCGGCGGTTCTGTCACTGCGGGCATGGCTATCTACGACACTATGAATTATATCAAGTGCGACGTGGAAACCATATGCGTAGGCATGGCTGCATCAATGGGCGCGTTTCTGCTTTCGAGCGGAGCTAAAGGCAAGCGCTTTGCGCTTCCCAATAGCGAGATCATGATCCATCAGCCGTCGGGCGGCGCGCAAGGTCAGGCGAGCGATATTGCAATAACCGCGGAACATATCCTTAAGGTAAAAAAGCGCATGAACGCCATACTCGCCAAAAATTGCGGCAGACCTATCGAGCAGATCGAGCGAGACGTGGATCGCGACCATTATATGTTTGCCGAGGAAGCAAAGGCTTACGGCATAATCGACGGTATAGTCGAAAAGCGTATGTGAACGCGTAAACAGAGAGATACTTAAATCGGAGTATAGCAGATGTCAAAAAAGAATGTTATCGACGAACCCCGTTGTTCGTTTTGCGGAAAGGGCGAATCTCAAGTCGAGCATTTGATCGCCGCACCGACCGACGGAGTGTTTATTTGCAACGACTGCGTGGCAATTTGCAAACAGCAGCTCGAAGTTCCGCAAGCGAAAAACACTGCGGATAAGGTAGCGCTTTTGCCGCCGGAACAGCTCAAAGCGGAACTCGACAAGTATATCATTGGTCAGGACGAGGCAAAACGCGTGCTGTCGGTTGCCGTTTACAATCATTACAAGCGCGTAAACTACAATCTCCGCAACGCGCCGCCGCGCGACCGCGACGACGAACGCACGGTTCGCGAGCGCAAAAGCAAAGGCGACGGTGTGGAATTAAACAAGAGCAATATCCTGATGTTCGGTCCGTCGGGCTGCGGAAAAACGTTGCTTGCGCAAACGCTGTCCAAAATATTGAACGTACCGTTTGCAATGGTCGACGCTACTACGCTCACCGAAGCGGGATATGTAGGCGAGGACGTCGAAAATATTTTGCTGCGTCTTATCAAGAATGCGGATTACGATATCGCGGCTGCGGAACGCGGTATAATCTATATCGACGAAGTAGATAAGATCGCGCGTAAGGGCGAAAACGTTTCCATAACGCGCGATGTGTCTGGCGAGGGCGTTCAGCAGTCCTTGCTCAAAATAATCGAAAGCACGATATCGAGCATACCGCCCAATGGCGGACGCAAACACCCGCAACAGGAATTTATCCATATGGACACGACCAACGTCCTGTTCATACTCGGCGGCGCGTTTGTAGGGCTTGATAAGATCGTTTCGGACAGACTCGGTAAAACGCGAATCGGTTTCGGCGGCGATATCCATGCCGACCGTTCGACGGATGAAGTGCTGCCTAAGGTCCAGCCGCAAGACTTGATCAAATTCGGACTTATACCCGAGTTGGTCGGACGCGTGCCCGTGACGGTGGCGTTGCGCGATCTTAAGTCGGAAGATCTCGTGCGCGTGCTTACGGAGCCTAAAAACGCGATAGTCAAGCAGTACGTCAAGCTTTTGGACTTGGACGGCGTAAGCTTGGAGTTCGACGCCGGTGCGCTCACCGCCATTGCCGATAAGGCGATAGCTCTGCATACGGGCGCGCGCGGTTTGCGCACTATCGTAGAAAACGCAATGCTCGATATTATGTATACCGTTCCGTCGGATAAATCGATAAGAAAAATCGTTGTAACGTCGGATACTATAGAGAACGGCACTCCGCCCAAAATCGTAAAAGACGCAGCGTAAACAAAAACAATCGACACAAAAACGGCTCTGTTAAAAGAGCCGTTTTTGTGTCGATTGTTTTTGGAACAAGTACACTTTATTGTCAGTAAGTTTGTCAAAACATAATTTGAGATTAAATACCTATGTAGATAAAAAGTGCTTGATGAACATGCAATATTGTGCTATAATAGAAAACAGGAGAAAATAATGTTAATAATAATCTATGTAAGATATTTAAAGATAAAGTATTGGATAGATAGCAAAAAGAGTTAGATGCTTTAGAACAGCTTTGCAAAGCTTTGACTTTGGTATTTATATAAATTAAAATATGACTTGGAGATATTAAACTATGAGTGATAATCCATATAAGAGATTTTATGATTCAAAATGGAACTTTAAGGACCATAGTATGAAAGAGCTTGTGCATGGATTGCATCCATATCCTGCTATGATGATGCCTTTAATAGCAAGGACAATGTTCCAAAAATATGGTAAAAAAAATCAAACAGTGTTTCTTGATCCATATGTCGGTTCAGGAACCACATTAGTAGAAGCGCAATTATATGGTGCCCAAAGAGCTATTGGTATTGATTTAAATCCGCTAGCAGTGCTTATTTCAAGAACAAAGACTGAAGAAATAAATTTGCTTGATGTTAAAAAAACTATAGATGAATTTGATGATTACATAAAAAATGTAGGAAATGTTGTAGCACCGGTTTTTTCTATAAGAGATTCGTGGTTTAATGAACGAGTAATAGATGAATTGGCAAAAATTAAAAACTTTGTGATGAAAATAGATAATCCAACAACACTTGATTTTTTCAAATTGTCTTTTTCAGAAGTCGTGCGTGCTTCATCAGAAACGAGAAATGGCGAATTCAAACTTTACCGAATGTCTAAAAAAAGTTTGATAAATTTTAACCCTCAACCGATTGAGTTATTCAAAGAAATAATTTATAGAAATTTTGAAATATTGAAAAATGTACATTATGAGAAAAAAACCAAGATTGAAATTTATAATGAAAATGTTATTGATATTTATAAACATGATGATTTATTAGAATCAGTAGATTTAATAATTACATCCCCGCCATATGGAGATAGTCATCTTTGAGATCCTTCCAGGTCACAGTT
>CAJUNM010000037.1 GCA_910587805.1 uncultured Christensenellaceae bacterium | reverse complement strand
CTACCGCAAAAGAAGATGCGGACAATGTAACAAAGTTTATGCGGCTTGTAAAACGGTACACCGAGATAACAGAACTTACGCCCGAAGTCGTAAGAGAGTTTATCGAAAAGGTAATCGTTCACCAAGCCGAGAAAGTAAACGGCAAGAAACGCCAAGCCGTTGAAATCATTTACAACTGTGTGGGAGTGATTCCAAACCCCACGCAAGAGTAGCTAAAATATCCCGACAACGGAAAAGTGGCATAGCTTTTCGCTATGCCACCATCCGAAGGGATTAAATAATCCCTATGAAAGACACCCTAATGCTCGGTTTTTTAATATTGGTATATGTAGGTTTACAGACTGCGCACGGGTAGGACGAGATAGATATACTCTTCCACGCCGCCCGCGGGGGAAATGACGCAAGCCGAAGTGGCGTTGGTCAGATTGAGCACGATCGCTTCGCTGTCCATGCAGTGCAAAAAGTCGGTGAAGTAGCGCGCATTGAACGAAATGGAAATATCCGCGCCCTCGGTCTTGACGGGCAGATTTTCCTCGACATTGCCCGCATCGCTGTGCGATTTGACGGTCATATTGGTTTGCGAAATATCGAAACGCACGAGGTAATTGTTCTTTTCGGAACGCGCCATGAGCACCGCGCGATCGATCGCGTCCTCGAACAGCGCTTTGGGGATATATACGTGCGTGTCGAAGTGCTGGGGTACGATCTGGCGGTAGTTTACGAACTCGCCGTCGATAAGGCGTGTGGTGATCGTAGTCGCGTCGATGCGGACCATGAGGAAGTTTTTGTGCATATAGAACGTTACAACGTCGTCGTTGTCGGCGACGAGCCGCGATATCTCCATGATGGCGCGCACGGGCACAACGATGCTGACCGCGGCGGTCGTGGCGATTATCGGCTTGACGCACTTTGCGAGACGATAGCCGTCGAGCGCGACCGCAACCACGTCGCCCTCGTTTATTTCGAGCAGTATGCCTTTAAGCGTAGGGTGCGCGTCGTCCGTGCATACAGAAAACGCGACCTTGGAAACGAGGTCTTTGAGATCGGAATTTTTCATCTCGAAATGCTGCGTATCGTCGATCTTGTTTATAACGGGGAATTGCTCGGCGGGGAAACAGCCGAACTCGCCCTCGCTGCGCGCATAGTCTATCTTGAGCCGCGAGCCGATTGTGGAAAGCACTATATTCTGCGAGGTCAGTTTTTTGACGAAGTCTCCGAACAGTTTGCCCGGAACGACAGCCTCGCCCGCCTCGATTATTTCGGCGCGGATCATATGCTCGATGGAAAGCTCGAGATCGGTCGCGGAAAGAGTGAGCGTGCCGTCCTCGGCGGAAAGCTTGATGCCTTCGAGCACCGCATTGGGCGAGCGCACAGAAACCGCTTTTATAACTCTGCCTACCGCGTCGCAAAGATCGTTGCCGTTACATTCTATTTTCATTGCGTTTTTCTCCCGAAAAATTTTATAGTTAGATTATATCACGTATAATTAAAATTGTCAATATTTATTAGAGCAGTATTTTCTCTTGCTTGCGAATGTCGGGCGAAAATCAATCTTCCAAGCCTATCAAAAAATCGGCGCTGCATTCAAAAAATTTACAGAGCATCGATAAACTCTCTATATTCGGAATACGCAAATCGTTTTCCCAACGATTGATACACGCCACGCTGACGCCTATCAGTTTCGATAATTCGTTTTGCGAAAGATCTTTTTCTTTTCGCATTTCGGTCAGTCTTTCCGCAAATATGCTCATATCGTCACCTCACGATTATTTTATACCAAACGGTAATAAAATGCTTGACTTTTACCAAACGGTAATGATATAATGTTTTTACCAATTGGTAAAAAGAAGGAGTAGTTATGAAGAATTTGATAAATATCGAAATAATCAATACATATATCAGGGAAAATAAATTGACGAAAACGGGGTTTTGTAAAAAATGTAAGGTCGGTTTATCTACCTTTAACAAAATCATATCGGGAAAGAATTTTAATTTGATATTTCTTTTTCGTATCGCCAAAACAATGAAAATCGGGATAGCCGAATTATTTGTTTCCGAAACGGAATAAATATGCGATCGAATTGCGCAATTTTCTTTACTTTGGTTTTCAAAAATGTTACACTTTTATTGTAGACGGGCGGCGCGGCGGCGTCGCAATTACGGAGGGCAGGATGAAAGATCACGAATCGGAAGAAATGTATCTCGAAACCATACTTTTGCTTAAAGGGCGCAAGGCGGCGGTTCGGTCGATCGACGTGGCGGAATCGCTCGGGTACGCCAAGTCTAGCGTGTCGCGCGCGGTCAATCTTTTGCAAGACCGCGGTTATATTGTTATCGATGCGGACGGATTTATAGGGTTCACCGACGAGGGCGAGCGGCGCGCCGAGCGTATATACGACAGACATTTGACTCTTACGCGGTTCTTTTCGGAACTCGGCGCGAGCGACGCGGCGGCGGAGCGCAACGCATGCCGCATAGAACACGTTATCGACGACGAGATTTTCGAGCTTATAAAAGCGCGGCTCGGTAAGTAGCGCATGGCGATTTGCAACGACTGTCCGCGCGCATGCGGCGTCGACAGGCGCGTAAAACGCGGATACTGCGGTTGCGGGGCAAACGCAGTTGTGGCGAAAACAATATCGCCGTTCGAGTACGAAGAGCCTTGTCTCGGTCGGCTGTCGGCGGTGTTTTTCGGCGGGTGCGCTTTGCGCTGTTCGTACTGTCAAAACGTTAAGATAAGCCGCGGCGCGGTCGGCAGGGAATATTCGGACGCGGAGCTTGCGCGACTGTTCGACGAAACAGACCGTGCGCTCGATCTCGTCACGCCGTCGCATTTTTCGAGCGCGATAGAACGCGCTTTGGCGTTGTGCGAAAAGCCGCACCGCATAATTTACAACACGTCGGGCTATGAGACCGAAAGCGCGGTAGAGCGCGCGGCGAAGTTTACGGACGTATTTTTGACCGATCTCAAATATTTCGATGGCGCGATCTCAAGCAGATATTCCGCGGCGTCCGATTATTTCGAGCATGCGTCGCGCGCGGTAAAGCTTATGCGCGAGCTTATTCCGGACGATTGGGAAACGTCGGACGGCGGGAGGATGCTCAAACGCGGGCTTGTGATACGACATTTGGTACTGCCCGAGCATTGCGCGGATTCTATGAAAATTCTCGATTTTATAGCGGAAAACATCGGTACCGACGCGGTTGTTTCGATCATGAGTCAATTCACGCCCAACGGGATGGGCGAGCCGAGCGCGCGGCTCAAAAAGATAGAGTACAAGCTTGTGCGCGAGCATGCGTTAAAACTCGGATTTCGCAACGGCTACGTACAGGATTTTTCGTCGGCTAGCGCGGCGTATACCCCTAAATTTTGATTGCGCGTTTCCCGATCTGCTCGGTTGCGCACAGTCCTGCCTAACATTAAAATCTTGTTAAAATCGCGACGCTTGCGCGTTTGCCGTTGACATTCTCGGGCAAAATTGTTATAGTGAGATAGCGGCGGAGAATTACGACCGCTCGGCTGTCGATATTACATGGCGAAAAAACTTTCAAAGGGCACTAAAAAGCTCATTATAAACATATCGGTCATCGTTGCGCTCACGGTGATAACGTTAGTCGTACTGTTGTTGAGCTACAAAGAGCTTAACTTCGAGAGTATCGGCGCGTTTTTGCGTGCGGGCAACGCTTGGATATTCGTCGCGGCGGTCGGGTGTATGCTGCTAACCGTGTTTTGCGAGGCGATCTCTATTTTCGTGATCTCGCGCCGGCTCGGCGAAAAGCCCAAACTTCACTCGTCGCTTGCGTATGCGTCTGCCGACGTGTACTATTCGGCTATTACGCCGTCCGCGACGGGCGGACAGCCCGCGTCCGCGTTTTACATGGTCCGCGACGGCATGAGCGCGGCGAATGCGGGGTTTACGCTCGTGTTCAACGTGATGGCGTTCGCTACGTCGATATTGCTGATGGGCATATTCTCGTTTATAGCGCGCCCGTCGTATTTTGCGCGGCTCGATTGGTACACGATAACGCTCGTCATATTCGGGTTTGTTGTGCAGGCTTTGTTATTGGGGTTTGCGCTGATGTGCATGCTGTGGAGCAAAGCGATACTCAAGTGCGGCAACGGAATAATATCGTTGCTTACAAAAATGCGCATTGTCAAAAAGCCCGAGAAATGGCGCGAAAAGCTTTCCGCCGAGGTGGAGAAGTACAGAGCCAACCGCGGAATAATAAAAAAATATCCGCTGTTGTTTTTTGCGGCGCTGTTTTTCAATCTTATAGAACGCGTTTCATACAATATGATCACGTGTTTGGTCTGCTATGCCGTTGCGCCCGACGCGGCGTCGTTCCTCGATCTTTTCGCAATGCAGACGTTCGTCCTCATCGGGTTTTCGGCGATTCCTTTGCCCGGCGGCGTGGGCGCGTTCGAGTTTATGTATATAAACGTATTCGGTATGTTTTATAACGACAAGGCGTTCATAATGTCGGCGATGATGGTGTCGCGCGTGATAACGTATTATATGCGTATGGTGATTTGCGGACTGTATACGCTTATTTATCATGCGGTCGGAATAAAGAACAAAAAGATCAAGCCGAACGAAACGCCCGACGATTATCAGCCTCGGTCGGAGACGGAACCGTTAACGGACGGCGGCGAACCTATCGAGCCGAGCGCGGAAAACGCCGCGGCACAAGTCGAGGACGGGGAAGTTTCGCCCGCGCCCGATAACGCCGCGTCGCCGACGGAAAGCGAAACGGGAGATCCGGTATCGTCCGAACCGTGCGGCTCGGACGAACAAGAAAAATCCCCCGAATAAATCGAGGGGATTTCTCGTCGCTATTCGCGAGGGATATAAGACGCGTATCGGCGTTTTGCGCCTTACAATATTATTTTGCGCCGCGTCGGGAATTTTATGCGCCGTCGAACGAATCGATTTAATTTTTTTATTGTGGTCTGCGGAGAGAGAAATGCCTCAAAAAAACGTTAAAAGAGCATACATGATTTGCGAAACCCCGAAAGCGCTCGAGGCGCTCGGCGTGGACGAGGAGACCGCACGGCTGTTTGCGGATAAATTTTCGTCCGTGCGGCTTACCGAAAAAACGCGCGCCGCAATAGCCGCCGCCGCAAAAGCCGAACGTACCGAGGAATCGCCGGAGGACGGAGCGATATTGCGGTCGGTGTTATCCGACGTTATAGCCGAGCGCGACGCGCAAGCCGAAACGGAACGGTTGCTCGGCGAGTACGGCTCGACGCTCGGCGTGTATGACGCGATTATGCGCGGCGACGTCGGTTTTAAGCTCGGCTCGGGGGTGGGCATGCGCACCGCGTTGTGCATAATGCTGCATTTGCGCAAGCCGCGCGCCGTGCGGATCTTGACGCGCGGGCAGGCGGAGACATACGTAAACGAGATACTCGATTGCGATGAAGACAAGACCTATGCAATAACTCTCGACGACGATTTTACGTTGAAGGGCGTTGTTTCTGCCGACGGCGGCGAAATATTCCCGCAAACGCTTGCCGAGCAAATAAAGACGCTCGGCGGCAGGCGGATCGTGCTTTCGCGCAGAACGCGCATAGTCACCGACGAATACTTCGACCTCGCAAGCGCCGCGGAAACGTTTTGCGCCGAGCTTGCCGAATTCGGCGCGACGCTGACCGATTTTATGATATTCACGCCGCAAGGCGCGGCTTTTATAAACGAGCGCGCAGACAACGGCAAACCGAGGTTCGTGTTCGATCCCGTGTTGTTGCCGCTGTCGATATGATATGTCGAAATTTTGTTCGGGCGAGTTTAACATATTTATTGCGCTTTGCGAGTAAATTGTTGACAAGCAATATCCGTTTTGATATAATTTTAATGTATACGCGATGCAAACTCGGAGCATAGATTGAAAAACTACTATCAAATTCTGAATGTGCGGCAGGCGGCTACCGACGAGGATATAAAGCGTAGCTATCGTATACTTGCTAAGCGTTATCACCCCGATGTCAATCCGGGTGATTCTTCCGCTGCCGACAGATTCGCGGACATCAACGAGGCGCACGACGTTTTGTCCGATCCGCAAAAGCGCGCGGAGTACGACAAAAAGCTCAAAGAGGCTGCGGCGCCGCGGCTTAAGCCCGAGGACATAATAGCGCGTCAGCGCGCGGCGGCTCAAGCCGCGGCGCGTCAAGCAGCCATGCGCAATTCGGCGGCGGCGCGTGCGGCGGCAATGCAACAAAATGCGGCGCGACAAGCCGCTATGCGCAACAACGCTTCCGCGGCTCGCGCGGCGGCGTATCGCAGAGATCCGAACTTGAATTTGGCGCAACAGCGTCAGGCGGCGCAGGCGGCGTCGGCGGCGGCGCAAGCGGCGCAGGTGCACGCAAAGGCGCAAGCTCAAGCGCAGGCACAGGCGGCGCAGCTCGCGCAGATAAACGCGATAAAAAATCAAGCGTACACGCAAGGCTACGAGCGCGGCACGGCGGACGCCAAGCGCGCCGCGGAAAAAGAAAACAGACAGGTCCAAGCGAAGATAAACGCGCTCAATTCGGATATAGCAAAGCTCAACGATAAGCTCGCCGATACCGAGAGCGACAGAAGCGATCTCGAAAAGGAGCTTTTCCACCGCGACAGAGAGCTTGCCAAAGTGCAAAAGGAAAACGACGGACTTGTCGAACACGCGGCGGATCTGCAAAGCAAGCTCGATTCGATCGTCCCCAACAAGTATACCGACGCGCAGTACGTCATGCTCGAAAAGCAGTTCGACAAAGCGCAGGCGCGTATACGCGATTTGGAGACGGCGATAAGCCAAGCGGAACTCAAGAGCAAAGCGCAATTGCAATTGCAAACGGATAAGCGCAAGCAGCTGCAAGAACAAGCGTCAAAACTCCAAAAGCAAGTGACCGAGCTTACTCGCGAACTCGAGGTTTTGCGCACAGAAAACAATCAATGGCAGGATTACGCAAAGAGCGAGCAATTCCTCACCGATGCGGAAGAGCGTTTGCTCGATTGGGAAAAGAAACAGAAAGCGGATAAAAAACTCGCAAAGCCCACGCTTTACGGTCAGCTCGGCGTGCTTATCTGGGCAACGGACGAACAGATAAGCGAAGCGTACGTCAAGCTCGGCAAGAGATACCAAAAGAGCGAAAAAGGCGAGGAAGGCAAGGAAAAGTTCAAAAAGATCACAGAAGCGTACACGATACTTTCCGATCCCGAAAAGCGCGCCGAATACAACAAATCCATAGGCATAGACGACGACCGTATAGAAAACGAGCGTAGGCTTATAGTCGAAAACTCCGCGATCGAGGACGAGTACCGCAAACAGCTCGACAATAAAGAGTTCTGGGCAAAGTTCGACGAAATGTCGTTCAGCGCGCAAACGGGCGATGCGGAAGCGCAGAACAGCTTGGGCGAGCTTTACTATTACGGCGACGAGATAGAGCAAGATTTCGACAGCGCGGTTTATTGGTTCAAAGAGGCGGCAAAGCAAAAGCACGCCGAGGCGATGTACAATCTTGGCATATGCTTCGTAAACGGCGAAGGCACGGACAAAAACAAATCGACGGGGCTTGGGTTTATACGTCAAGCCGCCAAGCTCGGATCGAAGTCCGCGCAGAAATATTTGAGTAAATAAAAAATCCCGCGCTGTTCAAAAATCGGCGCGGGATTTTTGTCGGCATTATATAAAACGTTTTTTGCCGGTGATCGAATCGATAGATATTTTGTATACCGCGACAACGTTTGACAAAACGCAATCTTTTGCGGAAACATTCGCCGCGTCGCAGTGCGCGAGTAAAAGCTCGATGCCGCGTATCGCTGTTTTGCCGTAAACGCGCTCGGCACGTCCGAAGGCGATTACGCTTTCGTAGTCGGCGGTCACGCTCTGCCCTACACGCGCGTAGCCGTTAAGCGCGTCCGCTTCCACGCATACTTTGCCGTTGCGAGCGAGCAGTTCGACTTTTTTCCCTTCGGGCGCGCAATGGAAGTATATCGCGAGCTTGCCGTCGACGCATTCCCAACCGAACGACAGCGGTACTATGTACGGGAACTCCGCGTCGTGCAGTCCGAGCCGTATCGTTTGGCACTTGTCTAACGTTTTCAGTATCTCGCCGAAGGCTTTTATTTCTCGTTGGTTTTTTCTCATGATATATCGATCCCCGAACCCGATTCGGAATATATTTCCGCGCGTTATCGCTATTATATCACAAGCGGTATTTTTATGCAAGCGCGGCGGGCAACGCTCGGCTTGCTTGACAAATTCGGCGGTTTGTGTTACTGTATAAACAGTTTTGCTGCCAGAGACGAACGGAGGATAACGGTGTCGGTAAACATATCCAAAACGAAGAGAGAGCGGCTCATCCAAAAGATCAAAGCGATAAAGGAGTTCATTTCCGCCGCGCCCCAAGACGAAAACACCGCGAGACTTTCGGCGTACGCGGCGGACATAGAAAAAGACGTAAAACGGAAAAAGTACGGGCTTGTGTTCGAGGATCATTCCGAATCCGAGGACGAGCGGCTTAAAACGCACGCGCCTTTTTTGGTCGAGCAAAAAGAGCTGTCGATAAATAGCGGCAACGGAGAATGTCCGAATTTCTTGATCGAAGGCGATAATCTCGCCGCTCTGACTATTCTCGAAAAGACGCACAAAGGTAAAATCGATTTGATATACATCGATCCGCCGTACAACACGGGCAACAAAGATTTCGTTTACGACGATAATTTCGTAGATACGGGCGACACGTTCCGTCACAGCAAGTGGCTGTCGTTTATGGATAAGCGGTTGCGGATCGCGCAAAGGCTTTTGTCCGAGCGCGGAATGATATACATATCGATAAACGACAAGGAGTCGCACGCGCTCAAGCTGCTTTGCGACGATATTTTCGGTCCGAATAATTTTATTAACGATATTGCGGTCGAGCTTTCGCCTTCGTCGGGCGTAAAGCGCGCGCACAAAAACAAAGGCTATATCAAGAACAGAGAATCGATACTCGTTTACGCCAACGGGAACGTCCGCATAAAAGAACTGTACGACGAGTGGACGGACTACGATTCGCATTATTCCATATATTTCGACGGGCAAAAATATTGTTCGCTGTTGTCCGAGATAAAACGCGCGTTTCCCGAGTACAAGGGAATAAACTCCAAGATGTATCTTTTTTACGACGACGTACGCGCATTTTTGACGGAGAACGCGTCGCGCATATTCCGCGATCACGACGCGTCGAAATGGGCGATAGAAAACGCTGAGAGCGGCGAGGAAGTTTATCGCGGCGAATACCGCATAATAAAAGTTTTCAATCCGAAAAACGCGTATGAGTATGAATTGCTAAAATCCAAAAAGAACGGCGGATATTCGAGGCTCGAGCCGCTCGAATGGAACGTTGTCGACGGCAAGCTCAAAACGTTACGCGGCGATCTGTGGCTCGATTTCGATAAAGATATGGGAAACGTTTCCAAAGAGGGCGGCGTTAAGTTCCCCAATGGCAAAAAACCTGTGCGATTGTTAAAGGATATAATATATTCCGCCACGACAAAAACTTCGACGGTGCTCGATTTTTTTGCGGGCAGCGGCACGACGGGACACGCCGTCATGAAGCTCAACGCCGAGGACGGCGGCTCGCGCAGGTTCATACTTTGCGCCAAGGACGAGAACGGTATCTGCAGGGATATAACGTATAAGCGCATTAAAAACGTCATAGACGGCGACGGTTATGCGTCGGGCATGAAATATTATAAAGTCGAATATTTGCCGACGGAAGATAAGCTGTACTACGAATACGCCGACGAATTGTTAAAGCATATGCGCGAGCTTGTCGAGCTGGAAAACGGCGTCGATCTCGAAAGATCCGAGCGTTTCGATATTATCGAGACCGAGCGCGAACTCGACGAATATGCCGCGTCGCTCGGCGCGGTCGATATAATGAGCAAGGTCGTATATCTCGGACACGAGGTTTTGCCCACCGACGCGCAAGACGAGCTTTTTTGCGACCTCGGCATAGAAGTAAGGGTCATACCCGAATATTATTACGGCGAGGAGGACTGATATGGGCATGACGTTGAAAAGGTTTCAATCCAATGCCGTAAAGCTGCTTCTCGAAAGCATGGACGAGCCTCGGCGCGATATTATCCTCAAAAGCCCGACGGGCAGCGGGAAAACGATAATACTCACGCATTTTATGGACGAGTATATGAAAAGCCGCGGTAAAACCGTGTTTGTTTGGCTCACCCCGGGCAAGGGCAATCTCGAGGAGCAGAGCAAGCGGAAAATGGACGCATATATCCGCAACGCGCAAACGAAATTGCTCGACGACGTGATCAAGCGCGGGTTTGCCGAAAACGACGCGTGTTTTATCAATTGGGAAAAACTCACCAAAAAAGACAACAGCGCATTTAAGGAAGGCGACTACGGAAGTTTTCCGGAGCGCATAGATCAAGCGATAAACGACGGATTGACATTCAAAGTGATAATCGACGAGAGCCACGCCAACTTCACCGAAAAATCGGACGCCGTGGTGCGGCTTTTCAAAACGGATAAAATAATCCGATGTTCCGCAACGCCGTTCGTCGATAAGCGCGCAAAGCTCCTCGAGATCGCGGAAGAGGACGTGATAGCGGAAGGGCTTATCAAAAAGCTGCTCGTTATAAACGAAAATTTTCCGCAGGTGATAGAAACGGAGAATCACACCAAGTATCTGCTCGAAAAGGCGCTTGCCAAACAGCGCCGACTGCGCAGGGCGTTTATCGAGCGCGGCGCGAACGTAAACCCGCTCATAGTCGTGCAGATCCCTAACGATTCGGACGCATTGTTGGAAACGGTGGAACGGTTTTTCGAGAATAACGGGATTTCATACGATACGGGCACGCTCGCGGTATGGCTGTCCGAAAAGCATATAAATCTCGAAAACATCGACAAGGTTAACGCCGAACCGATCGCCGTGATAATAAAGCAGGCGATAGCGACGGGCTGGGATTGTCCGCGCGCGCATATACTCGTCAAGCGCGAAAACATGGAAGAGACGTTCGAGGTGCAGACGATCGGGCGCATCAGGCGCATGCCCGAGGCAAAGCACTACAATGACTATCTACTCGACAGTTGTTATATCTATACGTTCGACAGAAAGTTTACTCAAGGCGTAAAAGCAAGCTTGGGAAAAGCCGCGCTTGATGCGAAAACGCTGTTTGTAAAGAGCGAGCATAAGTCGGTGTCGCTCGTAAAAGAGCAGCGAAAAACGGTGACGGATCTGCGCGATTCGCGTAAAGCGCTATCGGCTATAGCGGAGTACGTAAGAACCGAATACCGACTTACGGGCGATAAAAAATCGAACAGAACAAAACTGCAAAGCGGCGGGTTCGTGTTCTCGGACAGCATAGTCAAGTATACGCTTTCCGGCAAAGCGGTCGTTTTGGAAGAATTGTCCGAATCGGACAGGCTCAACGCCATAGAAGTGAAAGAGCCTATAAACACGCACGATCACGGGCGCGAGTACCACAGGCGCGTGAGCAAGATCGGGCTGGAGATAGGCATGGAGTATTCGCGCGTCAATGCTATCGTATGCAAACTGTTCGGCGATAAATTCGGGTATTCGGATAAGGTCTGCGCGCTTTCGCCGCGCGAGCTGTATGCGTTTGCGATAAACAATTCGGACGCATTGCGGCGCACGTTCCGCGAAGCGCTCGCCGCCGACCTCGCTCAGCAGTCGATGTCGGTTGCCGCAATTTCCGAAAAACCTTTCAACATTCCGCACTCGGTCATGTTCACTTACGATAGTGCGAACAAGGTGCAGACCGAAAGCGCGAAAAACGTTTATCAGGGGTATTTGCTTTCCGCCGAGCCGCGCTCGTCGTCCGAAAAGAAGTTCGAGCGGTTTTGCGAAAAATGCGCCACCGTCGATTGGGTCTATAAAAACGGCGATAAAGGCGACGAATATTTGTCGATAGTTTACAGCGACAACGCGGGGCGGCAAAAACTGTTTTATCCCGATTATGTGCTTTCCGTAAACGGCGAGATTTGGATCATCGAGACAAAAGGCGGGTTCGATAAGCTGGGCGCAAGCGAAGATATAGATATTTTCTCATCGAAAAAATTTGCCGTACTCAAAGCGTACTTGCAAAAACATTCGCTCAAAGGCGGGTTTGTCCGTTACGATAAGCAGAGCGAGGAACTGTGTATTTGCACCGACGTATACAACGACGATATACGCTCGGAATCGTGGAAATTGCTCGACGAAGTTTTGGTTTAGACTTTTGTGTTCGGAAGTGTGTATTTTCCGATCGATTGTAATAACATCAAAGCGTTAAGATCGCGCTACGGTGATTTCTCCGATCGTATTGCCGCGTATCGCGCTGTTCCATATTCCGTTGTTTGCAAACCGCAACGCATAAAGTTTTTCGTTTTCCGAAGTTTCGTCCGTGTCGCCGTATAAGCATAGGCAAACGGAGTAATTGCCGTTCGGCAAATCAAGCCCGACCGAATATTCGACTGTCGATTGCCCGACGAAATCGGCTACTTGCTTAACGCAAACGCTTTCGCCGCTTTCGTTTAGGAAAACGAGTTGAGCGCGCTTGGTTTTGTTGAGGTTTCCGAACCCGACGTTTTTCAAATTCAGTTTGACGTTGAGCTTATCGAATTTGTCCGAATACTCGAAAACCGAATCGGTTAGCACGAATCGATACCCCATGTGCTGTTCGATGTACGCAAACGCCGTCTGACCGTAGAATAACGCGTCGTCGCCGCAGTCCGAGGTGTAGTGGGAATTTTTCCACTTGTTTATTACTTGATCGTTCCATTCCGTGTTCAGATAGCTCAAATGTATCTTCGACATTTCCGCTACGCAGTTTTCTATGTCGTGCAACGTACTGTTCGGCATAACGACTTCGCCGCCGAACGGCAAATGGTTTGTCAAACGACTGCTCAAGAACTCGATCTCTTTTTCGCGGTCGGTATACGTGCCGAGATCGGTGGCAGAACCCAAGTAGCCGTCGTTGTATATGCCGAGCCGATATGCCGCGTCGGTTTTTTCTATATTAAAGTCGTCGATCTCGTTAAGCGTTATGTGCAAATAATCGTATATCATTTTAGGCTTGCGTGCGAGAATGGGCAGCCCGACCGTGTGCGATAAAAAGGCGTCGATAACGGCGGAAATATTAGCGGGGGTAGCGATCGTGCTCGTGTGCATTTCGCCCCAAGGACCTATCAGGCCGACCTCGACTGCCGTTATCGCGGCGGAATATTTGTTGAGTACGGGGCTTAATTGCTCGATGTGCTTTTCTATTGTTTCCAAAGTCGGCTCTGCGTTTTCCATGTCGCCGAAAGACGGCGCGTAAGCAAATCTGACGATCGCGTTTTTGTCGTTTTGTCTCAAGAACGAAAAAAGACCGTCCAAGCCGTCGAGTGCGCTCGCGGTAAGAAGTTTGTCTGCCGCGCCGTTTACTGCTTTGGAAAACGCGCTGATGTCTATGCGTAAATGACAAAGTCGGGCTGAAGACGTAACGATGCTCTTGTTGAAAGTCACATCGGATTCCGAAACTTTGACATATATCGGGCGGTAAAATCCCTGATCGGGATTGTCGAGCCTGTCGATGCTTTCGCTGTAATCGACGTTCTGTCTGTAACTTTGCATCGACGGTGAACCATCGGGTCTGCGCAACCCGTATACAAGCCCGAACACGATCGCGCAAACCGCGACGGCGGCGATCGAAACGATAACGATTATTTTTGTAAAAGTCTTCTTTTCCATAGTTAGATTATAACATAAATTTTTAGGATTGTATATCTTTTTTCGGAATTTTTCGGTTTGCGCAAAAAGTCGAATTTTGTTTGCAATGCCGATGATTATATGTTAAAATTAAAGCCGAATAAAATGGAGCCGCCGAAATGCAAAATAAAGCTTTGGTCGTGATCGACATTCAAAACGATATAACTAAAAATTACAAAGAAATTATCGAAAACGTCAACGCCGCCGTCGATTGGGCGGTAGGGAATAATATATACGTTATTTACATCAAGCACGAAAATACTTCCGCCGGTACGAGAACGTTCAAGCATAATACGCGCGGCGCCGAGTTGGTTCCCGAATTGAAGATCGTATCCGATCATATTTTTACCAAATATAAGGGCAGCGTATTGACTTGTGCCGAGTTTGTCGAGTTTATCGATAAAAACGGCATAAACGATTTTTACATTGCGGGCGCCGACGCCGTTGCTTGCGTTAAATCGTCTTGCTATAATCTGTGTAAAGCAAACTACAACGTTTGCGTTTTGTCCGACTGCATAACGAGTTACGATAAAACGAAAATTCCCGAAATGTTGCAATATTACGAAAGCAAAGGCTGCCGCCTTGTTACGTTGAAAGATTTATTATATTGATAAAGTCGAAAACGGAAAGATCAATATAAGTTAGAAACGATATTGAAAATTTGCGACGCGCTGAATATAAAACCCGTTGAATTGTTTAAGTCTGATAATTAAATTTTCGCAAAAACGCGCTGACCGAAATAGCATGTCGAGCCTTTTATAAAGTCAACGAAAATTCGGCTTAGCATCGACTCGTCGAATGTTTCTCGCTCTAAGAAAAACCCGCCGTAAAGGTGGGGTTTGGCGGAGCGTAAGTAATCTAAAACAAATTTCTCGTAAGTATATGCCAAATATCATTACCCGTAAAGCCGCATTTACGATATAATTTTTCGGGTTGTGAGATATTATCGGTTTTTCCGGAAACGGTTGCAAACGCGGCTGTATTTTGCATCTAAGCAAGTTCCCTTCTATGAGATAACCGACACCTTTCGATTATTCGTCTTTTTTTACCTTTGAGATTGAGTAAACTGCTTTTTGCATTTTCTAAACCTCCGTAATTTTATTAGCCTTTCGGCAGGGGCAAAGTAGCGCTGTTCGGGTGTGATAAGGCTTTGATTTGGCGAGGCAGCGAAAGTAAACTACGAGCCTGTATTTCCGTTTTGTTACTCAAAAAGCAGTGCATTTTAGACATAAGAAAAAAAGCCCGACATTTCTGTCAGACTTTCAAGACAATATTCAAATTTTAAGTGCTGGTTTTTGCAGTTTACTTTTGCGAGAACTGTGCTACAACCGAAGTCCGAAATGCTTAATTGTGGAGGACACCTAAAACCGCAAAAAGTAGTCAATCCGCTGTAAATGAAAAAAAGACCGATAAGATTGTTAGCCTTATCGGTCATTCAACGCTAAATTGAAATTTATTTTACATCGGTTTTAGATTTTTATTAAGCCGTTCTACCATCCACGCAATTCTCTT
>CAJUNM010000036.1:8847-16274 GCA_910587805.1 uncultured Christensenellaceae bacterium | reverse complement strand
GTGTCAAGTGGATTTGAATCTCAAACTTATAAAAAAGAGCAAACGCTATTACTAACGTTTGCTCAATAAGAACTATAAAGAAATAAAATCAAAAAATTCTTAATTCCGAATTGTTAATTATCCTCTACTTGTACATCAAAAACACGTACACGCCGTTAGGGTATCTGAAGTACGGCGGATTGTCTTGCGACATATCGAAGTCGGCAAACTTGAGTTTTTTGTACGCCTCGGCGATTTCCGTTTTGTACATATCCGCATTGTTGACTTCGGTCTTTCCTTCAAAATCGAGTTTGAGTTCGATTTTTCCGACATTTTTCCGATTCTTGTTTATTGCCGAGAACACTGCGTTTAGCTCGGCTTGATTCTTCACGGTGATGCTGTACTCGTCGCCGCCTATCAAAATGCGCTTACCGGCAAAGTAATCGTAGTCGCTCGTCGCGGGGTACATTTCGTGAGCGAAAACGTGCGCCGTCGGCTTGAACCCCGTTATAGTTTCGTCGCCGATCAAAAAATACCCGTGCGATAACTGCTTATAGTAAACACCGCCGTCGATATTGTAATTGACCATATCGGCAGTGACGTCTACGTTGTACCACTCGCCGTTAAGCCGCACTTTGTTCCAAGCATGCGGAACGTTCCCGTACGCGCCCGTAACGCGCAGAGCGTCCACGCCCTCGACGGCGCACATAAACACGAACGCGCGGCTTATGCCGTCGCACACGGCGCGACCGTTCAAGAATACGCCCGAAATATCGAACGCGGGATTATACTTGAATTCATCGCCGCCCGTATTTGCCTGATAGCGTTCGTACAGCTCGAAATCGTAATCTATACGGGTCACCAGCCAATCGTGGATCGAATGAACGATATTCATCTCGCCGTCCGCCGTGCCGTGCCATTTGTTCAATATTATTTTATCGAGTACGGCTATCGCGGAATCGTAAACGGGCTGCACGGGATCGTCGCCGTAAAACTCCGGTTTGCCGCCCTCGTACACAACTATTGTGAACAGCTCTTCCAACCGCGCGTGCATTTGTTCATTCGTGAGCGCGCCCGTAAATTCGGACATCGCTATCGCCTCGCGCGAGTCGATCGGGCGCACGGGCGACTTTTCGGGTACGGAAATCAAATGCGGCTGTATGTCGGGCGTCGCTTTGGCATTACATCCGGTGACCGCAAAACTCATTGCGGCAAAAACCGCCGCAAGCGCGATAAATATAAATCTGATATGCTTTATTCTACACAACGCGTCTGTACCTTTCCGCGACCGCCGCGCTCTTGCCGTCCAAACCTATAGACAAGCTTTGCCCGTCGCCGTTATAGCGGTAGCATAAAAGCTCGCCCACAAGTTTGCAAATATCGCTCGCAACCGACGCGTCGCCAATCTTGTTTATTCTATCACCGACCGAAATACCCTTAGGCGGATTGTTGCCGTCCACGGTATTTACGGTCAGTCTGCCTTTGTTGTATTCGGCGGAGAACGTACCGAAATCGAACAGACTTAATCGAACCTGCCCGATCGCCGACGAAGAGCTGCGCGAAAGCTCCAAGCTCGGCAGACCGTCTATCTCGCCGCCGTTGCCGTAGCGCAATATCTGTTTATACACCGGATACACGATCGATACGGGAATGGCAAAACCCGTGTCTTCTACGTCGTCCTCGTGAGTTACTCCGCCCGATTGCGACGACATTCTGTACGAGCCTATGCCGATAAGCCTGCCGCTCATATCGAACAGCGCGCCGCCGCTCATGCCGGCGTTTTCGGCGGCGGTGGTGCGGAGCACGGGCATCATCTTGCCGTCATACTCGAGAAGCTCGGACGCGCGCGAAATTATGCCGTCGTAACTCGCTATGCCCATCGACATGGCGTTGCCTATAGCAACAACGGCATCGCCCTCGGCATATTCTGCGTCGCGTGCGAACGCCGTGCCGTTTTCCGAGTCGAGCGCGTATATCTTATACACCGGATCGTGAGCGATCTTTAATACCGCAATATCGTATAAAGTACTGTAGCCTACAACGTCGGCGGGATAGAAATCGTCCTCGCCGAAAAACCGCACGGATATTGCCCCGCCCAAGTCCTCGTCGCCGTTGTCGCGACGGATCACGTGACGGTTGGTTATTACGAAAATGTTGTTGCCCTCTATCTTGGTGACCACGCCGCTGCCGCGCATTATCCCCGCGCAGTCCACTTCCGCCACGCACTGCTTGCGCGCGGCGACCACCGCCGCCACTGCGCCCGAACCGTCGGTCGGATTGATAGAAGGCGGATTCTGTCCGCGGCGCATATATACGGCGGTTATGAGCGAACAGCATATACCGACGACAAGACACATTGCGCACATAACGGCAACGACTATCCACAGCGTTTTGTTTTCCGAATGCCGAGTGGCGTTCACGGACGCATATCCGCCCGTCATGTTCTCGTCGGCGTCGTTAAGCGGTATCTCCGTTACGCGGCGCGGATCGGCAGCCGCCGTCTCGTTAGCGCTCGCGATAGGCGCGGGAATCTCCGCCGGCAATTCCTCGGTATTATCGGCAACGCGCAGCTCGTCGCTTTGCGCGATAGCGGGCACGTTGGATTTTTGTTCGTTTTTCTTTTTGCTCATATCGATATTATACCATATTATACGCAAAAAGTAAATACTTTTGCATACGCAGTTTTGTCGAAACGCGCAAGGTATTCGCATAATCCGCGTATTGTCGAAATACGTATAATACCCGCACTATGCGCACGAATGTCGATAAACGCGAACACTATGCCGTTTTCGACAATCTACGATCAATTTTTTTGAAAGTTTTATATTTTAAGGTTGAGGATCTTCGGCTTCGCTCTGTCGCGCTCCGCTAGAAATATCGAAATATCGGAATAGCCGAAAAATTTCGACATTAAAAAAGAGTAAGCGCTATTCCAAACGCTTACTCGATAAAGAAACGTACCGACGTATTCCGATTAATTACGCATTATATTACGCTCTTTTTATATTGCCGCTCGTTTTGTAATAATCGGCGATCTCTTTTTTGCCCGTGTACTGCCAATACACAGGACTCATATCGTTCTGCGCGAGCCACGCATTGACCTTTGAAAACGGTTTCGATCCGAAAAAGCCGCGGTATGCGGACAGCGGACTCGGGTGCGGAGACACGACGCAGAAATTACGCGGCGATATAAGCTCGCGCTTGAGCTGCGCGCTGCGCCCCCAAAGAATGTACGCTACGGGTTTTTCGCGCTTGTTGAGCGCGGCTATCATAGCGTCGGTCAGTTCGTGCCAGCCGAGTTTTTCGTGCGATGCGGCTTGACCGGCGCGCACCGTGAGCGCGGCGTTCAGCAACAGCACGCCTTGGTTCGCCCAGCCGACGAGCGTAGTGTCGTCGTCGGGCGCTACGCCTATGTCGCTTTTTATCTCGGTAAAAATATTTACGAGCGACGGCGGCGGCTCTATGCCGTTGTTGACGGCAAACGCAAGCCCGTTTGCCTGACCTGCGCCGTGGTACGGGTCTTGACCCAAAATAACAACGCGCACCTTGTCGTAGTCAACGTACTTGGGCGCGGCGAATATGCACTCGCGCGACGGGTATACGGTTTGCGTCGCATACTCGCGATCTATATCCGAGATAAGCTGTGCAAAGTACGGTTTTTCGTACTCGGCGGCGAGTACCTCGTCCCATTTTTCGGTAATGATCATGATCGTTTTTCCTTTTGGCGATCGCCGCATAAACCCGTGCGAAAATTTTGCTCGCGCCGCTTATGCGAATATCGCTTTTAATTTACTGCCGCAACGGCAAGCTCCATTATGCCGTTCACGTTGTTTTGCGCGAGCGAGTAGAACATGACTTTGCCTTGACGACTGCACTCGACTATATCCATTGATTTAAGTATGCGCAATTGCCGCGAAACGGTCGTTTGATTGAGCGAGGTCAGTTCCGCTATGTCCGTCACGCACAGCGTACTCGCGGCAAGCACCGTAACTATTTTCAACCGCGTCAGATCGGACAAAGCGGAAAAGAAACGCGCAAGCCCGTCGAGCGCGCGGTCGCTCGGCATATTGTCGACGATCTCGTCGGCTGTCATACTGTCTAAAAGCATGGTATTCATATGCGCATAATAGCACATATGCGCGCAAAAGTCAATATGCGAAAATGTCGAAAAACTCGGGCAAACTCGAAAATTTTGTCGAAAATGCCGAGCAACAAGCACATACTTAAGTCGCAACGCATATACATAGAACTACAAAATAAGTTCGTGCGGAGGCGCGCCATGAATAACGATATTTTCAGTCTTTTGATGCTTATACTAATGCTCGAAAACGGCGGCGGCACGGAATGTATCAATCTTATGATAATAATGTTCTTGCTTATGAATAACAACAACGGCTGCGGCTGCAACAATAATAACGGCTGCGGCTGCGGATTCAATTGATCGAACAGCAACGTATAGCTACATTTTTTCGGGCGCGTCGAGCAGTATGAGCGACAGCCCGTATTCGAGTGTGTCCGCTGTTTTTCGAGTGAGCGCAAGCCGCGCCGACTGCAAGTCGCCGCCGCACATGATCCTGTCCGCGTTATAAAATCTGTTGAAAGCCTGACAAATCTTTACGAGCCTGCGCGAGATCGCGGACGGCTCGTATTTTTCCGCCGCGAATAAAACTACTTCGTCGAAATCGACCAAAAGCTTTACGACCTCGTATGCCGAATCGTCCGTCAGAAGTTCGGGTTTTACGTCCTCCGAATCCCGATCCGCTTTGGCAAGCACAGAACGGCAGCGCGCGTGCGTATACTGCACGTACGGTCCGGTCTCGCCGTCGAAATTGAGCGCGGCTTCGAGCGAAAAATTCTTGTCCTTGAGCCTGCCGTCGTAAAGCGCGTCGAACACGACCGCGCCCACTCCGACGCTCTCCGAAACGGCTTTTTTATTCTCGAGCGTCGCGTTGCGCTCGTTTATAATTTCCGCCGCTTTATCCACCGCGGAATCGAGCACGTCGTTAAGATACAACACGTTGCCGCGGCGCGTGGAGAGCGACATGCCCTCTACCGATACCATGCCGTAGCTGACGTGCACCATGTCGGATGCCCACGGTTCGCCCGCAAGCTCCAGCACCTTGAACAACTGCTTAAAATGCAACGCTTGATGCGACGCGACCACATACAAACATTTATCGAAGTCGTACGTGTCTTTACGGTAATACGCCGCGGCGAGATCGCGCGCTATATACAGCGATGCGCCGTCGCTGCGACGCACGAGCGCGGGCGGCATATCGTCGCCGAGATCGACTATTTCCGCGCCGTCGCTGATAGAAAGCAACGATTTATCGGATAGTTTCTTTTCCACGCCCGAAACCTTATCCACGTAAAAACTCTCGCCGAGATAACTGTCGAACTCGACGTTGAGACGTTTATATACGCGCTTCGCCTGCTCGAGCGTGATCGCCTTGAACCGATCGAAAATCCCCACGGCATAAGGGTCGCCGTCCTCTATCTTTTTCGACCATGCGCGAGCCTCGCTCGCAAGCTCCGCGTCCTTCTCGCACTCGGCATTGTATTTGACGTACAGATCGAGCAGTTCGTCAAGTCCGCGTCGCTCGAGCCGCGCCTCGTCGCCCCATCTGCGGTATGCCGAGATAAGCCCGCCGAACTGCGTACCGAAATCGCCGAGATGGTTTATGCCCACCACGCGCGCGCCGAGAGCGCGATAAACGTTGCACAGCGCGCCGCCTATTACCGTTGTCATAAGATGCCCTATGTGGAACGGCTTGGCGATATTGACCGACGAAAAGTCGATGCACACTGTCTTGCCGGCAAACGGTTTGAATTCGGAGCGCGCGCCGAACAGTTCGGATACTCGCGCCGAGCGTTCGACGGTAAAATTCAAGTAGCCGTTTAACGCCTCGATCTTTATGCCGTCGAGCTTGACCGCGCCCGCCGCTTCCGACGCAATGAGCGCGGGCGCGCGGCGCATCGTTTTGGCAAACTTAAAGCACGGTATGCAAAAATCGCAAAACGCATCGGACGCAACCACGTCGCTTTCGTTCAGTTCGGGCAAAGCCGACTTTGCCGCCTCGTAGATTTTTTTCTTATAGTCCGTCATGATTTTTCTCTCTTAATCAAACAATGATACTTTTCAAAATGACTTATACGCCGTAACGGCACATTCGCCGCCGAAAACAACGGTTCGTCGCTTAAACATTAAACTTGAACTCCACAACGTCGCCGTCTTTCATTACGTAGTCCTTACCTTCGCTGCGGAGTTTTCCCGCCGCCTTTGCGGCGGCGATAGAGCCGCACGAGACAAGATCTTTATAAGAGACTATCTCGGCGCGGATAAATCCGCGCTCGAAATCCGAGTGTATCTTGCCGGCGGCTTTCGGCGCGGTAGTGCCGCGTTCAATCGTCCACGCGCGGGTTTCTTTCTCGCCCGCCGTGAGATAGCTCATAAGCCCCAACAGCTCGTAGCCCGAGGTTATTATTCTGTCGAGACCCGTTTTTTCAAGCCCGAGCGCCTCGAGATATTCGGCGCGCTCGTCAACGGGCAATTGCGATATCTCCTGTTCCGCTTTGGCGCAGATATCAATGCACGCCGCATTTTCGGATTCGGCGAACTTGCTCAACGCCGACACGTACCCATTGCCGGATTTACCTATATCGTTCTCGGAAATGTTCGCCACGTAAATTATAGGCTTTACGGAAAGCAAAAACTGCCCGTCGACTGCGGCAAGTTCCTCGAGACTCAGTCCGAGCGTACGCAGCGACTTGCCGTCGTTGATGCACGATTCCATGCGCTTTAACAGCTCGAGCGCTTCGGCGGCTTTCTTGTCGCCGCTCTTGACCGTTTTTTCAAATCGCGCTTTGCGCTTATCTATGCTCTCGAGGTCGGCGAGCATTAGTTCGGTGTTGATTATCTCCGCGTCGCGCACGGGATCGACGGTGTCCGAAACGTTGATGATGTTCGCGTCGTCGAAACAGCGCACTACCATAATAACGGCGTCCACTTCGCGAATATGCGACAGGAACTTATTGCCCAAGCCTTCGCCGCGGCTCGCGCCTTTGACAAGCCCCGCTATGTCCACAAACTCGATCGTCGCGGGCACGACGCGCTTACTTTGATACATGCGTTCCAAAACCGACAAGCGCGCGTCGGGTACCGCGACCACGCCTACGTTCGGTTCGATCGTGCAAAACGGATAGTTTGCGCACTCCGCGCCCGCTTCCGTTATTGCGTTAAACAGCGTACTCTTGCCGACATTGGGCAAGCCCACTACTCCTATTTTCATACTCGCTCCCAAACAATTATAGTATTATTTTACTACATGCCCGAGATAAAGTCAACAAGCGCAGCTTGATTATTCGATTTCTTTGCCTTTATTGTTTATTTACTTTTCCAAACTTTTATCAAGCGCGGTTTTACTTTTCAAGCGCAGCTTGACTTTTCG
>CAJUNM010000036.1:0-8747 GCA_910587805.1 uncultured Christensenellaceae bacterium | reverse complement strand
CAAACTTTTATCAAGCGCGGTTTTACTTTTCAAGCGCAGCTTGACTTTTCGATTTATATTCGATATGTTATCGAACGCGTTTTGCGATCATGCGAGCAAAAAGTCCACTCTGTCGCCCGAAACCTTGTCTACGATAATTTTTACGGGATCGCCGAGCGCGAACTTTTTTGCGCCGCAAACTATGCGCAGACGTTTTTGATCGAAAAACGCGGACGGCGGAAGCGTCGCGATGCGCACAAGCCCCTCGGCGGAGTTTTCAAGCTCTACGAAAAACCCGAACTCGGTTACGGAACTTATAACGCCGTCGAATTTTTCGCCGACGCGGTGCGACATGTATTCCGCCTTTTTGTAGTCGTCCACTTTGCGTTCGCACTCCTGAGCGACGCGCTCGGTCTTGGACGAGCGCACGGACGCAGCCGTGACAAAACTCTTGTATTTTTTTACCGCAGCCGCGCCGCCGCGCAAAAACGCTTTGAGTATGCGATGTCCCGCAAGATCGGGATACCTGCGTATCGGCGAAGTGAAATGACAATAGAACTCCTCGGCAAGCCCGAAATGCCCGTCGCAGCTCGGTTCGTACGTCGCCTTAGCCATGGCGCGAAGCGCAATCTTATTGACTGCGGGCGATATTGCCGGCTCGATCGTCGAAAGAAGTTTTTGCACTTGTTTGGGCGAAGGAGAAAGCGGCAAGCAAGCGCGCACGCCTACTGCGTCGAGGTAATCGTTGAGCACGGTCAGCTTTTCGGGCGAAGGCCGCTCGTGCACGCGGTACACATACGGCAAGCCTTTGGTTTTGGCAAACTCGGCTACGGCGCAGTTTGCGAGGATCATGAACTCCTCTATTATATTCATCGAAAAAAGCGACGGACGTTTTTCTATATCCGCAACGCGACCGTCGGCATCGAACTTTATCTGCGTTTCGGTCAGTTTGAAGTCTATCGTGCCGCGCTCGCGTCTGAGTTTTATACGTTTTTTCGCAAGTTCGCCCATAAGCTCGAGCATCGGTACAAGGCTCGCGTACCGCTCGCGCAGCCGCGCGTCGCCGTCGAGCAACGCTTGCACGCCGGCATACGTAAGCCGCGCCGCCGAGCGTATCACGCCCTCGCACAGCTTTAATCCTTTGCGATTGCCGTGTTCGTCGAGGTCTATGACAGCGCAAAGCGCGAGACGGTCGCAGCCCTCGTTGAGCGAACACAAGCCGTTGGAAAGCTGCTCGGGCAACATCGGGATAACGCGGTCGGCAAGATAAACGCTCGTGCCGCGCTCGTACGCTTCGGTATCGAGCGGCGTACGCTCTTTGACGTACTCCGCAACGTCGGCGATATACACGCCCAGCCTATAACCGTGCTCGGTGCGCTCGAGCGACACCGCATCGTCGAAATCTTTGGAATCAGAGCCGTCGATCGTAAACAGCGTTTTGTCGCGGAAATCCACTCGGTACGGCGCGCTCGCCTCGCGCGGATCTATCTCGTTGCCGAACGAGTCCGCCTGCTCGATAACGTCCGCGGGGAACTCGGTGCGAAGATTGTGAGCGGCGATCACGCTCTTAACGTCCATGCCGATCTCGTCGAATCTGCCGAGCACTGCGAGCACGCGCGCACGCGCTCCGTCCGTGTCTATGATCACTTTGTCGTGCTCGGCAGCGCCGCCAAGCCCGTCCACTTCTATAAGCTCGCCGTAATGCCTGTCGTCGGGCACGGCGAAAAACTCGTTGTCGCGAAACACTATCGTTGCGACGACGTTTTTATTGCTGCGTTCGAGTATCTCGGACACGTACCCCTCGCGCCTGATCTCGCCCGAGCCTTTACGCTCGCGCACTATGCACACGCGCACAATATCGCCGTGCCGCGCGCCGTTGAGATCCGCGCCGTGGATAAACACGTCGCTGCCGCCGTTTTCGAGCGAAACAAACCCGAAGCGATTGCCTTTGCAGTCTATCTCGCCTTCGATGAATTTTTTATCGAACTTATCGGAACGCGCCGCGCGCTTGACGGATTTTTTCGTCCGACGCGCGTTAGTCTTATTTGTCTTTTTTATACTTTTACCTTTTTTCATTTTCAATGATTATACCCTATTGTAAACGCGAAATATAATTCGCCGCGGTTCGTCGCGCCGTCGGCAAAAAAAACAGGGCTTGCGCCCTGTCGATTTATTAACCTTGAGAGATCAAAAGCGATACGAAGAACAATACCGCAAGCACGCCCTCAACTATGCCGAGCGCGATTGTTACGCGCTTCATGACCGATTCGAGCGACTTCGATTTATCCTTTGCGTAAAACGTGTCGCGCTGACCTGTAAGCGCGCCCATGCCCGACGACGAAGACGGTTGAAACATTATTACTATAACAAGCGCGATGCCGACAGCCACCATAAGGCACATCATCACCAAACGCACGTACGGGAACGAATCCGATATCCAGTTTGCCACAGAAAGAAACGACATGATTCACCTCTAAAACATAAAGCCGATCGCAATAAACGTCGACGCATAATATTGTAACACACTTGAACCTCGTTAAGCAAGCGTTTTAACGGCATTGAAAAATATTTTTGCAAAATCCGTATACCGTCGATTTGCGTTACGGGCACTCAAAAAGCGCAAAAGCTCGGCTTTTGCTGTCACACTTTCGGCACAATAATTATCTCGTCGCTTAATCGGCTGTTTTCGCTTGGGATTTGGCGAGTTCTTCTTTATACTTGCCTATAACTATATTGGCTATTGCATCGCGCGTCTCGTTGTTGATAGGGTGCGCGACGTCGCGAAATTCGCCTGTGCCCAAACGCTTATTGGGCATTGCTACGAACAGCGTATCATCATTTTCCACTACGCGCAAATCATGAACGACAAAGCACCCGTCTATTGTAATCGATGCAACTGCTTTTAATTTGTCGGGATCTTTTACCAAGCGCAATCTTACTTCGGTAATATCCACGATCTCCTCCGAATAAATCATAAATTGTAAGCGTTTTATTGAGTTTAACATATTTTTCGTCAAAAATCAATAGTATTTTACATTATTTTTAATATTGAAAGCTATTTTTTCTACAAAAATCCACACTTCGGGCGAAAATAAGTCTCTCGATGCCGTATTTGCGCATATATAAAAGTATGAAGATACACTTTATCGGAATCTGCGGCGTGTCGATGCAAGCGCTCGCCGCTTTTGCCCGCGCTCGCGGGAACGTCGTTACCGGTTCGGATACCGAACTCGACGGGCACGACGCAAAACTCGTCGACGGCGCGGATCTCGTCGTCTATACCAACGCCGTTCCGCTCGAAAATCCCGAGCTGGATCGCGCGCGCATGCTCGGCATACCCACCGTCGAGCGCGCCGTATACCTCGGCAGGCTGTCGCGCACGTTCAACAACGTGATAGCCGTCGGCGGCTGCCACGGCAAGAGCACTGCGACCGCCATGCTCGGCGAGATATTCAAAGACGCGACGGTGCACGTCGGGGTTGCGGGCGCGTCGCGGTGCGGCAACCGAAAACTTTTCATTACCGAGGCGTGCGAATACAAAGAGAGTTTTCTCAAGCTCTCGCCCGACCTTGCAATCGTTCTCAATGCCCAATACGATCATCCGGACTATTACAGCGACGAAAAGGCTTTGCTCGCCGCATACAGACGGTTCTGTTTCCGCTCGAGCCGCACGCTCGTAAACGGCGACGATCCCGCATGCCGCGCACTCGCCGCCAATGCCTACGCCACATTCGGCACGGGAAAAGACTGCGACTTCCGCGCCGAAAACATAGCGACCGAAAACGGCGAAGTAACGTTCGATTTCGTAAAAGGCGCAACGCGCAAAAAAGTACGGCTGTCGGTCGCGGGCGAGCATAACGCGTTAAACGCGCTCGCGGCGCTCGCCGCGGCGAGCATTTGCGGCGCGGACGTCGACAAGAGCATAGCGAACATATCCGACTTTACGGGATTGCCGCGACGGTTTCAGCGTTTGGGCACGGCGTTCGGCAAAACCGTATACACCGATTACGCGCACCACCCTACCGAGATAGCCGCGACGCTCGACACCGCGCATAAACTGCACGGTACCGTCGCGGTCGTCTTTCAGCCGCACACTTACTCGAGAACCGCCGCGCTCGAATCGGAGTTTGCGGACGCGCTCGGTCAAGCCGATCACGTTGTGCTCGCGCCCGTGTTTGCCGCGCGCGAACAAAAACGCGACGGAGTATCGTCGCATTCGGTCTGCCGCAGACTCATAGACAGCGGCAAAAACGCGTACTGTTTCGATACTTTCGGCGAAATAAACGAATACTGCGCCACACTCGACGCGGACGCAGTTATTTATATGGGCGCAGGGAATATAGACATCGCCGCGCATCAGTTCATAGAAAGCGATCTGTATGTTTAACGGAGCGATCTCCGCCTTGATTCAACCCGAGCAACAATCCCCGCCTCGCCTATTTTTGTCCTACGCAGCAGCCGCAGGTTATTCCGAGTGCAACGAGGAAAGTCCTGACGGACGTCTGCCGATATAATATCGTATCTCGCTTTAAGTATTTTTTCTTCTTGCTTTGAAAAACGCTTTTATGGGCGCGATACACTCGTCTTCGAGTATGCCGCCGAGTACCGTCGCGCGGTGATTGAGCGCGGTGTTTTCGGCAATGTTCAAAACGGTACCGCACGCGCCGAATCTGAGATCTTTTGCGCCGTACACCACGCGCGCTATTCGTGAATACACTATCGCGCCGGCGCACATCACGCACGGTTCGAGAGTGACGAACAGTTCGCAGTCCGAAAGATTCCATCTCCCGAGCTTTTCGGCGGCGACACGTATCGCTACCACTTCGGCATGCGCCGTGGGATCGTTGTCGGTCTCGCGCAAGTTGACGCCCGTTGCGATAATCTCGTCGCCGAGCGTCACTACCGCCGCGACGGGCACTTCGCATTCCGGACAAGCGTCGAGCGCGTCGAGGGCGGCGCGCATAAATTTTTCGTCTCGCGTCATTTCTTTTGATCAAGCTCCCGTAAAATTTCGAGTATGTACTCGGGCAAGCGCGCGTTAGCCGCGATATCGGCGGCGTATGCGTCGGCGTAAAACGGATGATTTCCGCCGCGTATAAGCTCCACCGTCACCGCCGGTATACCGAACTTTTGCACGCACCAATCCTTGTATCCGCCCGCGGAACAAAGGTCGCCGTCCACTCGTTTCACGCCTATATGCGCCGCGACGGCGTCCGCTATTTTCCTGTCGCGCTCGCGCGCCGCGCCCGATTGAAAAAACTCCCAATACAGCTCGCCGCCCATACAGTGATAGCTCACGGTCATGCTCGGCGACACGCGCGAAGTGAATGCCGCAAGCGCGCGCGTTTCGGGCGCGCAAAACGGATATTCGCCCACGTAGTCGGACGCGCCGCGCACAAACTTATTCTGCGCGCCCGTGCCGAAGTTCGCGTCGAAGTTGCAGTTAAGGTCGACGCCATCGGCGTTTGCTTTCCACATTTCGCGCTCGTGCGCATGCTCGCGCAGGAACGCGCGCCCGAACGTCTCGCCGCTATCGAAAAACAGCGCGCCGTCGGGATTGACGAGCGGAACGAAATACACGCCGCCGACGGCTGTCGCTTTATCGAACGCCCTCGACTGTTCGAGGACAACGAGCGCGGTATAGCACTCGCGCGCGTGTATAGCGGCGGTTATTATTATCTGATTTCCGCGCATACTGCCGCGATGTACGCACAAAATATCGTTTCCGCACGCGCTCTTGCCTATCGAGAACGCGTCAGCGCCGAGCGACTTCTTTACAAGTTTGAAAATATCCACAATACAAGTTATGCCGACGCGTAATTCATAATTCCGGATTCACTTGTGATACGGCAATCTGTTGAGTATGGTCGCCGCGCGGTATAGCTGTTCGCACAGCAGCACGCGCACGAGCTGGTGCGGATACGTGACCGCGCCGAAAGATATGCGCTCCGATGCTTTTTGTCGAACGGCGTCGTCCACACCCGACGCGCCGCCTATCACGAACGTAACTTCGTCCGTGCGCATATGCGCATCCGACAGAAACCGCGCGAGTTCCTCGGACGAGACCTGTTTGCCTTTTACGTCCATGAGCACGCACACACCGTTCATGCGCTTGACAAGCTCCGCGCACTCGAGTTTTACCGTCGGCTTTTCGGGTATCTCCGTGATTTTAACGTCGTAGAAAGATTTCAGACGCTTTAGATACTCGTCGCACCCGTCGCGGCAAAAACTTTTGGAAAGTTTACCCACGCACAAAACGTTTACGCGTTTCAATAGAAGAACCCCCAAACATACGTGAACAGCGTGGTCAGTACGGTCAGTACGCATGCGCCTATGCCGACGGCAATGTCGCGCGCTTTCGGTTTGAACCGAGCTTCTTTATAGTCCTTGCCGAACACTTCCCGTTCCATTTCGAGCGCTTTGACGCGCTCTTCCGAAAATTCGCCCATGAGTACAACGCGCCCGTTGGTCACATCGAAACCCGAATCTTTGACGGTTTCGATCTTCTTTTTTATAACGCGCTTATCGCGCATATAACATATGAGCACGATCAAGCCCGCGGTTATGCCCACGACGCACAGGAACGTTGCGACAAGCGCCCAAATCTGATTTTGCGAAAGATAGTCTATCCAATCGTATACGCCGCCGCCCATCCAGCCGTAGTCGCTCGCATAGTCGAACAGAACGCTGCAAAAATTATTGACGAAGTGCATTATCATCGCGGGATAAATGCTTTTCGTCTTTATCACCGTGAACGCCGCGAGCGCGCCGAAACATGCCGTGTAAAACACCTGCTTAACGTTTTGGTGGAAAAGCCCGAACGCTATCGCGCAAAATACGATACAGCCGGTCGCGCCGAACGCTTTTTTAGCGGTAGTCAAAGCGCCGCCGCGCATGCAAAATTCCTCGCATACGGCGGGGAGTACCGCAGTAAGCAACACGTCCGCAACGAAAAATCCGAAGTTGAAAGTTTCGGGCTTGGGCGTGACCGACGAGGGCAGATAGAACCCCGTCATGGAAAGCAGCGTTTGCCAAAGCGACGAAATCCCTATCGTTGTAAGCCATACGAAAATCCCGAGCGGGATCGCGAGCAGAAAATACGGCTCGAACTTGCCCGCCGAGCTGTATTCCATTACTCCGCGAAACGTGCGCTTGCCGTAAAACTTGAATATCAAAAACGGTATGAGCAAAAAGAATATCAACTGCGTCGGCAACGAGAACAATGCGTCGAGCGCGAGCGAAACGCCGTACGTCTCCGCGTATATCGGCACGAAGTAAACGATCAAGCGCATTATTATTACGCCTACCGCCGCACTCGCAAACGAGTACGATATTGCTCTGTGGTCTCTGTTTTCAGTCAAAACGCTCTCCTTAAATTATCGCCGCGATTAAATTCATAACGAGCATGCCTATGCAAAGCCCCGCGCCGACCCAATACATTACGTTGCCCGTACCGACGTTATGCTTTGCCAACGCCTCGGCTGTCATGCGTTCCTTCTCGTCCGCATATTCGGGCGTCTCGTCGGTGGCAGAGCTTTCGATACGGACCGCTTTGCCGAACCCGAATCGTATTATCACAAATATCAACGCGCCCGCGGCGGCGGCTATACCCAACGTAATAAACACCGCGGCGGCGGGATTTGCCATCAACCACTCGATACACGCGCTTAAACTCGACGCAATCGCAGTCTCGCTTATCACGAGCGCGAGCGCGTTGGACGCGGCGTGCATGACCATTGCGGGCAAGACCCGACCCGTTTTCAAAACTATGATCGCGGCTACCGCGCCGAGCGCGAATTGGAACACGACTTGCAAGGGGTTCATGTGCATGAGCATGAACGCGAACGCGGAAAGCAACACCGCAACGACGGCGCGCTTTTGACGCTTCAGTCCGTGCAGCAACACTCCGCGGTAAATAAGCTCCTCGAAAACCGGCGCAAGAAACACGGTCGCGATCACGGTCATTATCACTGAAGTGACCGTTTCCATTTCGAGCGCGCCGAAATCTTCGGGTATCCCTATAACCCGCATCAGCAATCCGTACCAAGTAGTAGGCAGATACATGCCTATCATAAGAACCGCCGCCGTCAGCAGCGCAAACACGACGAGCAAAGCGACGTTCGCGCCGCCGTCGGCGCGCCGCACGATAGTGAAATCGAACTTTTTGCGCGCGCACCGCGTGTATACGAATATGAACACGCAGCTTGCAACCTGTGCAAAAATCATGAACGCGCCGTTAAAATCCCCGTTCTTCGCGACATTCACGTCGGGAAAAACGAGCTGCAAGCCCGCGACGATGCCCGCGCCCAGCGCCTGAACGACGAGCATCGTCACTATGGCAAAGAGATAGAAGGCGCACGCGCCGCGGTAATCGTACCGTATGAAACCGTCATTTTTTTTCAGCATACCTCGAACAACCCCGTCATTTTATTTTGCGTCGCGCACGTAATGTGCGCGCCCGATATGCCCGCAAGCGCGAGAGACCGCGCCACTTCGGACATCGCAAGCTCGGGATTGTTGTTATCTTCCGACAAGTGCGCGAGAATAAAGCTCTTCACTCCGCGTCCCGCAAGATATGTACACAACGCCGCGCAGTCGACATTTGAAAGATGCCCGTACTCCGAGCTTATGCGCCGTTTCAAAGCGTACGAGTATGTTCTGTTTTGCCTGAGCAGTTCGGGATCGTGGTTTGCCTCGATCATGACCAAACCGCACCCGCAAAGCCGTTCGCGCGCACCGTCGCGCACTGCGCCTATGTCTGTGACTAC
>CAJUNM010000035.1 GCA_910587805.1 uncultured Christensenellaceae bacterium | reverse complement strand
TTGCCATGAAAAATGCACCTCCATAAGTTTTGTCCAAACTTTGGGGTGCATTTCAAGCGTTCGCTCTTTTTTATCTCAATCTTATTAAAAGAGCAAACGCTATTTCTGACGTTTGCTCCATAAGAATCTTAACGAAATCAAAGAATCGAACTTTGTTTGTTATTTTTGCCAGCTTTGCGTTTCGGAATGAACGTGCAGTTTGTAGTCGGGATCGGGCTTTTCGACGCGGTTAACGGTGAACGTATCGGTAAGCTCGCCGGCGGTCGCGACGATTTCGGTTTGTTCGCTCGCGAGCTTGATCTTGAACGAATAAACGCGGCCTTTCTTTTTGCCTTGTATTTCCGTGCCGTTCGCGGTGAGTTTTACGCCGTCGACGTTGGAATACACTTTGACCAGCGTGCTGCCGCCCGTGCGGTTGATAAAGCGTTTGCCCGCGATGTGCAAGACCGGCTCGGTCGACCAGTACGCCTTGTAAGCGTAAAAACTGTCCTTGCGCGTTTTGCGATCGAACGTGACGAGACCTTTGTGGTTCATGCCGGGCTCGCCGCCTTGATTGCGCGCGTCTGCGGCGAAGTCAAACATATTCCACACGTACGTGCCCCAAAGATACGGGTGACGCTCGAAACACTCGAGCATATATTCGTGATAGTTCGCTTGATATTCTTCGGAGTTATCGCCGCGTTTGGGATGTTTGGAGTGCAAGTTCGGCATGCCTTCCGCGCCGTACTCGGAGTAGGCGAGACAGCTCTTTTTATACATCGAGTGGTACAGCTTGATCCATAAGTCGTTGAGGAAAAATCCGGGTACGTACCAACCCAAGTACAAGTTCCAGCCTACGATGTCGGTTATGTGAGCCGCCTTGTTCGCAGGTCCGCACATAGCGAAGCATGCCATTACGGTCGGTCGCGTGGGATCGATCTCGTGCGCGAGATCGTTCAGCTTGCGGTGATATGCGAGCATGTCTTTGCGGTGCTTGCCGTACATAGTTATCTCGTTGGATACGCCCCAAGTGACTATGCACGGATGATTGTACTGCTGATAAATAAGTTCTTTCATTTGCTGCGTGGCGTTGTCGTTGGCTTCTGGCATGTGCCGCGATATATACGGTATCTCCGCCCAAACGACCATACCCGCCTCGTCGCAAAGATCGTAAAAATAATCGTCGTGCTGATAATGCGCGAGCCGTATCGTGTTTGCGCCTATCTCTTTGATTATTTCCATATCCTCTTCATGGTCGGCGCGAGACAACGCGTTGCCCTTTTTCGGACGGTCCTGATGCCGCGAAACGCCGCGGAGCGGGTACGATCTGCCGTTGAGGAAAAAGCCTTTTTGCGGATCGAAAGCGAACGTGCGGAATCCGATGCGCTGTTCAACGGTGTCTACGATCTTTCCGTTTGCGGAGAGGTCGGCGCGTACGGTGTACAAGTACGGATCGGATATTCCGTTCCATAAATGCACGTCGGGCACTGTCAGTTTTTCGCCGCTCTTGCCCGAAACTATCTCGTTGCCTTCGGCGTCGAGTACGGTTATCGTCGCATCGCCGTCGCCCGTGATATACGCTTCGGCGTTTACCGTGCCGTTTTCGCCCGCGACGGTCGGGGTGATTTTAAGCCCGCACGAACCGTAGTAGTCGAGATCGAAGTGTACTTTGTTTACAACGATCAAATTCACGTCGCGGTATATTCCGCCGTAGAACGTAAAGTCCGCGGTCTGCGGATATACTTTTTCGGTTTTGGTGTTGTCCACGCGCACGCGCAGCAAGTTTGTATCTTTTATGATATCGGTGACGCGTACTCTGAAAGTGGAATAACCGCCGTCGTGGCTCGCTATAAGCTCGTCGTTGAGATAAACTTGCGCGGACGAGTTGACGCCCTTAAACTCGAGATACACATCCTCGTCGGGCGTTGCTTTCGGCTTGTCCAGCGTGCGCTCGAACATAAATGCCGTGCGCAGATAATCGCCGCCGCCGTCCTGTCCGTCGATGCCGTTCCACGTATATGGCAGGTCGAGCGTCGCGGCGTTTTCGTGCGCGGCGCTTTGGCCTTCGGGATAGACAGTCCAGTTGTCGTTGATACAGGTGATTTTTCTCATGATTCCCTCACAGAAGTTATTTTTGTTTTTTCAAGCTTTGCGGCGTTTAATCGTCGCCGCGGTGCAGCTTGTCGTTTTCGAGCATTTTTTTATAAGCGCGGTAAAAAGTGGAGTAAGTATCAAACCCGAACTTTTCGGCGGTGTCCGATTTTTTTGCGCCGTCGAGTATCATTTGGTGCGCCGCTATTATTTTTTTGGAGCGTATATACTGCATGATCGGCACTTTCATTTTGCGCTTGAATTCTATATTTATATGCGATGTGGAGTAGTGGAAACGCTCGGACAGCGATTTGAGCGTGATCTGCTCGTGTATGTTCTTGTTTACGTATCTTATTATTGCGTCTACGAGATTATCGTACCCTTGAACGTGCAATACCGATTCGTAGCAAAGCTTTATCGAGAGTTTCATTATCTCGCAAAGGCAGAGCAAATATCTGTCCTCGCCGGTGAACGCCTCGTTGTAGTCGTCGAACAGAGCAAACACCGATTTATAGTTTTTGCAGTTCGGATAAAATGACCCGTTGTTTATCAGTTGTTTGCGTATGTGTTCGGCAACGGCATTGTCGGGAAACTTGAGTACGTACCGCTCGTACGGTTCGCTCAAGTCCACCGTGGCAAAATGATACTTGCCCGAAGGTATGAAAACTATATCGCCTTCGCCGAGTTTGACGGTTTCCGACTCGACCGTGTATGTAACGTTTCCGCGCACAAAATACAGTATCTCGTTAAAGCTGTGTATGTGCTTGTGATACTCCTCGGTCGGCGAGCTCGGCTTGTCGAGCTTGTGCGATATGTCTATATCCTTGTAGTAAAAACCAAACATTTTCCTTCTCTGCGTCGCATTTTTAATCAGTATAACATATAAAATACGACTAACACCACCATTATAACTAATGTGTGTAAAAAATGCAATACATAAATAAAAAAATTGCAATTGAATTTTGTGTTGTTTAGGTGTATAATGTAGTTACGATACAATCGAAACGGAGGCGGCAAATGAAAATGACATTCAGATGGTACGGCGAAAAAGACGTCATACCGTTGAACTACATAAAACAGATCCCTAATATGAGCGGCGTTGTGACTGCCGTATACGATGTGCCCGTGGGCGAAGTCTGGGGCGACGATAAGATAATGCGGCTTAAATCGCTGTGCGACAAAGCGGGGCTTGAGATGGAAGTTATAGAGTCCGTGCCCGTTCACGAGGATATCAAACTCGGACGTCCCACGCGAGACAGATACATAAAGAACTATGCGGAGAATATCCGCGCATTGGGGAAGGCGGGCGTCAAGTGCATATGCTACAATTTTATGCCCGTGTTCGATTGGTTCAGGACCAACCTCGATTTCAAGCATGCCGACGGCAGTTCGTCGCTCAGCTACAGCGAGGCGGATTTTAACAAACTCGACAAGCACAACTTACGCTTGCCCGGTTGGGACGAGAGCTATACGAGCGAGGAACTCAACGGGCTTTTGAACGACTATAAGGGCATGACGCACGAAAAGCTTTTTGAAAACCTCGTGTATTTCTTGAACGGCATAATGCCCGCGTGCGACGAGACGGGAATAAACATGGCGATACATCCCGACGATCCGCCTTGGGATATCTTCGATCTTCCGCGCATAGTCGGCAAAGAATCCGATTACGACAAACTGTTCGCCGCAGTTCCCAATGTGCACAACGGCATAACTTTCTGCACGGGATCGCTTGGCGCGGGAAGGTTCAACGATCTGCCCGCAATGGCGAGAAAGTACGCGAAGCGTATTTACTTTGCGCACTTGCGCCAACTTAAATTCGTAAACGAAACCGACTTCTACGAAAACGGACATCAAACGTGCGACGGCGACGTGAACGTGTACGCGATAGCGCACGAGCTTGTCGCAGGCGGGTTCGACGGATATATTCGCCCCGACCACGGCAGAAGCATTTGGGGCGAGCAGGGCAAACCCGGATACGGTCTTTTCGACCGCGCGCTCGGCGCGGCGTATTTGAACGGGTTATTTGAAGCAATAGAAAAGGAGATGAAAAAATGAAAAATCCAATCAATACAAACTTGA
Source organism: uncultured Christensenellaceae bacterium (assembly GCA_910587805.1). Classification (GTDB taxonomy): domain Bacteria; phylum Bacillota; class Clostridia; order Christensenellales; family Pumilibacteraceae; genus Anaerocaecibacter. Next base: position 12,196 of record CAJUNM010000035.1, on the reverse strand, counting down.
AAGGCAAAGTTGCGGTAGTTACGGGCGCGGGCGGAATAATCTGCTCCATGCTTGCTAAATCTTTGGCTGTCGCGGGCGCGAAAGTCGCGCTTTTGGATCTCAACGAGGACAAGGCAAAAGCATATGCCGATGAGATAGTCGCGGAAGGCGGAGTTGCTCGGGGCTATAAAGCAAACGTGTTGGAAAAGGCGAGCCTTGCCGAATGCCACGCGCAAATTCTCAAAGATTTGGGCAAGTGCGATATTCTCATAAACGGCGCGGGCGGGAACAATCCGCGCGCTACGACCGACAAAGAATATTACGAGGCGGGCGATATCGACGCGGACACCAAGTCGTTCTTCGATCTCGAGCAGAGCGGAGTGGAGTTCGTGTTCAATCTCAACTTTATAGGCACGCTTTTGCCTACGCAGGAGTTTGCGCGCGACATGGTGGACAGAAAAGAATGCAATATAATCAATATTTCGTCCATGAACGCATATACGCCGCTCACTAAGATACCCGCATACAGCGGCGCGAAATCGGCTGTGAGCAACTTTACGCAATGGCTCGCCGTGCATTTTTCCAAAACCGGCATACGCGTAAACGCGATCGCCCCCGGATTTTTCTCGACTAAACAGAACGCGAAACTTTTGTGGAACGACGACGGCACGCCTACGGCTCGCACGGGCAAGATCCTCGCAGCTACGCCCATGGGCAGATTCGGCGAAATGGAAGAGCTTGCGGGCGCGGTGCTGTTCCTGCTCAACGAGCAAGCTGCGTCGTTTATCACGGGCGTTGTAATACCTATCGACGGCGGGTTCAGCGCGTACAGCGGCGTGTGATCGGAGCGTTTCCGTATAATAAACGAACTTCGATAACAACTTGCAAGGAGCTATGGATTTGAAATAATGGAAAAGTTTTTCGGAAACGACGTGTTGTTACACACCGACGCCGCGAAACGGCTTTACCGAAGCGTAAAGGCTTTGCCGGTGCTGGATATTCACTGTCATTTGGACAGAAAGGCGATCGCAACCGACGCGCACTTCTCGGATATAGGCGAGCTGTGGCTTTCGGGCGATCATTATAAATGGCGCGCCATGCGTATTCTCGGCGTGGATGAGAAGTATATCACTGGCGACGCCGATTATCGCGAAAAATTTATCAAGTACGCCGAGATCGTACCGCAGCTTGTCGGCAGTCCGTTGTATTATTGGACGCATTTCGAGCTTAAAAAGATATTCGGAATAAACGATCCGCTCGACGGCAAGAGCGCGGCGGATATTTACGCGCGAGCTAACGAGGTTTTAAGCACGCTTTCTGTACGCAAGCTGTTGGAGCTTTTCGACGTGGAATACGTGGCGACTACGGACGATCCCGTAGACAACGTGGACGATTGCGGCGTTTACGGCAAAACGCGCGTCGCGCCGACGTTTCGCCCCGATAAGCTTTTGACTTGGGACGAAGCGTATATCGAAAAACTCGGCAAAGCCGCGGACGCTGATATCAAAACGCTCGACGATCTGCTCGGGGCATTGAATAATCGGCTCGATTACTTTGTTTCGAGAGGTTGCAAAATGTCCGATCACGGTTTTGCGGCGTTCCCGAAAACGTATCCGAACGCAGCGCAAGCGCGAGACTTGTTTGCCGCTCGCGGTAAAAAATCGTTCGGCGCGGACGATAAGGACGCGCTCAACGGATATTTGCTCGTTTGGCTTGCGCACGAGTATGCGCGCCGCGGAATAACTATGCAAATACATTTTTCCGTCACGCGCAACGTCAATGCCGATATGTTCGGCAAGTGCGGAGCGGACAGCGGATTCGACGTGTCGAGCGACGTACAGCCCGTAGGCAATCTGCTCAAATTTTTGGATGCGGTCGGCGACGCGCAGAGACCGGAAACCGTGTTGTACACGCTCAACGACGCGAACTTGTCGTCGATAACTACTGCGTCGGGCGCGTTCCGCAAAGTCCGTATGGGCGCGGCATGGTGGTTCAACGACACGCTCGGCGGGATAAAACGCAATCTTGCTACAATCTCTGAGTATTCCGCGCTCGGCAATAATCTCGGTATGCTCACCGACAGCCGCAGCTTTTCGAGTTACTCGCGTATAGACTTTTTCAGACGTATATTGTGCGACTTTATAGGCGAAAAGGTAGAGAGCGGCGAATACGATCAAAGCGCTGCGTTTGACATCGCGGCGGACATATGCTATAATAATGCCAAGAGGATAATATCATGAACGGAAAATTCAAGGTAGTGCCCGTAGTCGTGCTCAACGATCAAGCGGACGCGGAAAAACAGCTTTCGGCGCTTGCGGAGCATTTGCCCGTAGCCGAGATCACATTCAGAACGGATTATGCCGAGGAGGGCATAAAGTACTGCGTGAAAAACTTCCCGCAAATTTATGTGGGCGCGGGCACGGTCATAAACGCAAGTCAAGCCGAGCGCGCGATACGCGCTGGCGCGAAGTTTATCGTTTCGCCGGGACTGTCCGAAAAAGTCGCCGCAGTGTGCAAGCGCGAAGGCGTAGACTATTTGCCCGGGTGCGTAACGCCTATGGAGATAGAAGCGGCGCTCGAGCTTGGTATCACCACTATCAAGTTCTTCCCCGCGCAGGTATACGGCGGACTTAAGGCGATAAAGGCGCTGTCCGCGCCGTTTCCCCAAGTCAAGTTTGTGCCTACGGGCGGAGTCGGCGAGGATAATCTCGCGGAATTCCTCGCGTGCGATAAGATCGCTTTCGTCGGCGGAAGCTGGATGATGAAAGGCGATATTGCGGAAAACTGCAAGAGACTCAACACATTGCTTAAAACATTATAGGAGGCGTTTTATGAGCAAGGTCGTTACCTTCGGCGAGATAATGCTGCGTCTCGCCCCCGAGAATTATTTAAGAATAGTACAGAGCGATAAGCTCGGCGCCACATTCGGCGGCGCGGAAGCTAACGTTGCGGTATCGCTTTCAAACTACGGCGTCGACGCGGCGTTCGTCACAAAATTGCCCGCGCACGAAGTGGGTCAGGCGGCGGTCAATTCGCTCAGAAAATTCGGCGTAGACACGAGCAAGATCGTGCGCGGCGGAGAGCGCGTAGGCATTTACTATTGCGAAAAAGGCGCGAGCCAACGCCCGAGCAAGGTCATATACGATCGCGCGCACAGCAGTATTTCCACCGCGGCGCAGAGCGATTTCGATTGGAACAAGATATTCGACGGCGCGAAGTGGTTTCACTTTACGGGCATTACTCCCGCGCTTTCGGAAAGCGTAACCGATATATGTCTCGACGCTGTGAAAGCCGCCAAAAAACTCGGCTTGACCGTATCTTGCGATCTCAATTACAGAAAGAAACTGTGGAGCAAGCAGAAAGCGGGCGAGGTCATGGGCGAGCTTTGCAAGTACGTAGATTACTGCATCGCCAACGAGGAAGACGCGAAAGACGTGTTCGGAATCGAGGCGAAAAATACCGATATCACGAGCGGCAAGCTCGACCGCGACGGATATATCGAAGTAGCTAAAAAGCTCACGGATAAATTCGGATTCAAGGGCGTGGCTATCACCCTGCGCGAGAGCGTTTCCGCAAACGACAACAATTGGTCGGGAATGCTGTATACGGGCGGCAAACCGTACTTCGGCAAAAAGTACGCAATGCACATCGTCGATCGCGTAGGCGGCGGCGACAGTTTCGGCGGAGGGCTTATATATTCGTTGCTCAACGGCTACGAGCCGCAAGCCGCTATCGAGTTTGCCGTTGCCGCGAGCTGTCTCAAGCACAGTATCGAAGGCGACTACAACCTCGTATCGCTCGCCGAAGTCAAAAACCTTGCGGACGGCGACGGCTCGGGCAGAGTGCAGAGATAATGTAGTATATAGAAATTCAGATAATAAAATTTAACGGTTCTGTGTAAACGGATCCGTTATTTTATATAGTGATACTTTCATTCGTCATACGCAGCAACCGAAACGCCCGACCGAAACGGCAACGAAAAAAGCCGCGTAGCGGAGGATTCTCAACCGATATAGAATTAAGAAATAAAAAATAACGAATAATAGCTATTTCCGCATTAGAACGACGAGTGAATAGTGAAGAAGGGTGTCAAGCGCGGCTGTAACGGAGTGATCGGCTTTGCGAAAAAAGATGAAAAAATTCAAATAATCAAGCTTCGCTCGCTTGACACGGGGGGGGGGGGGGTAGTGTTATAATACTTGTATAAAAATACAAAAAATCATACAAAGATTCCACATCGATCCGTATGGTTTTGTTTTATGGAGGTATTATGGAAACAGAAAACAAAACGGTTGCGAAAGAGAGCAAAGCCGCAAAGAAGGGCGACGGGTTTAAGTTGCGGCTTATCTATGCAATCGGGTTGCTTGTCATGGGCGTTGTTTTTACTTGTGTAGGAATTGTTACGCGCATTTCTTCATATCACGGCAATTCGTATTTGGAGTGGCTGAAAAATTACGGTACCCCGGGATTATTCGGCGGCGGTCATTACAGCGGTAACGGAGACGGCAGTTTCGATGTGCGTCTCGACGACGGCAGATCGGCGAAATTTTATTTGCAGGATCGGGAAGAACCGTATCTGGCAGTCGACCCCGGAAACGCCGGCGCGGAAGAGGAAATCTATGTGTTCTTGTCCGAAAATATGAATGAAGAAACGTTCACTTTCGCGAGAGACGACGGAGAAAAGATTACCGTAAGCTTTGAAAATACATACAAGTTCGATCAATTTACGGAATACGGCGGTTGGGACGGATTGGGACTTTCGACGGTGATGACGGTATTCCTTTCGATAGGATTGGCGATCATTGCTCTCGGCGGATTGCAGATGATGGCTGCGTTTTTGGGTAAAAAAGTACTGTGGGTAAACTATTTGAGCGTAGTGCTCGGCGTATTGTTTGTTTATGCTTACGGACTCGGCGTTATAGGCATATTGGGCGGTTTGAGAGGCGCGAAACCTCTGCGCGAGATCAAAAAGGCGAAAAAAGAGGCGGAGGAACGCCGCAGAAAGGAAGAGGCAATTGCGAACAAAGAGTCGACGTTTACGGGCGGCGCGTTTATGAACGCCGTTATCGAATGGGTTTCTGCGTTTGTTACGTTTATTACTCTCGGTATTTGCTATCCGTTTATGGCGTGTTGGAAGTTGAAATGGAAAGCGTCGCATACGTTTATCGACGGGAGACAGCAGGTCTTCGACGGAAACGGTTTGCAGTTTATGGGCAGATATATGCTGTTGCTGTTTTTATCGGCAATTACGTTCGGAATATATTATGTACTGTGCGCAAAGGTGGCTATAGAGAAATGGTGCACGTTACATACGCATTTTGCGGACGAGATTGCGGACGCGAGCGAGCAAACGGGAAACGAACAAACGGAGAGTACGAGTACGCAAAAGAAAGAAAAAAATTCGGAATTCGACGGACGTTGGTATCAGTTGCTCGGCGTTAACTGGCTTTGCAACTTTGTTACGATCATAACGTTGTCTTTCGGACAGTGCTGGGCGCATTGCTATAAGGAAAGATGGTTTTGCAAGCACAGAATTATCGACGGCGAAAGACTGTCGTTCGACGGAAAGGCGATGCAATATTTCGGCAAAAGATTGCTTTGGTCGTTTTTGACGATAGTAACATTAGGCATATTCGTATTCTGGCTGAAAATCAAGACGCTGAAATGGACGGTTTCGCATACGCATATCGTTGAAAAAGAGCAAGCGGCGTAAATATTTTACTTCTTGCAAAAGCGGATTTTAAGAACTGTATCTGAATTAAAAAACGGCGTTTCCGATTCGATCGGGAGCGCCGTTCGCATTTTTCGTTAATTTACTTAGCGCCGAAAAGTCGGTCGCCTGCGTCGCCGAATCCGCGCGTGTATCCGTTTTCATTGAGCGTTTGTCGAGATAGGCGACGAATATCTTTACGTCGGGGCGCGACTCGGCGAGTTTTTCTATGGTTTCGGGCGCGGCGATTATCGACATTTGTCTTATGTCCTTGCAACCGCGTTTTTTAAGCGGATCGATCTCGACTCATGCGTCCGCTTTTTTTGCTGCGAAATTTCGCACGTTGCGCGCTCGCATAGATGAATGTGAACAACTGCGGCGTGCAAAGCTCAGCGTTTGCAGCGCGGTACGGAAAAACAGCAAGAATATTCCGAATAATGCGCATGTTTCGCTTGACACGGGGGGGGGTAGTGTTATCATATTATTGGAAATTTATAGGTATCGTCATAGGCATTGTGCGTGCTTAAACGATGAAAATTAAAACTAACAGGAGACGTGCGCGAATGAACACAGTAAAAAGATCGTTTGTTGCGATATTGTCGGCTGTGGCGGCAGCCGTGTGCCTGATCGGCTGCAACGCAGAACCCGACCCGAACAAAAACACCGAAGTGCCGCCGGTGCGCGACGACTTGTTCGCACCGTCTGCGTATTCGCTCGGCGACGAAGTATATTGGAACGCATGTTCGGGCGCAACGTCGTACGAAGTTTACGACGGGAACGAGAAGTTGGGCGTTACGACAGCTACGAGCTATGCTATAGTAAAATCGGATAACGATCGCAAAATACGCGTCAAAGCCGTATATGCCTCGGGCGTTTCGGATTTTTCAAAATCCACTACGGTCAGCAAAAATACGAATTACAGCGCGAACGAGATAGTTACGTTTGTCGATAACTCGCTCGGTGTGCGCAGGATTCCGTCGGATGTGAGAATGATCGTTATCGAGCGTGAAACGCAAACGACGGTTTCCGCTTGCTTTGTGATAGAAAAGCGCTCGAACGACTTGGTATTTTCGTTAAAAAACGTCGCGCTTGTAAACGAGGACGGACAATACGATTATTATGCGACGATTTCGACCGCGCCGTTATCGTATGAACGCAAAGCACACGATTGGAGCGTCGTTTTTTCCGTAGAGGGCGAGTGCTCCGTGGACGGCGGAAAAATCACAGAAAAGCCGTATGTTCCAGACGTCAATACCGAACACGACGGCAATCGAGGACGCAACGGAATACACGCTTTGTATGTTTCTTCGGTCGTCGTTCGCGGCGGCGGATCGCTCGCTCTAAAGGGCGGAGACGCGCAAAACGGCGCTCGCGGTGCGAGCGCGACGCTCGGCTCGACCGCTACTTACGGACACGGCGGAAACGGAGGCAGAGGCGGCGCGCCCGTTTTTTGCAAGTATTTGCTGCTCGACATGTCGTATGACGATTGCGAGCTTTCGCTCGAATGGGGGATCTCGGGTAAAAAAGGCGGACGCGGCGACGATCCGAAAGCGCTGACGGGAAATATCAAGCATTTCGGCTGTACCGACGCGGATTGCGACGGCGTGGACGGAACGAGAGAAGAAGGAATGATACAAAACAAGATCGTAAAAAGCGGCAGGCTGATCGATCTTTCCGATAAATAGAAGGAGACTTTAATGAGAACGAAAAAAATAATTTGCACGTTGCTTTCGCTTATAATTGCTTGCGGAATGTCCGTGATCTCGATAGGTTGCGATTCGTCGATAAATAACACGCCTATCGATATATCGTCGCTCGAAGAATTATATGCCATGGACAGCAAAAAAAGTTACAGGCTTACATGCGATCTCGATCTGCAAGGTCGCGATTGGACGCCGCTTTCCGTCAAAGCTTTCGACGGTAACGGTCATACGATTTCAAACGTCGCGATAAGCAAGTCTTGCATAATCGGCAACAACGTTTATTTCGGATTTTTGGCGACATGCGAGCGCATCGAGAACGTTACGTTCGACGGCGTGACCGTAAATGCCGCAAGCACGTTTTCGGCAAACTTTCTGCGCATAGGTGCGGCGGTCGGCGAGGCAGTTGCGGTACGTGGCGTCGCTGTCACAAACGCATACATAGACGTGTACGCCGACGACGGGATGTTACAGTGCGGCGGAATAGTCGGAAATGTTCACGGAAGCGAAATATTAGGAGACGTTTACGAAAACGGCGGAGAAGTTTCCGACTGCCGCGTCGATAAATGCGAGATCGTTTCGTTTAAGTTCGGCTATATAGGCGGGATAGCCGGAGACGGCAGCGCGCATATAACGAAATGCACTGCAAACGGAGTGAAAATCGATTCCGACGGTATGTTGGGCGGCGTTATAGGGTATCTGCGCCCGTTCGCCAATAAGGCGGAATATAAGTTGGAAGATTGCTCGGCGCGCGATTGCGATCTGAAGTCCGATGAAGGCAGCGTCGGCGGTTTGGTCGGCATTAACGGAGGCGTAATGAAAAGATGTCTATCCGAAAATAATGCGATCGCGGTGGGTAAGCAAAAAAACCGTGTCGGCGGGCTTGTCGGAGCAAACAGCGGCAAAGCGTCCGACTGCCTGAGCCGCGACAACACGATCGTATCGTCCGCAACGGGTAAAGGCGAAACGTCGTATTTCGGCGGTTTTGCGGGCGCGACAAACGACACGGTTCGATCGTGCGTGGCGTACGGCAACAAAATAGAATGTCATGATTCGGTTTCGTATGCGGCGGGATTTGCGGCTTCGGTCGGATCTACGGTCAGCTATTGCGCGTCGGAGCATATAAGCTGGGCGGGAAACCCGACGAAATTTTACAGCTTTGCCCCGAACGTAGATTATCTTGTAAATTGCTATGCGTACGGCGGCGATCCTATTATCGATAAGGTAGCGACGATAATAGGCGACGAAGAGTTTTTGTCGGTTGAGTGGCTCAAAGAAAACTTGAAACTCGACGATGAAGTGTGGTCGCTTAAAGACGGAAGCAAGCCGTCTTTCAATATATAGAAAAGAGGTGACATCAATGAAAAAAGTCAGGGTAGTATTGAAATGTTTGGCGTGCTGCGCGTTGCTCGTATGCGCGAGCTTTCCAACCGTAGCATGCGGCGGGCACGTTGCTCCTGCAGTTCACGTGTCGACTTGGGCGGAATTGAAATCCGCGGGGAGCGATTGCCGTATCGTTCTCGACGCCGATATAGATGCGGACGGCGAAACAACCAAACGCATAGGCGCCGTATCGATCGACGGAAACGGGCATACGATTTCAAACGCGATCGTAGAGGATATTTCCATGTTCGAGGCGAGCGAAGTGAAAAATCTCACACTCGACGGAATTACGCTTATTGCCAATCCGAGAATGCAAGATGAATTCTGTTTCGGTATGGTGGCAAACCGCGCCGTTAGTACAAGCGGCGGCGGTTTTCGCGAAACGCTTTATAAGCTTGCGATCGAGAACGTCCACGTCAAAAACAGCGAAATGAAGATTACGCTGTCTAATTATAGTAACAATCATTATTATGAAGGACGTTATCATATCGGCGTTATCGCAGGCACCATGAACCATTATCAAAAACATGTGGGCGCGACGCTTGGAGAAGCTTATATTCGCGGATGTTCTGCGGACAACGTAAAAGTCGACGTTACGGCAAGCAAGAACAGCGTAAAATTTTCCGTAAGAGCGGGCGGCATAGTGGGAACGGCGAACGGCGAAGTTTCCGACTGCGTAGTAAAGAACAGCTCGATAACCGTCGCCGCGGGGTATTTTATGAATACGCCGTATATAGGCGGACTTATGGGTGTAGCCGGCGGTTCGACAAACCTTAAATACTCCGTTGCGCACGACAATACCATTACGGGAAACGCAACGTGGTGGCAATCCGGTATAGCCGGACTTTATTCCACGTCCGAACAGTGCATCGGCGGAGCTATAGGCTCTTGCAGTGAAGGCGCAATAATTACTTCGAGCTGCGCCGAAAACAACGTTATCGTATCGAATTGTTCGGGTTCAAACTACATAGGCGGATTTGCCGGTACTACTTACGGGGCTTTGACGCAGTGCTATGCCGCAGATAATAAGATCACTATCGGCGGACGTAAAAAAGAGGACAAGAGCTCGTGTCAGGTCGATTTCGGCGGATTTTGCGGGTATGCGGGGGATTCGCCCATAATGTCGTGTTTTGCCGTGAACAATGAGTTTTATAGGCACGTTGATTATTACGATAATGACGGCGATCAAATAAAAGAGCTGAGCGAAGGCGGATTTGCCGGCGCGTCGAATGCGAAAGCGCGGTTTGCTTACTGCGCGTCGTATTCCCCGACCGTCGGCTTGTTCGTAACCTTTGAATACAAAAACGACGCATTCTGCCCGACAAAGCTCGAAGATAAGCTCATTACGAATTGTTATGTAGACAGTGAGGCGAGCGGCAACGCCAACGGCTGCGAGGTAATGACGCTCGACGATTGGACTACGCCCGCCGTTGTCAAGAGTAACTTGAGATTGACGGACGTTAAATGGAAACTCGAGGAAGGCGAGACACCGTATTTCGATTTCGGTTAACACTATGAATCGTAAACAGTAATCAACGCGTCAAAAGCGCAGACCGTATCGTCTGCGCTTTTTGTCAACGAAAAAACGAACGCCCCTAAATTCGTGAGCGTTCGTTATATCTATATATGAATTTACTTAGTGCCGAAAAGTCGGTCGCCCGCGTCGCCGAGTCCGGGCAGGATGTAGCCGTTTTCGTTGAGCCGTTCGTCGAGGTAGGCGACGAATATCTTTACGTCGGGGTGCGCTTCGGCGAGCTTTTCTATACCCTCCGGCGCGGCGATTATCGACATTTGTCTGATGTCTTTGCAACCGCGTTTTTTGAGCAGATCTATCGCGGCGCAAGCGCTGCCGCCCGTAGCGAGCATGGGATCGAGCACTATCACGCGCTTTTTCTCTATGCCCTCGGGAAGCTTGCAGTAGTATTCTTGCGGCACGAGCGTTTCTTCGTTGCGGTACATTCCGATATGCCCGACCTTTGCGGTGGGGAACAGCGTGTGCACGCCGCTTACCATACCAAGCCCCGCGCGCAGAATGGGTATGACCGCTATCGAGTTTTCGACCACCATGCGCTGTTTGCATTTGACGAGCGGTGTGGTTACTTCGACTTCTCGCGTGGGCGCGTCGCGGAACGCCTCGTACGTGAGCAGAGTGGTGATTTCTTCGACAAGCTCGCGAAAGTCTTTCGTATGAGTGTCCACCGAGCGCAGTATCGCTATTTTGTGGCTTATGAGCGGGTGATCGAGTACCGTTACGTTATCGTATTTTTTCATGATTTTCTCCTTTATTCCGGTTGTTCGGTAACACCGTCGGTATTCGTCGCTGCTTCCTCAGCTTCCTCAGTTTCCGCACTTTCGGATTTTTCGGTTGTCGCAGTGGTTTCTTGCGCAGCGTCGACGGTATCGGACGTTGCGTCGGAATTTTGCGCATCCGATTTTTTGCTTTTGATATTGACTAACAGATTGACAATAATGCCGAGTATGAGCGCGCACGCAACGGGCGTTATGGTTACTTTGCCGATGTTGAGCGTCATGCCGCCCACGCCCGCTATCAGTATGACGCAGACGGTGAACAGATTGCGGTGATCGTTGAGATCGGATTTTTGAACCATTTTCAATCCCGATACCGCGATAAAACCGTAGAGCGCGATGCACACGCCGCCCATTACGCATTTAGGGATGCTCGAAAGGAACAGGGTGAACGGGGCGAGGAAGGCGCATATTATTGCCATTATAGCGGTGGTCAATATCGTAACTACCGAGGCGTTGCGCGAGATGGCTACGCAACCGACCGATTCGCCGTATGTGGTATTGGGGCAGCCGCCGAAGAACGCGCCCGCTATAGAACCTACGCCGTCGCCGAGAAGAGTACGGTGCAGTCCGGGGTCTTTGAGAAGATCGGTTTCGATTATAGACGAAATGTTTTTGTGATCGGCTATATGTTCGGCGAACACGACGAACGCGACTGGTATATATGCTACCGCTATCGAGCCGATATAAGTTCCTATTTCGCTTGCGGTATACGCTCTGAACACTCCGTCGGTCACTACTCCGTAGCCACCGCCGTATACGTTGAACGCGGTGAGGAAGGAGAAGTTGGGGTACCATGCCTCGGGATCGGCTATCGCGGCGAACTTGGTAAAGTCTATCACGCGCAAACATTCCGCGCCTTCTATGTACGAGAAACCGGTGAAGATCGCGGCGAGCGCATATCCCGAAAGAATGCCTATTACGAACGGGATCATCTTGAGCATTTTCTTGCCGTATACCGAGCATACTATCGTGACTATAAGCGTAGTAAGTCCGCACAGCAGCGCGATAAACGTGTTGGCATACGTGTAAGTTACGGTAACGTTCGAGATCTGCGAACCTATTATCTCGCCGGTGGCGGGGTCTTTGATCAACTCGGCTATCTGCTCTATAACGC
>CAJUNM010000034.1:11753-16513 GCA_910587805.1 uncultured Christensenellaceae bacterium | reverse complement strand
CTCCGTTCTCGGTGTTGATAGCCATATTGCCGCCGTATTGCTCGGTCGTCGCCCGTATACTGCTCACGCCGAACCCGTGATACTTTTCGTTCGCCTTGGAAGTCAAAGGCATACCGTCCTTTACGATAAGCTCGCCCGAATAATAATTGTAACAGCATACCGATATGACGTCGTGCTGCGCTTTGACTATGAGACCTATAACGCGCTTGCTCGGCTCGAGCTTCATGACCGCCTCTATGGCGTTGTCCAACACGTTGCCGAAAAGCGAATATATATCGACGTCTTTCATAAAACTCAATTGCGCGCCGTCCGCGATACAGGTCAATTTTATATCGTTCATGGTGCAGTAAAGTTTTTTTTCGCTGAGTATGGTATCGAGCGCTTTATTATCCGTTTTTACGGACGTATCGTAAACGTTGACCGCTTTTTCAAGCTCCGCTATCGCTTCCTTGCTTATAGACTCGGTCTGCCCGAATCGCCTTATTTGGTGCTTCAAATCGTGCGCCTTGCGATTGATAAGCGCGATGCTTTCTTTGGAAAAATTATATTGCTGACGTTCGCGTTTTCTCAAGCCGTTGACAGTGATAAGCTCGTCCTGCAAAATTTTACGTGTCAAGAGCCCGAACTGTACCGTCAATGCGAGTATACAGCACATGACGTTGTATATAAAGCTTACGCAAGTGTAAACGAGACTGTTCTCCTTATAGCTTTGATACACCACTATCATATTGAGTATAATATCGACGAGCAAGATCAATCCCGCGAGCATCAACAGCCACCCGCCCTTGAGCGATATAGCTCCGCTGTGCGTTATCCTGTCTCCGAAAATGCAAAACATCAACCAATATACGGTAGCGTACACGCCGAAATACAGTATTACTATGTACAGATTGGGGAGCAACGGGTGCTCGTTGCTGTATACGAAATTGGACGAGAGCTCGTTAAGCCCGCTGACATTCCCGATAAAATTGAATATTTCGTAGGAAAGATGCTGCACGGTATAAGCCGCGATCGCGCAGAACAGTACGTTATACCAGCTTTCGTCAAAGCAAAACTTCAACAACAGAACCGTCACGGCAAACAACACGAAAAACATTATCGAGCTGTAAATCGCATTGTAGGCAAGCACGGGATAAAGTACCGACACGGCAAAACACACAAGCACCGAAAAAATCGCGCGCAAAACAAAATGCCGCCGTCGGTTGCGCCTGTAAATAAACATCGTTTCGGACAAGAGCAGCTCCGCCGTAAATACTATTTTATAGATTTCGAGCTGAGACTCAAACACCGCCGCCCCCGAAGAAATTATTTACGCTCGTCAAAAACTCCTTGCGGCGCGAGCGGCTGATGGGAAGTTCCTCGTTGCCCACTTTCACGGAATAACCGTTTATGCCGCGAACAAATCTCAAATTTACCAGATAACTGTGATTGCACCGAGAAAAGTTCGCGTCCGAAAATTTTTGCTCGACCGATTTAAGCGAACCCGTTGCGGATATATCTCCGTCCTCGGTATGATAAGTGACCTTGTGTCCGAGCACTTCTACATATTTAATCTGCGATATGTCGAGACGACGCATTCCCGTCGGCGTCATGATCGAAACGCCTTGCTCCGTGCGCGTCTTGAGCCGCTCCGCTACACGCATCATTTTTATCGCCACGCTGTCGTAATCGACAGGCTTTACTATAAAATCGAGCGCGTCCACTTCGTAACCTTTGACGGCAAATTGCGCCATGTTCGTGACGAATACAAGCACGGTCGTTTTATCGAGCTTACGCATTTTGCGCGCCGCTTCCAGACCGTTTTCCCCGGGCAGATCGATGTCCATAAATACCACGTCGTAATCGGACTTGTATTTCCAAAGAAAGCTCTCCGCTCTGTCGAAATAAGATACGTTGATCCGAATATTACGCTCGGCGAAATATCTGCTCACCATGTCGGAAATCTCTTCCGCTGCACGCCGTTCGTCCTCTACAACCGCGATATGGTACATATTTTCACCTCCGTCATCGGTAACTACCGTCCGAATTTATTCGAGGAGCAAATTTGCTTGCTTGCAAGGGCAAATTTGCGACGTGGACAAATTAGGTGTGATACCGCGCCCATTGGGGCGCGGCTTGCGTGCGAAGCGCGCAAGTCCGGGGATACACAAAGTAGCCCCGGAGTATAATACCTAATTTATTATATCCCACTCGGCAAAAAATAGCAAGCACTTTTATAAACACGAATTTATTCCGAATTTTCGGGCGGCGCGCCGAATTTGCTTTCGTACAGCTTGAAATACATCTTCTGCGCGGCGGAATACACGGGGATCACCACGGGCTTGCCCGTGTCGGGATCTTTTTCCGGCTCGCCCGTATCGGGATCGATAGGCGTTATCACGTCGGACTTATTGCCGTCGTCGTAGCTGCCCGTGCCGTTGTTCGCGCCGTTTATTTTGAGATACAAGTCGTTAAAAAACTCGCCTATAGAGCCTATAACGTCAGGTTGCGATTGCCAATACGCATTGGCAAATCTGCGCTCGACGGTTATTTTTTCATCGACGCCGCCGACGAGTTCGGCGAACTTATCGTGTTCGCCGGCGAGCGACACCGCTGATGCGAGCGAGTAGAACGAGCCGAAATACCCGCAATACCGCAAAAACTCGTCGTCGGACGATATGAGCACCTGCTGCGCCAAAAGATTGGCGTCGCCCTCGCGCATAACGCCCTTTGCATGCGCAAGTTCGTGCGCGATCGTCTCCGTATATTCCGTAACGGGCGCTTCCGTATTTATATTAGCCTCGCCCGTCGGCAAAAACGTTACGCCTATTATCAAAAAGTCCGACATGATCCAACTGTTTGTCACCGGCTTCGCTATAGGCGTATATCTCGTCAGATAATCGTTGTCGAGTTTATCGTACTCGTCGCGTATTTTCTTCGCGAGTTCGCGGAACGTGTACGGGCATTTAACACAGCCGTTTTCGTCGCGTTCGAGCTTGTTCGCTATCGCGTTGTAATCGTCCAAAAAATAACTGCATACCGCATACGCCTGTTCGGCGGTGTATTTATCACCCGCGGTTTCAAAACTCATCGGCGGTCTGTAGTAACCGAACCCCATAGACACCATATACATATCGAGCACGCAAACCGCGACTGCCGCCACCCACAAAATACCGCAAAGTATTTTTTTGAATTTCGCACGGCATAAGCACAGCATCAGCATAACGTACAGCCAAACGCATATTATTATCAATGCTATGATGCAAAGCTCGAACAAGGAAACAGGCAGCATCGACGTTACCGAACCCACTGCCGTCTCCCATGCCGCGGCGATATGCAACGTCCACCATTCGGCGATCTTCGGGTCTTTGCGGATTCCGTCGAGCAACAAAAAAACGAACAGCAACCCGCAACAAACCGCGCCGAGTATAAACGGCTTGAACGGCAGCGCACGGCGTTTGCGTTCTGCGCGGCTTTTCGGTATGTAAAGAGGAACCGTTCGCGTCATACGCTCATTATACATTATAGCGATGCGTTTGTCAATACGCATCCGAAAATTAAAATCAGATTAAATCGTACGAAAATCACGTTTTGGCATTGACAAACACTCGGGTATGTGCTATTATATTATTGTAGTTAAATCGCACGTACTTTGAAAAAGTGTTTTGTTTATTGCGAACAAACGTCGGTTTAACGGAAGGAGGTACATGATGTGGTGGAACGCGATGTCCACACTTCAACAAGCAGCTTTTATTATAGCATGTGCCGCAACATTGATATTGATAGTGCAAATAATATTGATGTTCATAGGCGCATCGTCAGACTCGGCGGCGGATATTTCGTCCGACGTTTCGGATATATCCGTTGACGGAGACGTGTCCGACGTAGGAGATATAGACGTTCCCGACGGCTCGGGAGATGTTTCTATCGACGGAGATGTCGGCGACGGCGACGTAAGTTTCGACGCCGATGCCGACGCGCCCGTAGGCGATACCGATCTACTCCACCCCGGCAGACGTTTCGCTCCGTTCGGGTTCAAGCTTTTATCTTTGCGCTCGATACTCGCGTTTATCACGGTCGGCGCGTGGGTGCTGTACACGGCATGCTACGGACTCGCTTGGTATTATTCGCTGCTTATCGCGCTCGCGTGCGGTTTCGCCGCGGCATGCGGCATGGCGGGCGCGATGGTCGGTATGGAAAAGCTGCAAAGCAACGGCGCGATCAACATCAAAAACGCTATCGGAAAAATCGGCACGGTTTATCTGACCATCCCCCCGCGCAGAAGCGGTTTCGGCAAAGTGAACGTGCTCGTGCAAGAACGTTACGCCGAATACGACGCTGTGACCGACGGCGACGAACCGATACCCACTTCGGCGGAGATAGAAGTCATAGGCGCCGTCGGCGCAGACAAGCTCGTCGTCAAACGCTATAAAAAACCTTCGATCGTTGTGGAAAACGCAAAATAGCGAAACGGTAAATCGCATTTCAAACAGTCAAAATACTTTATAAAAGGAGACCCATATGTTATTTTTATCCGAACTTTCAAGCGGCGCCGTAGGCGGCATCATCGGTTGCGTGATCGCCGTCATAGCGCTCGCCATCCTCATCATTGCCATGATAGCAACGCGGTACAAGAAGTGCCCGTCCGATAAAGTCATGGTAATATTCGGTAAAGTCGGCAAAGCAAGCGACGGCACCGCGCGCTCGGCAAAATGTATACACGGCGGCGCGGCTTTCGTGTGGCCGTTCATTCAAGGCTACAGCTTTCTCGACCTCGCACC
>CAJUNM010000034.1:4938-11743 GCA_910587805.1 uncultured Christensenellaceae bacterium | reverse complement strand
CCTATCTCGATTCAGATCGACCTCAAAAACGCGCTGTCGCGTCAGAATATCCGTATCGACGTACCCAGCCGTTTCACCGTAGCTATTTCTACCGAAAACGGCGTAATGCAGAACGCCGCGGAACGACTTCGCTCCCTCCCCATCAACGAGATACAGCGACTCGCCGAAGATATCATATTCGGTCAGCTCCGCCTTATTATCGCGACGATGGACATAGAGGAGATCAACACCAACCGCGACAAGTTCCTCGACGCGGTTTCGGTAAACGTCGAAGGCGAGCTTAAAAAGATAGGCTTGCGTCTTATCAACGTCAACGTAACCGACATCAACGACGAGTCCGGCTACATCGAGGCGCTCGGTAAAGAAGCCGCCGCAAAAGCAATAAACGACGCCAAAAAATCGGTCGCCGAAAAGAACCGCGACGGTTCGATCGGCGAAGCGGATGCAAACACCGACATGCGTATCAAAGTCGCAGCAGCCAATTCCAAAGCGATCGACGGCGAGAACGAATCTAAAATGCTCATAAGCCAATCGAACGCACGCCTTCGCGAGGCGGAAGCTGACGCGAACCGCGTTGCGCAGTCTGCGGAATTCATCGCTCAAGCCCGTGCCAATGAGGAAGCGTACAAAGCCGAACAGCAAGCGGAAATCGAGCGTGCGAAGCGCGAACGCGCCACGCTCGAGGCGGACGTTCTCGTCAATGCGCAGATACAAAAGCAAAAAGCGGAGATCGAGGCGGAAGCGGAAGCGGAACGCATACGCCGCCGCGCTCAGGGCGAAGCGGACGCCGCGTACGCCAAAAAGGTCGCCGAAGCAAGAGGTCAGCTCGAAATACTCTCCAAGCAAGCGGAAGGTTTCGGCAAGATCATAGCCGCAACGGGCGGAAGGAGCGACGACGCGGTAAAGATGCTCATCGCCGACAAGATCGAAACGCTCGTCGCACAGCAAGTGGACGCGGTGAAGAACCTCAAGATCGACAAAGTTACGGTCTGGGACAGCATGAAAGACGGAAAGCCGACCACGGCAAACTTCCTCTCCGGCATGCTCGGCGCGGTTCCCCCGCTCAACGAACTATTCAAAATGAACGGCATGGAACTACCCGATTATCTCGGCAAAGTTTCCGAAACGTCGGACGTAAAGAACAGCTTGCCCGCCGCTGCGGATAAAGCGGACAAAAAGCCCAAGACCGCAAAATAATATAATGTAAAGCAAAGTGCGCTATCGGCGCACTTTTTTTTACGACTCGTGTATATTATTCGCGAAACCGCACAATATAGTAGTGTAAAGCAAATCAATTCGTTTGTTGCCTTCCTACAAACACGGTTGTAAAAGTCGGGCATATGCTTGGCGCAACCAAAGCTTTACAAACAAAATAAATCCCGTTCGTATATCGAAGGGATTTTTTTTGATTATTATGCTATCTATATAAAGTTTAGTTCGAGCCGCACATTCGTTCCGTCGAACGAGAGCCGCTTATCGGTATTGCCCGTTTGCTGTATCTCGCCGTCGTTGACAACAGTATATTCTCTCCTATCGCCCTTTATCCTAAGCTTTGCGTTTACGTTTGTTCCGCGGAGCGTAACCTTATCTACCGTCACCGAGTCGAACCCGAACTTCACGTTTGTTCCGTCGGATATGACCGTTCCGCATTCGGTATCGACAAAATCGAAGTCTACGTTCGTTCCTTCCGCGACGATCGAGTTCAACCGCGATCCTCTTGCTTTTACATTATTATTGGTAGAGTTCGCTCTGAATTCCGATACTTCCGTATTCACGAAAGATACGTGGAGATTGGTTGAATTTATTTTAAGCGACGATACCGTACAGTCCGAAAAAGTCATCGACAAGTTGGTACAGTCGATGTCGAGTTTTTCTGTCTCGATTGAGTTCATTGTTATTTCCGCCGTCGCGCCTTTTACGTTCAGCGGCAGTCCGGACGGCACGGTGAGTACGTATTTATACTTTATGCGTCCGAAACTGAAAGCGCCGCGCGTAAACCAACTTGCGGGTTTCTGCTTTTCGGTTATTTTCAACACGCCGTTTTCCACTCCGACAGTCACTTCCGAATCGCTCGCCTCGTAATAGTCGAGCGCTATGCCTTCTCCGCTTTCTATCACAACACCGAATGATTGAACGTCGATCTCCGCCGCGGTGACGCTGTCTCCGCTCTCCGCCGCCGAATACGCGCATTGTTTATATTCGACCGCATCGAGTCGTGAAAAATCCCATTTGAGCGCCGACATCCCTATCACGAACACTACTGCGCCCGCGGCGAATACTGCCGCGCCCGCTATCAAAAAATTCCGCAATGTTTTATTCACGTTAGCCCTCCTTGACGGTCAAAAGCTTTTTAATGCCGCCGACGATAAATTTATTGAAGTTGAAATACAGTTTTATAAGCATCACGCTCCCTATCAATGTGAGTATGCCTATCCCCGCAAGCGCGACGGAAACGCCTAACTGCGCGATCCCCACTCCCGCATGCCCCGTGAACATCACGGCAAACGATCCGAGCGCCGCAACCACGCCGCCGAGCACGAACGCCCCGCCGCACACGGCAAGCGTGCCGAGCACAATCCAACCGACGCCTATCACAATGAAGAATACCCCGCCTGTCAATACGTTGATCAACGCGAACAACGCGACGCGCGAAACGTCGAGCTTATTCTTGCTTTTTTGTACGGATATGCTCTTCGGCTGTTTTTCTACGTTCGGTTCGAGCGCAGGCTCGGACAATGCTGCGTTTTGCGTTTCTTCCGCACGGACTGCATCGGGCGCCGGCGCTGCGTCGTTCGATTCCCCGTCGTATTCAGACAGTATTTTTTCCGCAACGTCCGAGGGATTGCCGAACTCGGCTATAATGTCGCGTTCGGACTTGCCGCGCTCCGCCATATCCTCGAACAGCTCGCCGTAATACTCGATCACGCGTTTTATTTCGTCGGCAGGCAACCGACTTATTTTTTTCTTGAGTTCGGTCTCAAATTCGTATTTTGTCATAAATCACCTCCGTTAAACGCCCTCGCGGTATATAAATTCGTATACCCGCTTGAGCTCGTCGAGATCCGCAACGGTATCTTTTATTTTTTTCTTTCCTGCATCGGTTATCATGTAGTACTTGCGCAATCTGCCGTTATACTCCTTGGTCCGCGTAGTCAAACACCCCGTAGCCTCCAGCCTCTTCAGTATCGGATAGAGCGTGCTCTCGCTTATTTCGATGTACGGCGAAACGTCGCTTATTATCTTATAGCCGTAGCTCTCCTCTTTTTTGAGCGACACCAAAACACAGACCTCGAGCAAGCCTTTTTTCAACTGTGCATCCATGGTTCGCCTCCGCTGTCGAATGTTCTTTTCATATGCGCTCCTTCACTCGGACAATACTATTGAATACATAATACCATGTATTACATAGTATGTCAAGAACAGAAAGCGTATCACCATGATTTTTAATCGTTTTTTAATTTTCGGAAAAATCGGTATATGCGCGAATAAAACGTCGAAAAGCGCACACAATATAATTACAAGGCAGCGGTACGATTCAGTCCGAAAGCTGTCTTGCGAAAATATATCGTCTCGAAGCATAAAGCAAACGGTTTTATACCGAGTAACGCAATATCTCGACGAGATCGTAACGATCGAAAAAGTCGAATTTGCAACTACGATGCAAAATATCTTCGGGGCACAAAAAGAAAACTCCCCGAAGACTTGCTTTGAGGATTTTTCTTTTTTTGTTCTGTTTAGTTCTACTCCGCCATCAAGGCATTTACGGATGTGCGCTTGAGTTTATATGAATAGACCCAAAACACAACGGCATACGTAGCGATGAAAACGGCAAGCACGATAAAGAAATTGCCCAAATCGAACGTGTATTCCGGTATTCCCGCAACGTCGTCGAACATCAAACCGATCATGAGTTTAAGCAATCCGTACTGATACGCCGTGCCCGCGGCAAAGCCGATCAGTCCGAACGGAACGTAGCCGGCAAACACCGTATAAACGCAATCGCGCAATCTGTATCCGAACGCGCGCATGAGCGCAACGTTCTTTTTATTGGCGTTAACGAGCGTAGTTACCGACATGACGGTCGTTACCGACGCGAGCGTTATCCCTATAACGAGTATGATCATCCCCATCATATCGCTGTTCATATCCGACATAGACACGCCCATTTGTATCATGGACGAAAAACAAAAACACGCGAATGTAAAAAAGAATACCACTGATTTTTTCGCGCCGAGCACGCTCAAGCCCATATCGATCAAAAACGGTCGGTCCTTGCTGCGCGAACGTCCGACCTTAGTCGGCTTATCCGCTTTGTCGCGCAATAATTCGTTTACCGGTCGTTTGAGCGCGTGCAGCGCATATCCGCATGCTAACGCCGTAAACACCGCCGTCGGCGCAATGACCAAACTTGCGAACACAGAAAAATGAAAGCGTATCGCAATATCGGGCAATCCGTCTATAGTGAGTTCTCTGTACACCGCGGGCATTGCCGCAAACGATAATCCGAATCCTGCCGCCGTGCCTATGAGGACGCTTAATCCGAACACCCAAAATCTTATAGCTATGCTCGCATCGGAATAGCCGAACGCTTTGATTATCCCTATGTTTTCGGCGTTTGCATCCACATAGAGCTTTATATAAAAAGCCAGCATTACCGCCGTTATAACGCACAGAACGCCGCCCGTTATCGCCGTTACAAACTTGCACATTGAAATCTGCGCGTCGTACAAGGCGCGCATTTGCTCCGTAACGGATTGTTCGACGGTTTGCACGTCTATATAGAAATTAAGCATGAACGTGCACACAAACACCGCCGCGGCGCAAACGATCGATATTCCGATAAGCTTTATACCGTCTTTCAGTCCGATCAGCATGCGCTTACCACCCTATTTCGTACGCGTTTTTTTTGCGGTCGTTTTTAAGCGTTTCGACTATTTTGCCGCTGTTCATTTTTATAACGACGTCGGCGGTATCGGCAATATTGCGATTGTGCGTTACCGTTATCATAGTAAATCCGCGTTCGGACTGCAAGCGCAAAATATAATCGAGCACGTCTCTGCCCGTGCTTTCGTCGAGCGCGCCCGTCGGCTCGTCGGAGAACAAAACGCGCGGATTTTTCGCCAATGCGCGCGCTATGCAAACACGCTGTTGCTCTCCGCCCGAAAGCTGCGACGGCTTGCTTTTAAGCTTTTCGGATAACCCTACTGCGTCTATGATCTCTCGGTACGACGTGTTTTTGGCAAGGTCTGCGCCGAGTCTTACGTTGCCGTCTACGCTCAAGTGCGGCAGCAGATAATACTGCTGAAAGATGAATCCGACCGTTCCGCGCCGAAAGTCTGTCAATTGCTTTTCAGTGTATTTCGCTATGTCGCGATCGTTGTACAGCACCGAGCCGCTGTCGGGCTTTGTCAAGCCGGACAGCACGCTCAAAAGCGTGGACTTGCCCGAACCGGACGCGCCGAGTATAACTATGTTCTTGCCGTCCTCGATATCGAGCGAAACGCCGTTCAGCGCCGCCGTCCTGCCTGCGTTATACGATTTTGTAACATCTCTCACGCTTATCATTTTACACCCGCCTTTATACTCGACAGCAATCCTTTGAACACGACGGTAAGCATGCCCTCCGCTTCCGCATCCGTAAATTCGCAAACGCCTGTGACGAGCAGCGACGCAATGCCGTGCGAATATATCCATAAATGCCTGTACAGCCCGTCGGCAACTTCTCTGCTCAATCCGTACCCGTCTACGATCGACCCCAATATGCGCTCATAGCTGTCGTCTATAACTTCGAGAACTCCGTCTATATGCAATGCGTCCGATATTTCGCTCATGAATAGCAGCTTAAACAGCATGCGGTTTTCTCTCGCAAAACGTATATACTCCATCCCCACGCCGCGAAACGCAGGGCGTTGCTCGAGTCCGCGGGTCACATATTCCGAATATATAGCCTTGGCTCTGCGGATCACGTCGGCGCGCAGCTCGTCCATATTCGGATACACGGTGAATATGGGGCGCGAGGAACTTCCCAATCGCGCCGCGAGCGATCTCGCAGTGAGCGCGTCCGCGCCGTATGCTTTAACTATTTCGACCGCGGCGTCGAGTATCTCCTCTTTGGTAAACTTGGGTGAAGGCGGCATATTATACTCCAATACTAAAACATATGTTTTGCAACATCTGGTTTAGTATAACACAAAACAAACCGCATGTCAATAGTTTGCACGCGGTTTTCGTTTTATCGGCTATTGACCTTTATGCGGTATTGCCTTCCAAGCGAGATTTTTTACAAACAGCGACGCGACGTCGAGTATGACGTTGAGCAACAAAAAGAACGGGAACAGCAGCAATGCGGCGGTCATTTTGAAAAAACCGACCTTGCGTATTCTTTTGCGCTCGAGTATGGCGAGCAACGCGCCCGAAAAAAACGATAAAAGATACGATATACCGAAGCCGATCGCGAATATGATACCGTACCAAGCCCAAACGACCGCCGGATCGTAACCGAAAAGCGGACACAGCGCGATACATACGAGATGAGCGAGCCACGTAAACACCGCTATCGCGCCGAGCGGCATTATAGCTACCGAAATATCGTATGCCGAATACTTGTTAGCCGCACCGCCTTTGCGTTTAGGCGTGAAAATGCTTTTTAACAGTTTGAAATATTTGGTAAAGAACACGAGCGTATGCCCGCGCGCCCATCGCATGCGCTGGCGAAGCATTACGGGTACGGTAGTCGGCTGCTCGTCGAAAAACTCCGCCTCGTCGCAGTGCATCACCTTATGCCCGCGCGCGATCTTATCGGCGG
>CAJUNM010000034.1:0-4928 GCA_910587805.1 uncultured Christensenellaceae bacterium | reverse complement strand
GGCGGTGAACTCCCAATCCTCGGTGAGAGTTACGTATTCCCAACCGTCTTTGACAAGCTCCGACGGCATGACGTAGCCCGTGCCTGAAACACGCGTCGAACAATTGCAAAGCGTGCGTCCGCGCGCCTCGAACCGACACGCGGAAAGAAAATACAACCCGTAAAGACACGACATGTAATTATCGCCGATATTGCCCGAATTGCGGTACGAAGTTATTACGTTTTTCTTATCGTAATGCAAAAACGCATCGTTCATTTTTGAAATATAATCGGGCGTAAGCACGTTATCGGCGTTTATAATAAAAAATCCGTCGAACGACATGGTTCCGTAATCTCGATCGATACAGTCGAATATATACTTATACGCATAGCCTACCGTGCGTTCGTCGAGGTTATCGTATTCGTAGACCGTCGCGCCGTGCGCGCGTGCGATCTCCGCCGTTCTGTCGGTGCAGTTATGCGCCGCCACGAATATCTCGATCTTGTCTTGCGGGTAGTTGTTGCTCTTTATACTGTCTATAAGCGCGGCAATGACAGTCTCTTCGTTGCGCGCGCCTATTACTATGCCGTAGCGCAGTTTTTCATCGCGCGGCTTGAATTTTTTACGCGCGAATATGCCTATAACGGTAAAGAAAAAATAATGAGCGGTGAAAATTGCAAACACCGCCGATATACAAGCGAACACTATTGCCGTTATTTCGAGATATCCCATAACACCAAAACGCGCTTACGGCGCGGAACATAACGTTCCGCGCCGAAAACACGCTCCTTATCCTTTAACCGTTTTTATACCGTTTTATCTTTACAGCAAGGAAATACGCAAGCGCGGCTATGCCCGCCGCCGAAAGTACGTCCCAGACTATCAATATGATCTTATAATACGCGAAGCCGTTTACAAACTCTACGCCGTGCACGTACCCGTTCATAGCCGCCGAATTGACGACAGTGTACAGAATACGGTGCGCAGCATCGCGCGCATACGCCTGCTCTTCGGGCTTTCCCTTGAGCGAATACCCGAAAAGGAAGTTGCCCGCAAGCCCGACCGTTTTCAGTTTTGCATCGCCGCCTGCCGCCAAACACTGTTCGGTAAACATATAATCGGACACTTCGTAGTCGGTCAGAACAAAGCCGTTAAAGCCCCATTCGTTGCGCAGCACTCCCGTCAACAGATCGTAGTTTCCGCCCGCCCAAGTCGCGCCTATGCGGTTGAACGAACTCATAACGGCGGATGCGGCGGGAACCCCGGCGGTCTTAGACGTATATCCAGTTATGTCGCCTTTTTCGTTTCTGATAGGTTCGTTGTACTTGATCGTGACGTTGTTGCTTACTATCGTCATCTCGAACGGCTTGAGATAAATCTCGCGTATGGCTTGCTCTTGCGCCCAAGTAACGATACCGAGATGGTCGCGATGAGTTTCTTGATCGTTGAGCGCGAAATGTTTGATAAAAGCATACATGCCCTTTGCCGCCGCGCCCGCTACCTCGGCTCTGCCGAGTATACCGCTCAAAAACGCATCCTCGCTGTAGTATTCAAAATTTCTGCCGGCGAACGGCGTACGGTGTATATTCATGCCCGGACCGTACCAACCGACTATACCGCCGTGCAGTCCGTCCTCGCCTACGCCCTCGCCCATTTTGCGCGCAAGTTCGGCGTTCCACGAGCATGCGAGCATGTACTCGCTCGGCCATGTCATGGCTTTTAATCCGTTGCCTATATCGGCAGATCCGTGACCTACAACGAGATTAAGCCCCGCAGGACCGTCGAGATCGGTTACTTTCGGCTTATTTATCGATTTGATCTGCGGAGTGCAATACCCGCTCTCGTCGATGAGCAAAGCAAGCTCGGATAAAGTTATCTCGTCGAGCAGTTTTTCCCACAACGGATCGTCGAAAGCAAGCCCTCGCAGGTCGATTAGATCTACGTCGTTTTTCGCGCCGAACGTGTGCGTTTTCGGCACAGTACCCTCGGCGGGATTGCGCGAACTGCGCGAATCGAGTTGAGCTTTCAGCTCGGGCGTTATATCGTGCGTCCACTGCTTGCCGCCGATCTCCGCACCGCTCGCCGTATTCGACGCCGTGCCGTAACGCAACCCGTCGCCGTCCATAACGCTCCAATCGGTGCGCGAAAGATACTTTCCGTCGTCAAGCGCGGCATAGTCGAAACGGTTTGTCACGTCCGCATTGTCCACGCCTTTAGAATACGTAGTATCGTCGAGCGTAGCGATCTCGAACATACCGACAAAGCCCGCGTCGCCCGATCCGGTGAGTTTATCGGAAGGGACGCCTTTTGCCGTTAGAACGTTATTTATCGCCTTATGCGCGTCGCTTGCCGCAGTGATATAATATTCGCCCGCATCGAGAATGTAAGTGTGCGCGCCGCGCGCGTCGTAAGATACCATGTCTTTGAGATCGAGTTCTATCTCTATATCTTGCTTTTTGCCCGCGCCGCTTGTAGTCAGCAGATCAGTTTTGGCAAACCCGACGAGCGATATCGCCGACTTTTCTATGCCGTTGTTTATATCGTAATCCGTATACGGAGTCTGCGCATAAATCTGCACTACGTCTTTGCCCGCACGATCGCCTATATTTTCCACGGTAAGCGAAACTTTGAACTTGCCAGACTCGTCGGGTTCCGTCATCGCAAAATTCGACCAAGCGAAATCCGTATAGCTCTTGCCGTAACCGAACGGGTACAAAACCGAGCTTGCATAATCGAACTCGCCGACATTGGCTCTTTCGGTTACAACGTCTTCGTACCGCGTTTCGTAGTACTTGTATCCTACGTATATGCCCTCGGCGTAATTTACGTAATAATAACGCGTGCCGGCATAATTGAAGTCGCCCATATTCTGCATTGCGGGCGCGGAGTAGTTGTCATATACGAACGTGTCCACGAGATGCCCCGACGGAGAAATTTCGTTGCCGTCTTTGTCATGCCCCGTAAGCACGTAGCCCAATCCGCGAGTTCCCGTGCGTCCCGCGCCCGGGAAGTTGAGCACCGCTTTTATGTTCGGATAGTTCTTTACCCAGCCCAGCTCGGGCGCGTTGTTGCAATTGACGAGCAATATCACGTTGTCGAACTTACGATTGAGATAGTCGATAACGCCGAGCTCGGTCTCGTCCGGCTCGAGATAATGACTTCCCGATTTACCGCCGTACGCAGCCATATCGCGCGCAAGATCTCCGCCCTCGCCGCCTGTGCGCGAAAACACGAACATAGCGACCGATCCATCGAACGAGTCGACGACCGCGGAATCGCTCTGTATAACGCTTGCGGGGCACTCGTTGATCTTCCAATCGAGCGACGCGCCGTAGTTTATAACGCCCGCGCCGCGCGTGTACGACTTACCCTTTCCGCTCTTGTAAAAATTCCAAAGCGTCTCGTTTACTTTAAGTCCCGCCGCCTCGAGTCCCGTTTTGAGATCGAGCGTAAGCTCGAAACTTCCCGAACCGGAGCCGCTGCCGCCGCTTACCAAGTCGACGGACGAGTGCGAAAACAAGCTCAGCGTAGTGCCTTTTACGAGCGGTAAAAGTCCGTCGTTTTCCAAAAGCGTAATTCCGTCTTGAGCGATCTCGGCTACGAGATCGCATTCGTAATCGTACAGTTCTCGCGCGGTCGCAAAATCGCTCTTAACGTAATCCACGTCGGCGCCCATAGTGTCGCCGCGAACTCCGTCCGCGGTTTTGCCTATGAATTGCTCGAATATATTATCGAACTTGTTGAGCGACAAAACGTTCAGAAAGACCGAGAACACAAGTATACAGGCGATACTTATCGAAATGACGATAATCCCGACCTTGCTTTTTTTGTTACTTGTTTTCATTATAATCTCCCGTTAAGCTTGCTCTTGCTCCTCATTCGTCAAGTTCATATCGGAAAATACGATTTCTCCGCTGTGCGAAGTCTCATCATCCCAAGTGGACGAATCGATGAAAAACGTTATGTCGGTAGCTACGTTTGCAGTAAACGTGATCTTGACCGTAACGGTCGCGCCAGCCGCTATCTGCACCCAATCGGCGCCGCCGTACTGGTAATCGTTGCCGTCAGCCACGGTCTCGCCGTCGTATATCGCGGAAATATTGCAGAAATCGTTATTTTCGTTCCCTGCGTTTGCATGCTCTTTAGGGCACTTTATGTCCATGCGAATCTTCGCCGTTGCCGCGCCGTTATTTGTGATAGTTACCGTGAAAGTATTGTTGTCGCCCACAAACTCGGAGACGCTCGCCGTAACGGTATTGTAGCTGTTACCTTTTATACCGTCATACGTAACGGTCATTGAGGATTTATCGTCGCTTGACGAGACAGTGTATCCCGCACCTGCGAAAGATACTTCGTTCTCGCCGATCATAACAGAAGAATTTTCCTCTACCGGCGGTTCTTCCGGCATTTCTATTTCGCCGTACTTAGCGAACTTGATCTCGGATATCGTTATATTGCCCGAATAAGTTTCGCTGCCCGTGCGCGTGGAGTCAAGCATGAGCTGCAGCGTTTTCGCTACGCCTTTATAGTATATAACGGCTTCTATATCCTCGCCTGCGGGAATATTGTTGAAATACGATCCGCCCCACTGCAAATCCGTTTGCACGGGCTTGCCGTTCATAGTCGCGCTCGCGTTGAGATTTTTGTCGCCATCGCCCAAAACGTTGATGCGAACGATGGGCGTGCTGCCGTCCGTCGCATTGTTGCGCAACGTCAAGTGCACCCAGTTTTTCTCCGCGGCAATATCGGTCACCGTCGCGTTTATATTGCTGTAGTCGTTGCCGATTCCGTCATATACGACGGTCGTTACCGTGCCTTCGGTCGTCGCGGTGTGCTTGCCATTGCTCGAAGTAAACTCGAGCGGCTGCGCATCGAGTTCCGACCAATCGATGTCGCCTACGGGAACGTCGGGGCCATCAACAGGTGACAATGGATCCATGTTTGGTTTT
>CAJUNM010000033.1 GCA_910587805.1 uncultured Christensenellaceae bacterium | reverse complement strand
AGACAGAGCATGTTCAAACCCCAGGAATCTCAAAACTTTAGACCGGTAGGGCAAACGCAGCCGCCGTAAAAAAACCTATCGTCAAGCCGTACTTTTTGCGCGCGAGAAAATAACAACCCCATACCGCAAACAGCGCCGTAAACACTATGGGCGAAGTCCAAACGGCAGACGCAATGAAAAACGCGGGACAAGCGCACACAAACGCGAACAGTACGAGCGCCGTACGCTCGTTAAAGTATTTGCGCGCTATCTTATATATACCGTACGCTATCAGAATATCCGCCGCAATAAGCGGGAGTTTTATCATGAATTGAGCGCCGAGCGCAAAATCGGAAAGACCCGTTACGTAAGATATTCCGCCAAACAGCAAATATACGACGTACACCAACGGGTACAGCACGGCGTCGGGCTTGCCGGTATAGTAACCGTCCAGACCCTCTGCGCCGAGGTGTTTGAACATATCGGCGAACAGATCGTAATCCTCTCTGTACCCGCGTATGCACATAGCAAATATGATCCTTACAGCCGCGCCCACTGCAATTATTATCGCGATAACGCTCTTTTTTTTGCGTACGGGCGAACCGTCTTGCGAATACTTACATAAAAAATATATGACGGCAAGTATCGTACCGATCGTCATGAGCACGAGAAACAACACCACCGTCACGTCGGATGCGACCGACGTTATTCCGTTCTGCGACAAAAATATCAAAATTCCAACCTCTTTAGCCTACCCGACAACATTATGCGGGCATTTTACTTAGGACTCAATCGAACAAGCGCGCAAGCAACGGGAATATTATTCGCCGAAACCGATTGCTTGATAGTTCATATTGTAGCATTTATTTTCGGCAATTGCAAGAATTTTAACCTACTTCTTTTGGAAAAGAAGTAGGCAAGAAAACTTTAACTTGATTTTATTACGATATAAATTACTACTCTTTCTATACAATTATTTGTTTTTAACCGCATACACAACTTTTGGAAAAGAAGTAGACAAGAAAACTTTAACTTGATTTTGTTATGATATAAATTACTTACTCTTTCTATAACTATTTGTTTTTTTACCTGCGTGCGCAACTTTTGAAAAAGAAGTATGCAAGGAAACTTTACCTCGTTTTTGCGCCGATAAAACTGCTCGCATATTCATTATAATCACTTCATATACACTTGACTTTTTATGCTCGCGAATATTTTCGCGGACAGGCAAAATTCGACATTCTTCGTCATATACATATTAACCCGCACCCGACAAAGCGGTCATGCCCGTCGAAACACGCAATATTTTCAAATCAAAAATCGAGGCGTTTTATGATTTTCGAGACCTTTATGGCTTTTTTGTCCAGAATATTCTTTTTTACGTCGTTCGTGAACAACAACGGCTCGTTCCCGAAACCGTTGAGTCCCGAAAAAGAGCGCGAATATTTCGCCATGTACAAAAACGGCGACCGCGAAGCGTACGATATTCTCGTAAAGCATAATCTCCGTCTCGTAGCGCACATCGTGAAAAAATACAACAATGCGGGCGAAGCCGACGATCTTATAAGCGTCGGCAGTATCGGACTGATCAAAGGCATCGAAACGTTCGAGCCGGAAAAAGGCTGTCAGCTCACCACATATGCCGCAAAGTGTATAGAGAATGAAATACTCATGTACATACGCGCGAATAAAAAACACCGCGCCGCAATGAGCCTTTTCGAGTCGGTCGGCACAGATAAAGACGGAAACGACGTGGCGCTCATGGACGTTATACCTCAGCCCGAAAACGGTTACGAAAAAATCGAAAACGGCATTGTTCTCGAAAAGATAAAACAAGCGGTAAAAGAATTGCCCGACACCGAACGCACCATCATAGAGCGCCGTTACGGGCTCGACGGCGGCGAAGCGTACACGCAGTCGCAGGTCGCGGGTATGCTCGGCATATCGCGCTCGTACGTTTCGCGCATAGAAAAGCGCGCGGTGATAAAGATTTCCAAAAATATTATATAATGCAAAAACCGCCGCGAAAAATCGACTTAATTCTTAATTCGGAATCCTTAATTAAAAAAATTGCCCGCAGAGTTAAAGTTCTGCGGGCGCGAGAATGACCTGTAAGCCGAATTCTGTTTATGACGGTTATCTATCCAGCCGATGCGTTGCCGCACCGATCGAGCGATTTTTAAGGGCGGCGGACAACCTTGATCCTTACGTCTTGCACCGAACGGGGTTTACACAGCCCGCCGCGTTGCCGCGGCGGCGGTGAGCTTTTACCTCGCCTTTTCACCCTTACCGCAAATCTCCTTGATTAAAAACCATGCTTTTGCGGCGGTAATTTTCTGTTGCACTTTCCTTGAAGTCGCCTTCACCGGTAGTTAGCCGGCGTCCTGTCCTGCGGTGTTCGGACTTTCCTCGTGAGTTACCCCACGCAACCGTCCGGTCATCTCTGTATCATTATAGCACTTATTGCAAAACCGCGCAAGCGATTACAGCGCTTATTCAGCGCGAAACCCGCGGTTTTCTCAACATGCTGTACTTGGGCAAATGCAAACCTTTGAACAGCAGTTTTTGGCACACGATCTTCGCGTCCGTTACAGGCTCGCCGATCTCATCGTACATCGTCGGCACGGTTATAAGCTTATTATGGCAACCGTCGTCGTAACTCAATATTTCGAGCGTATCGCCCGTGCGAAATCTGTTCCGCATTTCTATGACCGTACCGTCTGCGCCGTCGCTTAACGCCATGCCGCAAAAATCGCAATACGGTTCGCCTGCGCCGTACTCGGGCATACCGAAATAAAAACCCGTATTAAACCCGCGATTTGGCGCTTTATACAGATCGGACACATACATACCGTCGAGTTTTTCGCCCTTCAGCGCGGCGTCTACCGCGTGACGGTAGCTGTTTACCACGCACCCGACGTAATACTCGGTCTTTACTCTGCCCTCTATCTTAAAAGATGTCACGCCCGCATCGATCAGTTCGCTCATATGTTCGATCATATTGAGGTCGTTACCGCCGAATATGTACGTTCCGTCGTCTTCGGTAAACTCGAGCGGTTCGTCGAACCCCTCGGGCTTAAAGCGCATACGGCACGCTTGATTACATTCGCCGCGGTTTGCGGGTCTGCCTTTCAAATACGAGGACAGCAAACATCTGCCCGAATACGATATGCACATCGCGCCGTGTACGAACGCTTCAAGTTCCACGCTATAGTCCAGCCTATCGCGCAAAACGCGGATTTGATCGAGCGACAGTTCGCGCGCGAGCACTATTCTTTTAACTCCCATATCGGCATATATTTTCGCCGTGTCGGAGTTCATTATATTTGCTTGCGTCGATACATGCACCGGTATATCCGTTTTGTCTACAGCGCGTTTTATCAATCCGAGATCGGAAATTATCAGTCCGTCGACGTTTATTTCGGAAAGGTATTGCAAATACTCGTCGGCGCTTTTCAAATCGTCGTCGTTCGGGAAAACATTGAGCGTGACGTAGCATTTTTTATTTTTTCCGTGCGTCATATTGACTGCGGCTTTGAGTTCGGCGCGATCGAAATTTTTGCACGCGGCGCGCATACCGAGCGATTTGCCCGAAAGATACACTGCGTCCGCACCGTACGCGATTGCTACGGGAAGGCGCGTAATATCGCCGACGGGCGCCAAAAGCTCGACCGCGGTTATCTCCTCGGCGGCGCGCATTTAACAGTCTATGACCATAGGCAAGATCATGGGAGAACGTCTCGTCTTTTTGAAAATATAGTTTTTGAGTTCTTTTCTTATCGTGTTGTTAAGCACGCTTCTGTCGCATTCGCGCAAGTCGTATTCGCCGAGCACTCGGCTGATATCGTCTCTGCATTTCTCGAAGAACTCTTCGTTATCGGTATCGTAAGCAAACCCGCGCGACGTTATGTCTATAGCCGACACCTCGCCCGACAGTTCGTCTATGCAAATGACTGCGATAAGCAAACCGTCTTCGGCAAGATGCTTTCTGTCGCGCAGCACCGAACTGTCGGTATCGCCTACGCCAAGCCCGTCCACGAGCAGACTGCCAGCCGCGACCTGTTCGCCTATCTTGAACATCTTATGCGAAACGTGCACGCAATCACCTATATCGGTGATTATGATATGCGACGGAAGCTCGCCCATGGAAACGGCAAGCTCTGCGTGCTTTTGCAAATGTCTGTGCTCGCCGTGCACGGGAATGAAAAACTGCGGCTTGAGCAACGCATGCAAAAGCGACAGCTCGTCGCGGCAAGCGTGACCCGATACGTGCAGTTCCGCAAGGCTCTCGTATATGACGCGCGCGCCGTGACGGTATACGTTGTTTATAACGTTATACACCATGCGCTCGTTGCCTGGGATAGGGTGCGCGGAAAGTATGACCGTATCGTTATACCCGAGCTTGACCTTTGAAAATTCGTCGGACGCCATGCGCGTGAGCGCGCTCATCGGCTCGCCCTGACTGCCTGTCGACAAGATAACAAGGTCTTTGTCGTCAACGTTCTTGACCTTTTCTATATCGACGATAAGACTCCTGTCGAGTCTCAACTCGCCTATACGCGCCGCACACTCCGCTACGTTTATCATCGATCTGCCCGAAAACGCTACCTTGCGCCCGAATTCCGCGGCGAGATCGATTATTTGCTGCAAACGGTGGATATTGGACGCGAACGTCGCTATTATCAACCGCCTGTCTTTGTTCTCGTTAAAAATATTGCGCATCGAACGCCCGACGGTAGCTTCGCTCATCGACGAGCCGGGGCGCTCTACGTTTGTGCTTTCGCAAAGCAACAGCAACACGCCCTGCTTGCCTATTTCGGCAATGCGCTGCAAGTCGATCATGTTTCCGTCTATCGGAGTGAAGTCCACTTTGAAATCGCCCGAATGGAAAACCACGCCGACGGGCGTTTGAATGGACAACGCGCACGAGCCGGCTATGGAGTGCGATACTTTTACGTACTCCACTTTGAACGCTCTGCCGAGCTGTACCACGTTCCCCGGCTGCACTACGTTGAGCTTTGCGTTGTCGATATGCATTTCGCGCAGTTTGTTTTCTATAAGCGCGAGCGTGAGCTTTGTACCGAACACGGGCACATTGCACTGCTTGAGAAAATACGGGATCGACCCGATATGGTCCTCGTGCCCGTGCGTTACGACTATGCCGCGGATCCTGTCGCGATTGAGCAGTAAGTATGCGGGATCGGGTATTATAAGGTCTACGCCGGGGGTATCGGACGTGGGGAAAGTCGATCCGCAGTCGATAATGATAATGTCCTCGCCGAATTCGAGAGCGGTCATATTTTTGCCGATCTCGCCGACTCCGCCCAAAAATATAACCTTGAGATAAGGTTCTACAACTCGTTTTTGCAAAGTAAATTGCCTCCGTTAAATTATACTGATTTTTTATTATATATTTTATATATACGCGTGAAATTTTCACGACACAATACTGCAAAAAATGCACTGAAAACTATTTTACCGGAAATTTTCCTATTAAAATGCTTTCGCGTTGATATTATTATAGCGCATCGCGAAAAAAAACACAACTCTTTTGCATATGATTTTATGTGAATTTTGCGTAAAAAAATACGGAACATGTTTTATCGCATGCTCCGTATTTTATACGATTGTTTACTGTTGATCGTTGCCGTTTTGACTGCTCTGCCCCGCATTGAGGTTAAGCGTAGGCGTGGGATTGGTCTGCGGCTGAGGCGCACTGCCGAGCATAAGCGTCGGATCGTTCTGCACGGGCATCGTCGGCGGCAAATATCCGTACGACTGATACTTCGTTGCGCTTGCGGCGGCGTTGAGACGCATCATCTGCTCTTCGAGTTCCATTTCGGATATGAGCATTTCCTCAAGCTCTTGCTGCTTCTTCTTGCGACGGCGCATTGCAATGAGTATGATTATGAGTATGATTATAAGCAACAGTATCGCCGCGGCGACCGACAGCCATATTACGGTATTGGTCTCGTAGCTTATCATCACCTTCTGCCAAAGCGTCGGCTCGTCGAGGTCGGTATTGACTACGATAAACGTGTACGTAGCCGAATCGCCCGTGAGATCTTTTACCACTACGGTTATTTCGGTGCTGCCGCGCGCGAAGAACGTGAGCGCAAGGTTGTCTTCGGCAACAACGTTGACCGAAACAAGCGAACTCGATTTGGACTTAGCCGATACAAAGCTCACAACGTCGCCGATGTTGTCGGTGAACAATTGCTTGGGCGAAATATTGGCTGTGCCGTCCTGATTGAGAACTATCGTATCGCGGTTGCCCGACGTGTCGTAGCGGTTGAACACATAGCCCTCGTCCGTTTTGAACGCGTCCTTGAGCACGGGCGCGGGGTTGTTGTCGATAGTGAGCATGAATTGCAACGTGCTGTACGGCTTGTCGCTACCCGGCATGCTGAACTCCACGGCGAGCATAACGCCGGGCGTCACTCTGAGCGGAGTAAGTCTCCACGTGCCGTCCTCGGCTTGGAATATGGAAACATATTCGGTCACGGAAGAGGAAACCGCGGATATCGACGTGATAACGTAGCCCTCGGCGGGATTGAAATAGTTGCCCGTATCGGCGTCCGCAAGCGCGGCGGGAACGTTCTCATCCTCGCCTTCGTCCTTGACTTGCGTGCCCGCCATATCGGGCTTGCGCTCGACGAGCATATCCGTCGTCAGATCTACGGGAATACCGCGCACGCTCGAAACCTGTTTGAGACTGTCGACCTCTTTGAAGTCGTACACAAGCGACAAACGTATCTTAAAGCTCGCACCGAGCGAAGAATTGTTGTTTTCGCTGCCGTCGTACACGGTAACGGTAATGACCTGCTCGCCGAAATATCCTTTCTTGGGCGTGATCGTGAGTATACGGTCGTCATTGTCGCTTACTTTGTAAGTAGCGAGATCGTCGATCTCGGGTGCGCCGCGCTTGGTCGCAAAGAAGTTCGTCGGCGTATCTACTGCAACAAAACGAATGCGCAGATATGTTTCGGTTTTGCCCTTTTGATCGGGCGTATCGGTGGTGTTTATATCGGTCACGTAATCGGCTATATCGAGCGTGATCGTCTCAAGTTCGTCGCTCTCGTCCTCGGTCTTTACGGACGCGCCGACTATGGTCATGAGCGTATTGTCCTTACCGTCGAGCACGGACGGCGCGGAGTTGATTATTTCGACGACTATCTTAAGCGTAATTCCGCTCGACGCATCGTCGGCATTAACGTCGCCGCATTTGTCGAGCACGCGCATATACGCCGTAGCGGAATGATCGCGCGCGTAAGACGACGCCGTGATCGTAAAGCCGCTGAATCTATACCCGTCGTTGTTATAGAACGTAGGCGTGACGGTGGCGAGTTCAAATGACTTCTCGTCGGACTCGTACATCACTTTGTGAACGTCGTCCGTAACGTACTTGTCGTAATTTCCGCCCGCAACGGCAACGAGTCTGAACGAATCGGTATCCGAAAGCGCGGTCGTAAAGTCGGGATCGGAGAATATATCGCGGACGTTAAACGTCAACGGGCGCAGGTCGCGTGAAACGTACGCATGCAAGGTATAATCCCTGCCGTCCGCCGTATCGCGCGAGAGCGAATAGCCGTAGCCCGTTTCCGCATCGCGGAAGCTGCCTATAGCCGCGCCGTTTACGTCGATGTCGCTGTTGAGAACGGTCACGCGCAACGTTACGGTAGCAGCCGCGCCGGACATATCCGTGCCCTCGAATACGATAGGCACTTCGACTGCGGACGAATATTTGCCGTCTTCGTCGCGCATATCTATTCTGCGATTTATCGTGACGGTTATTTCGTTGCGCGCTTTATCCACGGAAATATCGATAGCGCGGGTCTTGCCCTTGCTCTCGTCCCAATCGATACCGAGTCTCGTCGCCTCGGCGAACGCTTCGCGGTACTGTCTGTCGTTGTACGCGCCCGAGCCGCCTACCGTCACGTTGTCGAACGTATCGGAATCGGTGAACATCGAACCAAGCTCGTCGAGATGGTCGTATACCTTAAACGTAGCGTAAGATCCGACCGCGCCGGCAAACGACAGCGTTTCTTTGGCGGTATTCGCCATGGGCGCGGAGTTTTCTACGCTCAAGTAGAACAGCGAGCCTGCCGTAAGCACGGAATCGCGAGGCGCGACCAAACGCGTCATCGACGGATTTTTGTCCACTTGCACGTACAGCAGTATTTTATCGTTGCGATTAGTCGATATGGGACGGAAATCAAGCGACAAACCGTCCGCGCCGACCGATATGATAACGTAGTCCTGCAAGTACGTCAACAATCCGTTGTCGCGCGCGGAAATGCTCGTACCGTCGTGCGAAATGCCGCCTATCAAATATTTATCGGGTACGGATTCCGAATAGAAGTATCCGTTGGCACGATCCACCGTGAACATGCCGGACGAATTGAGCTTATCTATCGTAAGCGCTTCGTAACCCGATTCGTCGGCTTTCTCGTCCATGAGCGCGTACAGTTTGAACCCGTAAGCCGCCATGCCCTCGGTGGTAGCCGCAACGTCGCTGTCCGCAATGAACGCGCCGCTCTTGCCCTCCACTTGGTCGACGGAAACGAGATCGCCCGTGCCTACGCCGTAATAGTTCATAAACTGATAACGGCTGAGTTTGCCCATGTCCTCGTCGTTTTCCGACGGAACTTTACCGCTGAAACGGTCGTACGATTTTACGTACACTTCGTCCACGCCCGTTATGCTGCCGGCATTGTTGATCTTGTCGGTCGTCATATGTTTATTGGTCATCGACGAATAGAGCGTGCTGATGTGTATCGTTATGCGCAACGCGTTATCGAACGTGTTGTTGCCCGCATCTTTTACGTAGAATTGCAGATCGTCCCAATCGCGGTTGAAATCGTAGCTCAAACACGTTACGGTAAACGAACGCATATCCGAGGACGGCGTTATAACGTAACGCTCGTTGCTGTAGCTGCGCGTAGCGGAGTTATACGTCATCGGAATACCGTTGATGCTGAATATAGGCACGTTCTCGCTGCTGTAGTACAAGCCTATAGCATCGTTATCGTTGCTGTCGGGATCGTATGCAACGCCGCCTACTTTAACGCCGTTGACTGTAGACGAACCGATATTGATCTTGATCTTGCCGTATGCGTTAACGCGCGTATTGTCGCGAAGGATCACGGAACGCGCCGCATCGACCTGCGTGTCGTCGCTTGCCGCGAACATATACATATTGTATTCGCCCGTTACTACCACGCCGTTTGCCTTGGTAAACGACAATCCGGTATTGAGCGTGTACTCGTTGCTTTCGTGCGTTTCGGGCGTTACGGCAACCGGTCTCGAGCTTTCGACGGTAATGTATATTGTATAAGTAGCAGTGCCGCCCTCGTAATCGTTTACGGTAAAAGTGAGAGGAACGTTTGAGCACACGCCGACCGCGCGCACGGTAAGCGTCAAAGGCACTGCGTTACCGCCCATATTGTTCTCGGGCGCAAGTCTGTCCTGACGCTCGATGGTAAAGCAGTCTGCGTCGGTGTTGGTCGCAAAATTATAGCTCAAGCGCATCGTCCACGGCGTATCGTCGTTTGCGATCGCGGCAAAGCCGAGATGCTGATTATCGGGAATTTCGTCGTTGTAATCGCGCAAGCCGTGGGTTTGCAAATACTCGCTCGTATACTTGGCGTATTCGTAGCTGCCCGAGGTCTTGTTTGCCAAATTCTTATTTGCGGTACGGTCGAAGTTGACTACACTGTTCGACGACATCGACGCGGGATTATCCGCATCGAAGAACTTTTCGTACGGAGTGGTGAACACGGTAAACGTATCGCCCGCACGCATCTTGATGCTGTTTGCGAGATTTTCGGAACGTACCGTAGGAGCTTGGTTTATCACTCGCACGTTGACGGTAAGCGTAGGCACTACGGAGAAATCGTATCTTCCGCTGCTTGCATAGTGCACGTTGTCGGTAAAATGAAGTTTGAACGTGTACGACGACGTGCCGAGCGCACGACGGTTGAGCGTGAACACTACGCTGTTGGACGACGGCGCGGGACGCGTGCTGTCCGTCCAATTCGTGTCCTCGTGATAGATGGACATCGTTATATCGGCGGCAGTCGTACGGTCTCCGTAAGGAGTGAAATTGTTATACGCGCCGCTGCCTATATCGGTCACGAACGGCGACACCAAGTAGTCGCTCGTTTCCAAAACGAAATTATCGTCGTCGGTCTTGTTCGGTTTTGCCAAAAGCGTGTCGTACGTGGATTTCCAAATAAGCGAGTCCGCGCTCGTGGAGATCATATCGGGATCGACGATATACTCTTTGAGGTTGAGCGAGAACGTTCCGCCCACAGCGAGCGAAATATCGAGCTTTTTGTTCTGCACGCCGTTGACCGCCGTACCGTCGTTTACGAGCGCGCCCGAGAACGTGGGCAGCGCGTCGAGAACCTCTACGCGAACTTCTACAGCCACATACGAGCCTGCGCCGAATCCGTCGCCGCAGCTATCGTAAATAAGAACTTTGAGCGGATAGTACGCGCCTACTACTTTTGCGCCTTCGATACGGGGAACGAGTCCGCGCGCGGCATAGAACTGTCTTATCTGCTCCATGCTCGCGCCCGAACCGATAGCCTCGGCATTGATGAGCGTTTTTGCGAGCGGGCGGATTATCAAGCTTTGATTTCCGTTTGCAAACGACACCGAGAAGTATTTGCTGAAACCTTCGATGATATCGTTCTGATTGGTCTTTGTCCCGTATTTACCCGAGTTGGGAGTAAACTCGCCGTTAAGCTGCGCGATGTCGGCGTTTGTCTTGTTGCCGAAATAATTCCGCAACGACGCTTGCGCGACGGGCACGGAACTCGCGCAGTTGACAAAACCGTTTGCGTCGGTCTGTTTCACCCGTTCGTATGCGTCTGCGCCCGCGCTCCAAGTATCGAAACGCTTGGCGGAATCGGGATAGAAGAACGCTTGATCGTGCAAGTCGGCGTCGTTGTAGAATATAGTCTGCTTGTTCGCAGCTACAGCGGAATCCTCGCCCTTCTTTTTAAGCTCTATCTCGTACGACTGCGAACTTCCGTTCGTGATCTGAACGTCGGTATAATACCCTGCCGTAGCGTCGGCAGTCACGGAATTAACGTCGAGCGTGACGGGCGCATTGCCTATTTCGAGCTTATACGACACTACTGCCGTAAACTTGGCTTTGTCGGCGTCGTTCGCGTAAACTACGCTCGTGTTGGTCGGCGTGCCGTTGCACTTCGAGACCGCGACGGTCATCGTAAGATTCGTGCCCGCCGCTCTCGCGCTGCTCTTTTTGAGCGTCAAACCGAATTGATGTTCTTGCAAACTGTTGACGTTGTTAGGCAAGATCATGGCGTGACCGTTGCCTATGAGCATCTGCTTATTGTTATCGGCGGAGAAATACGTGACTTGGTTTCCTCCGACGGTGTTTTGTATCGCTACCGGACCGCTTTCCGACGTGGTGTACGTGGTGATGGAAACAGCTTTGTTCAAATACGGGCTGTTGCTCACGCCGATCTTATCGGTCTCGATACCGGTGTTGAACGTACCGAACTCTACGTACGGATTTCGGTTCAAAGCGTATTCGCCGGAATTGCCCGACCACGTATGCACGCCGTCCGAGAGAGTTATCGCGCTCGAAACGACGCCGAGATTGTTGCGGTCGTAAGGATTCCGAATATCGTACGCCACGTACGAATCGGTGAAATACTTGACCTCGCCCGTTTCTGTCATGCCGTCGGTCAAGTCGGACGGCAACGCAAAGTAGCTCATCGGGATATACGTGATCTCCGAAGTCGCGCTCGACACGTTGATCGTATGCGAATATCTGAACGCGCCTTCGAGATACGGCGAGTTCGGATCGTTGCCTATCGCCGCAGTGTAATCTGCACCCGCAAGTCTGCCTACGTATTGCGTCGGCGCGCCCTGCTCGCGATTTTTGACAAGCTCATAGCCCGAGCCTGCGCCCGGCGCGGTATCGAATTCCGCTACCTCGCGGTTGCCCGCGTGATAGTAAAGCGAACCGGGTACGGGAATGCTCGGATCCAAATTCGTGTAGTCGTAGGTTTGGTTATCGAGCGACGCATCGTACGCGGGTATATAGTTCCTGTTGAGATCGGCGCCGTCGGCAACGGTATAGTAACCGTTGAAACGGTCGTAGTAATCGTAAGCAACTATGCTCGTATCTTTAACGAACAGATAGTACGTCAAGTACTCGTATCCGTTTATCGCGATCTGACTGCCGCTCTCGTTATAGCCGGTGTTAATCCCCGCCGAGTCGCCGCCGAAACGCGTTTCGTCGCGCACGAGCGTTTGCACGTTCAAATACGTATTGACAAGGAACGCTTTGGTTGGATTGATGCGTATAGCCCAATCCGTGACTATCCACCTGCCGCGCGAATCGAAGAATTTTTCACGGTTGTTTACTACGGTGTCGTCGTCGGCACGTATGAGCTTTTTCGCCTCGTACATCTCGCCGTCTACGAAATACAACAGATCGTAGTCGTTGGCGATATATGATTCGTCGCCGCCTAACGCGTTGTACATGGCGGCTACCGAATCAGACGGTCCCGCGAAATCGAGCAGTACGCCTACCGCATTGGACGGATACTGCGATATGTTTCTTATACCGATGATGGGAACTGCCGACTTAAGTCTTGTTTCGTAATCCACTGCGTCCGTCTCGCTCGACGAAGGCGCGTTCTTATATGCGCCGCTCGCCGAAATATCGGACTTGGGCGAAAGCACGGCGTTTTGCAAAGCGTCGGTATCGGAATACATGTATTTGATCTGTCTGTCGGAAACGGAACGCGCAGAAAGCTCGTTCGCCGCCGCGGCATTGGACACGAAATAACGCGCCGAGGTCATATCCGCACGGTTTACGGAATCTATCGTCCATACGTGCTCGTCGCGATCGGCGATCTTTTCCACACCGAAACCGAGTTCGGTCTCATTGGCGGTTATAGGCGCGTTTGATACGAACACGCGCAGTTCGAGATCGGAATATTCCGCGGACGATCTGCCGTCGGTAGCGCAGAATTTTATGCGCAAATACGGCATTTTCTGCGTGGAGTTTACAGCCGTGACCGTCATGGTATCGGACGTTATCGCCACGGTTATATAGCTGCCCAAGTACGGATTGCCCGCTTCGTCGGCGGTATTGCCCGCAACGTCCACTACGGTATACGCGCGACCGACCGCGAACATGGGCGTATCGCCCTCGTTGTCTACGAGAATACCAGTGCTAGTTTCGCCGTTGCCGTTGGCGGTAAATATTATCTGTTTGGGATTGAGCGAGGTGTTCTCGGTGCTGAGCGTATGGACTCTGTTTTCGTCTTTTACGCTCGGATTGCTGTTTACAACATTGACGCAAACGCGTATTTGCTTCAAGCCGGGGTAAGACGCGCTGCCCGCACCCGTACGGTCGCGAACGGTAAACGTCGCCTCGTATGCCGTGCCGGCGGGCGTTCTCGTGTTTGCTCTTATAACGAAAAAGTCGATCTTGTACGATTTTCCGTCTACGACCACTCGGTTACCAGAGAACAGCGACGCATAATCGCCGTTCACAACCGTCGGCGTTGCGAACGAGGCGTTATCGGGATCGAAATTATACGCATCGAGATTGGTCGAATCGTTTGTGCGCTCGAAATAAAGCCTGTCGACGCCGAGAGTTTTCGCCTCGGGCGTAACAAACGTGTTCGTAGCGGTAAAGCTGTTGCCGAACGTCTGCTTGGCGTCGAGCTGTCCGAGCGTGCGGATAAGTTGAGTTTTATAATCGGACGAAGTGTAATCGTACACTCTGTCCGCAGCAATGGCAAGGTTGGTAACAGCCATGCCGCTCGCGCCGCCGTCCGTTAACGTGCCGCCGTCGAGCCGTCCGTTCAATCCGTTGAGCGTGAAACCGCGATCGGGATAAGTGACGCCGTTGCGCGTCATATCGTCGTCGGTCAACAGATCGTAAGGCGTTATGACGGCTGTAGACCCCGCGGGCATGTTGTACGTTATTGTGGGAATATCGCCCGCAGTATAAACGGAACTGACCTTTCTGCCGTTGCTGTCGTAATCGAGCACAACAACGTTGTCGGCAGCCTTAGGCGCGGAGTTGTTTACCTTGATCGAAATATAAACGTTCTTTGTAGCGCCGCCTACGTCGCGAAGCGTTACCGTTGCGTTCATATATCTGTTATACGTGAAATTGTTGAGAGTGATCTTATAGCCGGATATTTTTACGTATCCCGCCTCGGTCGCAGTATCGAGACCGGTGGTTTTTACGCGTCCGCCGAAATAGCTCGCGTTGATAAATATATCCAACGGTTCGACGGTGAAATACTTGCCTTGCGCGCCGCTGCCGTTGTTCGCGACTGAATTTTGCACGTCTTTCGCACTCGTAGTCGCCGTCAAAAGCTCGTTGATCTTTCCGTCCGAGCCTACCATGCTGATAGTATTGTAGTTATCGGCGTCCGAACCGAGCGGCTGCAAAAGCGAAGGCGTGGCGATAAGATTGCCGTCATCGCCTTTATACGTTCCGATAGGTTTGGTTTCTCTGTTGACGGTGATGCCCATCGGAGAGAAGAAGAACGACTGTCCGACGTTGCCTTCCGCCGTGGGACGGTAAGACGCGCCCGTTTGACCGCGCTCTTCGGACGTTTCCGTAGGCGCGATATTATTGACCTGCAACGCTATAGGCAACCAAATACCCGTATCGGACGCATCGTTTTTGTCCGTTACGTTGATCAATACGTAAAAGTGCCCGAGATTGCGCCCCGCACCGTTCACTATGTTAGCTGTAGTTATATCGGATATATTGTCGAGCGAAGTGCCTGTGCTGTTGCCGCCCGAATTCACCGCTTTCGCGTTAGTGCGCGATGCGGAATATCTCGAATATGTGGCGCGAAGTCCCGTAAACGTGATCGAATCGCCCGAAACGGCATATTGCACGTAAGCGTCCGCCGTAGGCGTAGTAGCTATAAAATTACTGTTAAAGCCCGTCGGATTGTTCGGCAATTGACCGCTGTCTCGTGCCGCTCTTATATCTGCTTTCGACGGCAACGCCGACGACGTAACAAGATTGTAATACGACGCGCTGCCGTTGAGCGCGGATACCACCTGACCGTACTTGCCGAGCTGGATATACTCGTTTTGCGGCACCACAACTCTGTTTATAGTGTGAGTGCTCGAGGATATGGCGTTGTTATCGACGTCGCTGAAAAATTGGGAAAGCGTTATTCTTTGACTGCTCATCGGCGTGAGCGAAACGAGTCCAGGCGATGCATTGTTGGCGATCTTCGGACGAGTGTTGTCCACCTTGAAAACAAGC
Source organism: uncultured Christensenellaceae bacterium (assembly GCA_910587805.1). Lineage (GTDB taxonomy): Bacteria > Bacillota > Clostridia > Christensenellales > Pumilibacteraceae > Anaerocaecibacter. Next base: position 1,336 of record CAJUNM010000033.1, on the reverse strand, counting down.
TCTATGCTTATGGCGGAAGTTCCGTTGATCTGATAGTTCGCGCCGCGCGCCGAGCTGTTTTCCACAACGTATACTTGTATCGGCAACACGATATACGTTGCCTGCGTTTTCACGCCGCGCACCGTTATCTCGGTAAATGCGTTTGCAACCGCCGCATTAGCGGTATTGTACATCGTTACGTTTTTGCCCGTTTTTCTGCCGTCAAGCTCGTCAATGGCGAGTACGCGGCTAGCGTTGGATTGAACTACCGTAGACGTGTTAGGGATAACTATTACCGCTTTGTCGTATGCGGTAACTACGCCCGTTACAAGCTCGGACGCCTTGATATTGACCGACACGGTACCGTCGTTGAGATTGCTCGAAAGCCGCAAAGGTTTGGCTATCATTGCGGTATTGCGTCCGGCGCCGCTCGGATTGTAAATATTGGTTACAGATGCGTTTTGAGGATTCGTGTTGATTTTGGACACGCCGACGTACACGTCGTTATATTCGTTGCTGTCCGAAACGTTTAGAGTCACGTTCTGACGGAACTGCGGAGCTGCCAGCGTAACGTCCAAATAGAACTTTACTTTCGCGTAACCGCGCATAGTACCCGTTGTGCCGTAGCTGTCGCGCACCCAAACGTAAAGCGGAAGTCTGCCCGTCGTGCCCGTGACGGTCGCGCCGTCCAGGCCCGCGCGCGGCAGTTTTTTGATGTTAGTGATACGCAGCGTGGTGTTGTTCACCCATATCCAATCGAGATAATTGGTCGCTAACGTGGTACTGTTTATATAAAGTCCCGCATTGCTGCCCGGCAACGTGTCGAGGTTGGAAGTGTTGCCTGCCGAGAAATACACAGTATGGCTGTTGGGATCGGACGCTACCGTAGACGCGGCAATGTTCACGGTTTTGCCGCTGCCGCGCGTGCCGCCGCTTATCACGGCGTTTTTAGACGTAGGGTTGTTGTTTACGGTAACCGCGGTGATAACGGCTTTGCCGCCGCCCGTCCACGATCCGCTTTGACACGAGCCTGCCGTAAGTCCGCTCTTTATGTAGCCGGAACCGCCGCCGCCGCCGCTGTCGTCAATTACCGATCTATCACCGGAGCCGCCGCCGCCGCCCCAATAGCCGCCGCCGCCCGCGCCCGCGCCTTTACCGTCCGCACCGGTACCGGCTGCTCCGCCTTGTCCGTATGCGCCTTTGCTGCCGTTGATCGGAGACATAACGGAGCTACCGCCGCTTGTGCCATAAGATCCTCCGGCTCCGCCGCCGTTGCTCGTGCTCCATATTGCGCCGCCCTGCCCCGGATTTCCATAACCTTTTACACCGGCGCCGCCTGCGGCGTTACCGCCGCCGC